>JAFYYS010000017.1 GCA_017546025.1 Lachnospiraceae bacterium | reverse complement strand
TGAAACAGTAATCTGTTGAAAAAAACGCCACATGTCTATTTTTGAAAAATTAAACGGTTCAAAAATGTGGCTCATGTCCACTTTTGAAAAATCAAACAACCAAAAAATATTTTTCGTGTCTACTTTTATTGACTGCTACAGTTTTCGCGTCATTTGCCGGAAAAATGTGTAGAAATCACATTTAAAAAGCTGGAAAAACGTGCGAGAGTAGAACAGAAAAGGCGGAAAAATGTGCAAAAACATCCTGAAAAAGTCAGAAAAATGTGCAATGCCACATTGAAAAGGGCGGAAAAATGTGTTAATGTAGAATCGGATACTGGAAAAAGGACGGTGATTAGCTTGAAACGAAAGGCAATTCAGGATTTAGTTCGCTGGAAAGCAAGTGAAGACCGCAAGCCCTTGGTTCTAAAAGGTGCACGACAGGTCGGAAAGACATGGCTGATGAAAGAGTTTGGCGGGAACTACTATGACCGCTTTGTCTATTTCAACTTCGATGAAGAGGATGAACTCAAATCTGTTTTTGAGATCAACAAAAATCCCCAACGCATTATTGAACTTTTATCCATGCTCTCTGGAGAAAGAATCGTTCCCGGTGAAACACTGATCATCTTTGATGAAATTCAGGAATGCCCCGAGGCCTTGAATGCTCTGAAATACTTCAAGGAGAAGGCAAACGAATACCATGTTATTGCCGCCGGAAGTCTTTTGGGAACGCTTCTCGCAAGGCCCAAATCCTACCCGGTTGGCATGGTCAATCTTCTTGATATATATCCGATGTGTTTTGATGAATTCCTGGATGCGGCCGATCCGACTCTGTTTGCCTATTATGAGAGCATAGAAAAGGAACAGCAGATTGAGGAAATCTTTCACAATCGGCTGATGGACGCCTATAATAACTACCTGATTATCGGAGGAATGCCGGAATGTGTCTCCTCATGGATTAAGTACAAGGATCCGGCCCGTGTTTCACAAATCCAGAAAGAACTGATCGAAATATACGAAAACGACTTTTCTAAACACAATGGTAAGGTCAACAGCGGTCGAATTCTGATGGTGTTCCGCAGTATTGTCTCACAGCTTGCCAAACCCAATGAGAAGTTCATGTATGGGGCTGTAAGAGAGGGCGGCAGAGCAAGAGACTTTGAAGAGGCAATCGAGTGGCTTGTTTCAGCCGGGATGATTAACCGCGTCCATAACGTTTCCAAGATGGAGCATCCGCTGGCAGCGTTCGATAAAACAGATCAGTTCAAATTGTTTGTTTTTGATACCGGCCTTCTGAAAACGATGGCAGGAATAGATAACAGTGCCATCCTCTTAAAAAGCGATTATCAGTTCAAGGGCCCCCTGACGGAAAACTATGTTTTACAGCAGCTTCGAGGACAGTTCGAGATAGAGCCCCGATATTATTCCGACAAGAACAGTGAAATTGACTTTGTCTTGCAATACGGAACGGAAATCATCCCCGTGGAAGCGAAAGGCGGTGAAGATAAGTCTGCTCCATCCTTCAAGAAGTATGTCTCGGATTGCCGCCCGAAGTATGCAATACGATACTCAAAGCGAGGATACAGGAAAGATGGCCTTATCACAAATATGCCTTTGTACCTTGCGGGCAAGACAAAAGATTTGCTTTAAGAACGAAGAGACGTGGCTTTTCCGTAATTTGGCTGCCTTCGCGACTGACTTTCCTCACTGTACCATAAATCACCCACAAAACACTCGCATTCCGTCGGAAAATGTGATATAATAAATCATCAAATCTTTCGCGCGCGTGCGCACGCGAGAAGGAGGCCCCTTATGCCGAAGGGAGCGAATCAGAAACTGAAGCTGTATTACCTGAGCCGCATCATGATCGAGAAGACGGACGATGAGCATATGATTACCATGCCGGAGATTCAGAAGGCGCTTGAGGCGTACGGCGTGACCGCGGACCGCAAGAGCCTGTACGACGACCTCGAGGCGCTCCGCGTGCTCGGCGTCGATGTCATCGGCGAGAAGGTCGGCCGGTACTTCTATTACCATGTCGGCAGCAAGCAGTTCGAGATTGCGGAGCTGAAGCTTCTGGTGGACGCCATTCAGTCCTCCAAGTTCATCAGCGAGAAGAAGACGAACGAGCTCATCCGCAAGCTGACCGGCATGGCAAGCGAGTATGAGGCTTCGCAGCTGAAGCGCCAGGTGACGGTGCAGGGCCGCATCAAGACGATGAACGAAAGCATCTATTACTTCGTGGATGACATCCACCGCGCCATCGCCGACAACCGCCAGCTCAGCTTTGAATACATGAAGTGGAACATCGAGAAGAAGATGGAGCCGCACCGCGAGGAGCCGTACGTCGTGAGCCCCTGGGCCATGACGTGGACCGACGAGAATTACTACCTGATCGCGTACGACGAGCAGGCCGGCTGCATCAAGCATTTCCGCGTGGACAAGATGAAGAACATCCGCGTCCTCGACGAGCGCCGGACCGGCCGCAACGCCTTCCGCGAATTCAATCTGGCAAAGTACGCAAAGATGAACTTTTCCATGTTCGGAGGCGAGAAAACAGCGGTCCGCATAGCATTTGCCAACGAGTATGTGGGCGTCATGATTGACCGCTTCGGGCGCGAGATTCCGATCTTCCCGTCGACCCGCGAGGGCTGGTCGGAGACCACCGTGGACGTCGCCCTGAGCGACCAGTTCCTCGGTTGGATTTTCGCCCTCGGCCCGCACGTCCGCATCCTCTCCCCCGACTTCGTCGTGCGCCAGTTCCGCGCCGAACTGAAGCGGGTTGAGCAGGAGTATGAGTAGGGGGAAGCCATGAAACGAAACAGAAAAACCATCTTCGGTCTGCTGCTGATTCTGTGCCTTATGCTGCCGCTCTTCGTAAGAAACACAAAGGCAGACAACGGACCGAAGCCGAGCATTACGATAAGAGTGAAGAACGCGCCGGCAGAATACTATATTGCTTTGAGTGGCGGAGGCGGACACGACCGCTACAAAGAAGACAAAATAAGCCGGCTGAAAAAGGAAAACCCCGGCGAGAAGGAACATCAGGCAATTGACAAGATATTTAGTTTGGGGATTCATATCACTCCGGTAGGAAAGAGCTGTTACAGGTCGGGCGGAACCACTTACAGATTTGGGTACATGGTCCCGAAAACCTTTGACGTGGTGATTGTTTCGCTTGACGGTGAGGTTTACAGGAGCAATACCGTCACGAAAGAAAGATACAATGCTGTCTTTGAATACGATGTGAGCACCGGGGAAATCCATGAGATTATCAAAGAAAGCCGGATGCTATATGTGTCAGGTGCCATAGGATGCTATCTTCTGACACTCATTTGTGAAGGGCTTTTGCTTATTGCATTCGGTTTCGCGGCAAAGAAGAAAAACTGGATTCACTTTTTGATTGCCAATACCGTGACACAGATTCTGCTCAACGTATTTCTTGTGAACAATATTACAGAAGGTATGACCTCGGGCTTCGCAATGCTGTGCTTTCTCTTCATAGAGTTTGTCATTTTCATCCTGGAGGCTGTCTATTACAAGATAACCCTACGCAGAAAGGACGAGGACAAAGAAGGGGAAAAGGCCAGGGAACTGACCACTATGTATGCACTTGCAGCCAATTTTACCAGTTTCCTGGTAGGCAGCATGATATATACAAAGCTGTGGATTGAAATATTTAACGTATCATACTGAGCATTCTGAGCAACAAAGTCAGGAGAGAAGGTTACAATGCGGTCTTTGATTACGATTCGGCGACCGGAGAAATCGTTTGGATTCCGCAAAAAAGCCTTTTCGATTATGTGGAAAATACCATAGCGGATTTCATTCTGACGGTTGTTGTTGAGGCTATTCTCTTCGCTATATTCGGCCTTGCCGGGAAAGAGAACTGGCAGCATTTTGGGATCATCAACATCGTGACGCGGGTTATGCTCAACGCATATCTTTTATATACCGTCAAAGACGACACGATTTCCATGGGCGTGTTTATAGGCCTCATCGTTGCAGAATTAATCATCTGCATCATCGAAGCCGTATATTACCTCACGAGTCTCAAATTCACGGATGGAAAATCGCACCGCCGGCGTTGCATCATCTATTCCGCAATCGCCAATGCTGCCAGCTTCCTGCTGGGCCTTTGGGTCTTCCAGAACATGTGGATCGGGTTGTTTTGATCTTTTGGCGTTGTGGAAAATGTGATGTGGCTCCAGCCATTATCCGGCACATGAAGATAAATGCGATGAAAGATATGGGGTAACAAAAATGGAAGATAGAACTGGAGTAAAATGGAGTAGAGACGAGACTATACTGGCTTATGATTTGTATAGCAGGACACCGTTCGGGAAAATCGGCCAAACTAACCCGGACATTATTGAGCTGGCAAAAGTTCTTGGGAGAACACCAGGTTCAGTTGGACTAAAGATGCACAATCTCGCTCATTATGACCCGATTCTACAAGAACGTCATGTAAATGCCATGGCCCATGGAAGCAAATTGGATAAAGAGATATTTGAAGAATTTGCCAATAACGGGCTGGAGTTGGCAAATGAGGCCCAGCGTATCAAAGCTAAGCTGATGAATGTTGAGTTAACGACGCTGATTGATGCAAAAGATATTGATACTATCCCTGCCGGAACCTATCGTGAGAGTGTTATTAAAACGCTAGTCGGACAATACTATTTCCGAATGTCGGTTTTGAGTGCATATAATTATCGCTGCTGTGTTACAGGCATCAACCAGAATGAGCTTCTGATTGCCAGTCATATTAAGCCTTGGGCTGAAAGCGATGACAAGACTGAGAAGACAAATCCTTGCAATGGATTATGTTTGAATCCGCTTCATGACAAAGCGTTTGATAGAGGATTCATTACGATTGATAAGAATTACAAAATAGTGATTTCCAAAGACATTTCGGAATGCAAAATGGATGCAGAAACGAAGGAATGGTTTATAAGTTTTTCCGGGAAAAGCATTCATTTGCCAGACAAGTTTCTTCCGCAGAAGGATTTCATTGAATACCATAATGATGTAATCTTTAGGGGATGATTTCGAAAAGGTTGAATCGAAACCAAAGGGATTTCCTCGCACTGCATTGTTGTGTGACGAGTTAATCTATATAAGAGCCCATGATCCATCATCCGATGGTGCTACCGAATTCGGGCTCAAAAAAATAAGTGAGATGGCTAGAAGCCAAGGAGGACTTAGAAATGAAAAAAACTATTTGCGAACTCTTTGCGGGGGTTGGCGGATTCCGTTTGGGAATGGAACGCCTTCAAACTGGATGGACAACAACATGGTTCTCGCAGTGGGAACCGGAAAAAGTGAACCAGTGGGCGCATGATTGTTATGTGTCGCATTTTGGTGATTTAAAGGATTTGCGAGGAGAATACCATACCGGTGAAGATATCGCCAAAATGGACAAGAAGAGCATTCCGGACCACACATTGCTCTGTGGAGGTTTCCCGTGCCAGGATTATTCCGTTGCCCATGCCTTGGGCTCCTCGCATGGAATTGAGGGAAAGAAGGGTGTTCTTTGGTGGCAGATTCGCGATACTATTATTGCCAAGAATCCCCCGTTCTGCCTCTTCGAGAATGTAGATAGAATCTTGAAGTCGCCGGCGAGTCAAAGAGGAAGAGACTTTGGCATTATTCTTGCTTGTTTAGCGGGGCTCGGTTATTCCGCTGAATGGCGTGTTGTTAACGCTGCGCAGTACGGGGCTGCACAGAGACGTAAAAGAACCTTTATCTTCGCTTACAGAGATAATACACAATACGGGAAAGCAATGAAGAAGAAAAATCCGGAAGAGATTATCTTCTCAAATGGCTTTATGGCGCAGGCATTTCCGCTTTCTGAGATTGGGAAAATGCTTGAGGGAGACTTGAGCCCATATAATACCGATGAAGATATTGTAAGAATCTCTGATAGTTTCGCGTTTGCGTTTGAAAAATCCGGATACATGCATGAGGGGAAAATCTTCACGTGCGATGCGACTGAGCAGGAAATCGAGCCCATCGTAATGAAACAGATTCTTCAGGAAAATGTGGCTGAAGAGTTCTATATTTCTGAAGAACAGAAACCCAAGTGGGTATTTCTGAAAGGCGCAAAGAAGATACCGAGAAAAACAAAAGAAGGACATGAGTATATGTTCTCTGAGGGGCCGGTGGCATTCCCTGATTCTTGGGATAAGCCTGGTCGCACGATGCTGACAAGTGAATCGACGTTGAACAGAAGCACTCATGTAGTAGCTGATCCGGGGAATGGGAGACTTAGAATCCTGACCCCCATTGAAACCGAGCGCCTGCAGGGTTTTGATGATGATTGGACAAATTCCGGCATGCCTAGACGAATGCGGTATTTCTGCATGGGGAATGCGTTGGTTGTTCCGATGATTACGCGGATGGGGGCAGTTTTGAACGACATAATTAGCAAAGAAAAGTAGAACTTATTATGGAGGAGATATTTTATGAGGTTTATTGAGTATTCACACAGACATGCAAAGGCTATAATCGATAGCAATCCTGACTTAAAAGAAAGATATGAGCAGTTCATTGGGGCTCTTCGCGATATTAGCGATGAGGAACTGATTGAGGATTTTTTGTTGAAGAAAGCTGAATATGCAGCACGGAAGAGTACATTTAAGAGCGTGACTCCTTCTATCAACAGTATTTTGAAAAGGCGAATGCTAGAGATTCCTGGGTGGCAAGCTGAGGTAGATATTTTCAATGACAAAACCGGAGAAATAGGCAATACGGAATGGCGTCTTGACTTTGCCTGTGACAATGCTTTTTGTGTAGAAGTGGCATTCAATCATGGAGAGGCAATTGCTTGGAATCTGCTTAAACCTGTTCTTTCCTGTGAATTGAATCATGTTGAAAAAGCAATCCAAGGGCAGATAGGTATTTATGTGTGCGCTACAGATAATATGAAGATTGCAGGAAACATCGATTCTGCAAGTGGGTCTTATGAGAAGGTGTTGCGTTATTTACCGCCAATGATGAATCAGCTTACCATTCCAATGATGATTATAGGATTGGAACCCTTCGATACCTTTAAGATTAATGATAAAGCTGAAATAGTTTACTCGGATTTTTCAATTGATGATTCTCTCTTGAATCATGAAGTAAAGATAACGAAGACGAGCGATTATTCTATAATCAAGGGTGTAGTTACAGACATAAATGAGGCAAATCTTTTCTTGGAGGAAGAAAAGAATATTCGCATTCGGAAAAATAAGAAGGAGAGTATTCTTCTCACGGAAAAAATGATTAAGTTCTTGGAAGTGCTTAGCTAAAAAAGAAAAACCATAACAATTAAGTCTTTGCTGAGAAGTAAAAGGGTCAAAGGAGAAAACGACGGTTTTCTCTTTTGACCCTTCTTTTGTTGAGAGAGAGCTTATTCCATTGCTGTTAACAGAAGAATTAAAGCTTTCTCTTACTGGTCTTGGTGTAGTAGGGCAAAACCGGATGGTCGTTTTTTAGAGAGTTTTTATATTCCGCCCAACACACAGTTAAAGTAATAATCTACATGATCACATTTGGTGGTAACGCAAAAACTATTTGTTTTTGCTGTAAAGCTTACTTTGTAGCGTGCATTGTTTTCATTTAAGGCCCTTTTGATATTGTCATATTGAGTTTCATAGAGATTTAGCTGCTTTTCTATAAGTGATAAATCATCAGTAGCCTCAGCATAAATACAGGCAATGATAGAGATTCCACCGATGACAATTCCAGGGATACCTCCAACCATCATACTTACAACACTAGCGCCAATGCTACCACGGGTTAAAACTCTGTGGTTCGCAAATTTCGTGGCGTACTTTTCTCGAAGTTTATTGTGGTCTTCGGCAATCTGGTTTTGTAGTGCAATTAGTTCTTCCCTACTCATAACTACCTTAATATCTTGCTTTGTGTTTTTGGTAAAGGGAAGGAAAACGGCACGATAAGTTTGACTGCTGCTACTTTCAATAATGCATTTATTTCCGGGAGTATAGATTACATCACCTAACGGGTCGTTATCTTTCTTCCATCCAACAAGGTTGGCGGTGGGAGTGGTTGTAAAGTCCAAACGGGTAATTTTTGATTCAATAGTTTTGCCGGTGGTCAAGGTCACTGTTTTGCTCTGATTCCCATAAATGAATGTGGCCTTGCAGGTATTGGGAGTATCAACATAGTAAATCGAAATATCAGAGGTTATTACTCTTGATGTGGAGATAACAGTGCCACCATTAACATTATACCAGGTTCTGGTATAGCCTTTAGCTGCAGTGGCGGAAATCTTGGCAGCGGACAATGCTTTAGAAAGTGTGGTCCCAGTTTGTACACCTACTTTTACCTTGGGAGTGGTCTTTCCGGCACCGGTTGGGCTAATGGCCTTATCCCAAATTTTTACCGTGCACTGGAGCTGCTTCCAATTACAAGTGATTGTAGTGTCTTTTGTAATTGTAAAACTGGTTCCTACACTGTATGTTTTTCCGTTTACAGTAAAACCTGTAAGGGTATAACCCGAGCGAGTATATAACGTAGAAGAAGGTTTAAGTGTTACTGAGGAACCATAGTAATATGTCTTGTGCGATGTTTGCCCCGAGCTATTTTTGCCACCGTTGCCTAACCAAGTGACTGTAATTGTAGAGGCTGCATTAGCTTTCTTTCCCAAGGAGGCAGCCATTCCAGCTGTCATCGATACAATGAGCAGCAAAGTAATAATTGTTCGAAAAACAGAATTTCTTTTCATCTTTCCCTCACATTTTTTTATTCAGATTTGAAAAGAATCGTCGAAAAACGACCGAAAAACGAGATTCAAAGAACAAATCTGTAATATGAGATTTTAACAAACAACTAGTAAAAAAACAAGTAGAACATATATAAATCCATTCGGATTATATGGATGGCATAGACCGGCAGTATTGATTGTTGACTGGATGGATTCAATAGAATACATTGACCATAGAGTTACACGCATAAATCATTTGAACATAGCGTTATAGACGGGGATAGAACCGCTTGCCGTATCGGCAGGCGGTTTTCTTTTTGGAGTAAAGCAATTAAACTACAGGTTCAATGACGAATGACGAAAGATGTAATACAATAACGTCACAACAGCGAAAACAAAAAAACGAAAGAATAGAGAGGAAGAAAACCATGGCAGAGAAATTGTTAGTAACCCAGGCTCTTGATGAAAGAGACCTTTTGGTTAAGAAAATTGGCGATAAGATCGCCAAGGCCTCCTTTACGGATGTTAAGAAACACAATGAAACGAAGGTTATGGATGCACGCACGGAGGAAGAAACCTTCCGTAAGGATGTCGAGAGCGCATATCAGCAGATTATGGATCTGATTAAGCGCTTCCGGAAGCTTGACGCCGCGATTGTGGCGTCGAATGCCAACACCATAATCCACACCACATTCGGGGACTACACGGTGGCCGGTGCAATCGCGCTTCGCAGTCGCATGCGCGGTAGCGGCAGCTATTACGAAGACTCCGACTTCGAAGGGCTTCTTCTCGACAAGATGAAGTCCGAAGTAAATAACCGCCTCCTTGCCGTTGATTCTAAGAACAAGCAGCTCGAAGCGACTGCCGAAAGCATGCGTCTTAGCATTCTCGGGAAGGAAACCAAGACGAAGGACGACAAACCCCTCGCGGTTGTTGCTACCTACGTTTCCGAGAACACGGCGGAGCTTGTTGACCCGTTGGATGTCCGCAGGAAGGTGGACGAAATTCAGGAGAGAAGAACCAAACTCCTCTCTGAGCTGGATACGCAGATTAAGGTGTCCAACGCCACCACCTTTGTCGAGATTTAACCCGACTGCCTGTAACACGAAAACTCAAAACCCGGTTCCCCCGGCAGGGGGGGAATCCTGTCGATTACTATGGTTGATATATGGCTGAACATATGTTGATCTGAGATTGGATTCAACTGTTTTCGGTTTTATATCGTATGTGAATGATGAGACTTAAACTGTATTCGGATGAACGGACACCTGTCAAGGAGCAACGAATTTGCAGGCATTTTACAGTGCCGAAATCCATGAAAAAGGTTTCGTGCTGAACCGGTTGACGGAGAGTAACCCTCATGGCTGTGTTGCAGGCGGTTTTCTGTTTTCTTTACGGGATGTGGAAATGCATAATCTACGGGAAGCAATTGTGAAAAATACAATTGACTTTCCGATTGGAATCGGTTAAACTGAAATACCCTAGTTCGGGATTGGCATTCGGGTATACACGTGATTTACGGAGGTGTAAAATGGAACCGATGTATGTATCAATCCGCCTTCCGGAGACGGGCAACCACATTAAACAACTACTTAAGACAAACGGCTACACCGTGAAGGACGTCCAAAGCGCCATGGGCTTTGAAAACCCGCAGGCAATTTACAAGTGGATGTCCGGGAAGTCGTTACCGAGTCTGGACAACCTTGTAATTCTCAGCAAGATACTGCACAGCAGTATGGAAGACATCCTCGTCGTTGACGGGGATGTTGTTTTTTATACGGGTTTTCGACGGGAGGGAGACGAAAGGGGTTGGTGTCGTATTTTCCATGAGCGAGAGCAGTCTTTTCTTGCATATCCCTCGTGAGTATTATAAAATGAGGAGAGATGATTTATCGGGGTATAAGTATGACGGATTTACTATTGCGCGGCCTGCGGATTGACTGGGACCGGATTGGGCAGGACAGTTACCTGCGGGACATTCCTGCGATTGCGGAGCTC
This sequence comes from Lachnospiraceae bacterium, assembly GCA_017546025.1. Taxonomy (GTDB): domain Bacteria; phylum Bacillota; class Clostridia; order Lachnospirales; family Lachnospiraceae; genus ISDg. The sequence goes on along the minus strand of JAFYYS010000017.1, from coordinate 41,212 downwards.
ACGGAACTTGATTTTGACGGCGGCGTCACATTTTTCGTCGGGGAAAATGGCACAGGGAAGTCTACTCTTCTTGAGGCAATTGCCATCAGCTACGGCTTTAACCCTGAGGGAGGCACGAGAAACTACCGGTTCTCGACGTATGATTCGCACTCCGAGCTTTGCCACGCGTTGACGCTTGTGAAGGGCGCCGGAAAACCGTGGGGGTATTTCCTGCGGGCGGAGAGCTTTTATAACGTCGCGTCGGCGGAGGACGAATACAGCCACGAAATCGGCGGAACGCCGCAAAACTACCATCGGCGCTCGCACGGCGAGAGCTTTTTGGCGCTTGCGCAGACGAACTTCCGCGGGCGTGGGATTTATCTTCTTGACGAGCCCGAGGCGGCTCTTTCCCCGCAGCGGCAGCTGACGCTTCTTCTCGAGATTGTGAAGAGCGTGAAGGCCGGCGGGCAGTTCATCATCGCGACGCATTCGCCGATTCTTCTCGGCATTCCGGATGCGCGGATTTTGAGCTTTGACGACGGGGCGGTGCACCCGGTCGGTTATGAGGAAACAGACAGCTATCAGGTCACCAGGCTGTTCCTTGAGAACAGGGAGCAGATGCTGAAGCGGCTGTTACAAGAGGACAGGAGTTTTTATGGGTGATTCGTACACGCCTCCGTTTACAATGACGGAGGAATTAACTAATCTTGTGATTGAAATCGGAGAACTTACAGGACGGATGACAATATCGGAGCAGCTTTCGAAAAGCCCAAAACTGCGCCGTGAAAACCGTGTCCGATCCATCCATTCATCTTTGGCAATCGAACAGAATTCCCTGACAATTGATCAGGTAAGTGATGTTATTGCCGGTAAGAGAGTTTTGGGACCGCCTCAAGACATACGCGAGGTGAAGAATGCCTATGAGGCCTATGAGCTAATTGCAAAGTTGAATCCGTATTCGGTAAACGATCTTCTCAAGGCACACAAAATCATGATGAGCGGTTTGGTAAAAGAGGCCGGAAGATTCAGGAGTAAAGGCGTTGGGATTTATGCCGGAGATCAGCTGATTCATGCCGGAACACCGGCAAATTATGTGCCGGATTTGATTGGTCAATTATTTGAATGGCTAAAAGAATCCAAGCTGCATCCGTTAATTAAGAGTTGTATTTTCCACTACGAGTTTGAGTTCATACATCCTTTTTCTGATGGTAACGGGCGAACCGGAAGGCTTTGGCATACACTGATACTGGCCAAATGGCAGGAGTTCTTCCTGTGGCTTCCGATAGAGTCTGTTATACATGAGCGACAGGACGGATACTATATGGCGCTGAACGACGCCAATACTGCCGGTGAGTCTACGGTATTTGTGCAGTTCATGCTTGAGCTGATTCGTGATCTTTTGAAAGAATTGAACGGTGAATATTGCTGTTCGACCGGGAAGACAGAAGACAGAATCCTAAACCTGATTGTGGAAAATGGAACGCTTTCTGCCGCCAAAATGGCTGAACGTCTTGGATTGTCCCAGCGTCAGGTTCAAAGAGGGTTGAAACAACTTAAAGAGGACGGGGTTATAGAGCATGTGGGTGCTAATCGGAATGGCTCTTACAGAATCCTGAAATGAGACACGGATGTCGCAATAAATGTCGTAATAAATGTCGTAATAAATTTTGTGATAAGAGGGAGGAATGAGCATGGATGAGAACAACTTAAATGAGAACAACGTGAACGTACCCGAGACTGTTACGGAAACGGCCGATGCCGCGGAGACAAAGCTCCGCAGCACGAAGTCGCTCATCATCGCAATTGTTGCCGCAGTATTGATTTTTGCCGGTATCGGTGTCACATTTGCCGGGGTCATTTCTTCAAAGAACAAGGCGAAGAAGAACACCGGCGACAGCGGTACGGAGGAGCCGAAGGTGACGATTCCGATGACCGGAACCGCGGCACCGACACCCACTTCGACGCCGATGCCTACCTTAACGCCTGCGCCGGACGGCGCGAAGTCGTTCCTGTCTGTCTATACGATAACCGATGCCACCGGCAAAAAGGAAGTGGAGCACTACGGCTACGACGAGTACGGCCGCAAGACACATTTCGACCGAAGCGACGGCATGGTCATGGACACCGTTTATGAAAAGAGCGGCGCCATCATCAGGAGCACTTACAAAGGGTCGGATGTGACCGCGTTCTATCGGGATCCTGTCAATGTTCTTCCCGGAGAGGACGGCCTTATAGCGCCGAGCGACAGCTATGAGCTGGAGTATGATGACAAGGGTTACTGGAAGTCCATCAGCTTCGTGAATGAGAACGGCGTATACATCAGGAGAAAATACTATTACAGGGAAGACGGAAAGCTCGGGCAGATTGAGTCTTACGCCGCCACAGAGAAGAAGGAAGAGGCTCTGCAGGTTTACGGCGGTATCTGGTATACCTACGATGACGAGGGCCGCATTACGAGTTATTATGTCATGGACCTGCTAAATGACAAATACGACGGTATCTATTCGCCTGCTGAATACACAATCGAATACACCGTCGGGAGCAAGAAGATTACGAAGAAACAAATGGCACAGACGGTCTCCGAGGAGGAGTGGGTTTACTTGCCCACCGGCACGATGCATACCAAGAAGACCTATAAAGATGACAAAGCTTATATGTCGAAATTCTGGATCATTCCGATGCCGGAAAGCTATAAGGAAGTCCGTGAGATGTCAGTCGGCATCGATAAGCTGTTTGAGGAGGACGGATATCCGATTGGCTTCATGTGCGACGAAGACGGCCGCGTGACGCAGGTTGTGGCGAGCATGCCCTCAAGCGGCATTTACGATTTCCCGATCATTTCTGTCAAATACGACGGCTACGGGCGCCTGATTTCCATCACGGACGAGCTGAGTGTCACGGTTACGACGTTTGAATATGACGAACACGGTGATGTATGCAGATCTACGGCATACGATGAAAAAGCAGACCCCTACAGCGATCTGATTCTGGAATATGAGCGAATCAAAGTGAAAGAACTTGAGTAGGAAAGAAGTGGGTTTTATGAGTGAATTACCGGACAAATTAAAGGACATTAACGCCCGTCTCGCGAAGTTTGAGACGATGGCAGAGCTTTTATACTGGGACATGCGCACAATCATGCCGGAGGGCGGTTTTGAGGCGCATGCCGACGCGATGGATTATGTGCAGACGGAGGCTTTCCGCCTGTCGAATTCAGACGAGCTTTATGACATTTTGAAGGGCCTTTCCGAGCCCGACGAGTGGAATCAGCTTGACGATGACTGGCAGTTCATCGTGAAGACGATGCGCGAGGACCAGGAGCGCAGCCGTCGGATTCCGGAGGAGGTATTCCGCAGAAAGGTTGCGATTTCGACCGAGTCGGAGCGCGCCTGGGAGGAAGCGAAGAAGGCGAATGACTATGGCATTTTCCAGCCTCATCTAGAGAAGATGATTGAGATTACGAAGGAGATCAAGTCGTACACGCATCCGGGCACGGAGATTTACGACGCGCTCCTTGACGAGTACGAGCGCGGCATGGATTCGGCGACAATTGACCGCATCTTCACCGAGCTTCGCGACGGGCTTGTGCCGCTTGTGAAGAAGATTCTTGCTGCCCCGCAGCCGGACGATTCGAAGTTTCAGCGCACCTACGATACCGAGGCTGAGAAGAAGGTTGAGAAATACCTTTTAAACTACATCGGATTTGACTTCGGGCGCGGCACGACCGCCGAGTCGGAGCATCCGTTCACGCTTGACGTCTGCTCAACCGACGTGCGTGTGACCAACCATTTCCGCACGGACAACTGCATCGATCCGATGTTCTCGGCAATTCACGAAGGCGGCCACGCCATCTTCGAGCAGAACGTCAATCCGAAGTTCAAGGACACGGTTGCCGGCGGGTGCAGCTACCTCGGCATCCACGAGAGCCAGTCGCGCTTCTTCGAGAACATCCTCGGCCGCAACATCAACTTCTGGAGACCGATTTACGCGGACATTCAGAAGCTCCAGCCCGAGCTTAGTGACGTGACGCTTGAGGAGTTTGCCGCGGAGATCAACCACGTCCGCGCAAGCTTCATCCGAACCGCTGCCGACGAGGTCACATACTGTCTGCATGTCATCCTCCGCTATGAAGTGGAAAAGGCCATATTCCGTGACAATGTACCGGTTTCCGAGCTGCCTGCGCTGTGGAATAAACTGATGCAGGAATACCTCGGAATCGTGCCCGCAAACGACGCCGAAGGCATCCTGCAGGATATGCACTGGAGCGACGGCAGCTTCGGCTACTTCCCGACATACCTGCTCGGAAGCATCTACGACGGCATGTTCCTTGATAAGATCGAGGCTGACCTCGGCCCGGTCGATGACCTGCTGGCCGCCGGCCGCATCGGTGACATCCGCGCCTGGCTCAACCGCAACATCCACTGGTACGGCAGCCGCCGTCTCCCGAAGGAAGTCCTTCAGTCCGTCTGCGGCCGCGAAGCCACCGCCGAGCCGCTGCTGAGGTATTTCAGGGAGAAATATAGCAAGTATTACGAGCTGGGATGAGACTTATAAATTGCTAAAATAATAGCAATTATTGACAAATACAACTGTTTTTGCTAAAATAATGGCAACTCATAAGGAGGGCTGCTGTTATGGAATTTATATGGGAAACGCCTACGGAAATTGATGTCGCTTTGGCACAGAGACTAAAGCGGATTCGAAAGTTTAAAAAGTTGACGCAAAAAGAGTTGGCGGCCCGGTGTAATGTCAGCTACGGTGCGCTTAAGAAATTTGAGCAATCCGGCGATATTTCTTTGAAGTCTCTTACAAAGATTGCGATGGAACTTGGAGTCTCCGGGGAACTGCACCGGCTCTTTACAGAACCGCAATATGCTTCCATAGAGGAGGTGTTGCGTGATGGACGGTAGAACACTGGATGTATTTTATAAGGGGCAATCGGTCGGAACTCTGGCGGAGACATCCGACCGATTGGTCGCATTTGCCTACAGCGATTCATGGCTTCGGGACGGTTTCTCCATCAGCCCGATATCACTCCCGCTCAGAGAGGGCGTTTTTGTCCCCGGTGCGGCATCCCGCGATGGATTGCATGGCTTGTTCGGCGTTTTTGCGGACAGTCTTCCTGACAGTTGGGGTGAACTTCTGCTCCTTCGATCGTTGAAAAAGCAGGGAATTCATTTAGATTCTTTAACGACGCTCACACGGCTTGCCTATGTCGGAAATGCCGGGATGGGCGCGCTTGAGTATTATCCGTCGAAAGCTTCGGACTATTCTGCCCGCGAACTGGATTATGACGAAATAGCAAAAGAATGCGAGCAGATTCTGGAATCAAAGACAACCGAACAATTGGACCTGCTGTTCCGATTGGGAGGATCAAGCGGCGGAACGAGGCCTAAGATTCTGCTCTCAGAGTGCGGAAGAGATTGGATCGTGAAGTTTCCTGCGAGAAGCGATGAGCGAAGCAGTGGCAGAAGAGAGTACGATTATTCTCTTTACGCGAAAAACGCCGGAATTCTTATGACGGAAACCCAGCTGATTCCGTCGCGATACTGTGATGGATATTTTAAGACCGAACGCTTTGACAGGCAAGAGGGACAGAAGGTCTTTACTGTCACATTTGCCGGAATCTTAGAACAGAATATGCATGCACTTTCTGAGTATGATACTCTGTTCCGAGTGGTCAATGTGCTGACCAGAGAAGACAGGACCGCGGTTGAACAACTGTTTCGTGTAATGTGTTTCAATGCATTTGCACACAATTATGATGATCATTTGAAGAACTTTTCGATGCTTTATGATGACTCACGCTGGAAGCTTGCTCCGGCTTATGACCTGACATACAGTGAGACATATTTCATGGGGCATACTTCTGCCGTAAACGGAAAGCGTAACGGTATAACGGCGGAGGATCTTTCGGCTGTAGGAGAACGTTGGGGCATCAAAAAAAAGCGCTGTACGGAATTGATTTCGGAAGTGAAGGAGAACGCGCCGGATTTGACCGGTATGGGCTTTGGTCGTGTACGGATTAAACCTGATGCTGCCGGGCTAGGTGATCGATTACGGGAAATAAAATGACAGAGGACGATGTGACAACCGCTCTGCTTGAACGGGCGTCAAACATAAATGCGTAATATAAGGAGACTGAAATGACCAAGGAACAGATGAAAGAGGAAATCGATGCGTTAATCGCGAAGGGCCCGCGGCCCGTCAAGCCGGAGTACCGGTATGATTCGTTCGGCAACGGCAAGCCCGTGTGCGGCAAGAAGAAGGGACACCTGCCGCCCATGGGCTGGAACAGCTGGAACGCGTTCGGAACCGGCAATACCGAGGCGCTGACGCGCGCGATGTGCGACGACCTTCTGCGGCTCGGGCTTGATAAGCTCGGCTACCGGATTGTCGTTTTGGATGACGGCTGCTACCTGCCCGAGCGGGTGGACGGGAAGCTGACGTCGAACCCGGAGACTTTTCCGTCGGGCTTTATGGCAATGTCCGACTATGTGCACGAGAGAGGGCTTCTGTACGGCATGTACAATGACATCGGCTCGAACCTGTGCAGCGGCGCTTATGTCGGCACGTGCGGGCATGAGGTGGTTGATGCGCAGTCGTACGCCGATTGGAAGATTGATTTCATCAAGGTGGACAACTGCTACTATTTGTGGGACAATGCGACCTTCTCCGACGGGAAGAATGCGAAGTATGTGTACGCGCCGAACATTCAGAGCGTCTGCGTGAAGGGCGACGGATTTGTGAAGTGCTTTAAAGCTGTGGACGGTACGCTTACGGGGCTTCGCGCCTCGAAGCAGAACGGCTGTGTGACCGACCTCGGAACGTTCGACGGAACGGGGCCCGCGGCATCGCCTGTTGGGGATCGGAGCGGTGAGCTTACGTTTGACGTTACGGTGCCTTCGGCAGGTCGTTATACTTTGACGGTGTCATATGCGACGGCCAAACAGGAGGGCCAGGGAAGCTGGCTTCAGGTTGCGGTCGGCTACGGCGAGAACGCTGTTCAGTTTGACGGTTTCGTGCCCGAAACGCCCGGCAATACGGTATTTCGGACCTGTGATATTGAGGTGGATCTGGCAGCAGGACAGAACGTGCTTCGTCTGATGAACCACCGCCGTCAGGAAAATACGCTTTGCTCCTACGCGACGCTTCTTGAAGAACTGAACCGCACAATGCCCGGCCATGACATCATCTATTCTATCTGCGAATGGGGCAAGACGCACCCGCAGAACTGGGGCTACAAGGTCGGCGATTCGTGGCGGATTCTGAATGATATCACGTTCCGCGTCGGCAGTGACGGAGACCCCGGCTGGGGCGCCTGGAAGGACGATTATACGCCGAGCGTGACGACGCAGTATAACAAGGCAGTCATCATGGACGGCTTTGCGGGACTTGATAAGGGCTGGAACGACCCCGACATGCTGATGGTCGGCATGAACGGCCTTACCGAGACGATGTGCCGCACGCATATGACGATGTGGTGCATGATGAATTCTCCTCTGATGCTCGGTCTTGACCTGCGCCGTGTGCAGAAGGGCGACTGGATTTACAACATCATCGCCGATCAGGAGCTGATTGCGCTCAATCAGGACCCGCTCGGCGTGCAGGCGAAGAGAGTTTATTCAAGCATCCTTACGGACGGAGAGCCGGCTGATACGACGTACCTCACCGACATCAACCGTGTCGACATTCTGGCAAAGCCGCTCGCGGACGGAAGCATCGCGATTTCGTTCATCAACGTAAGCGAAGAAACCAAGGATGCAGGCTATACCGTGACGGTTTCGGAGCTTCTGAAGGCGATTGGTGATAAGCTGCCGAACCGTTCGGTTTGGGAGGGCGCGAAGTCCTTCACGGCTCGCGACATTCTGACCGGCAAGGAGTGCGTTTCGGATGATGCCGCCTTCTCGGTAAGCGAGCTTGCGCCCTGTGATAACGTAACGCTTCGGGTGAAGGTGAATGAGTAAAGATATGGCCGAAAAACTTGCTTCCTCGGCGGAAGAACTGGCGGGGCGTCTTACCGGCATGACGCGGCAGAACGCCGCAAAGACAGTGCACGAATGGCTTAAGAGGGTGCGCTTGGAACCCGACGAGCCGGATATCGAAGCGGCTTTGCGTCTTCGTGACATCTACGACTGCCACGCCTGTGTTGAGCATATCGCGCAGGTTTACGTAAAAGGCATCATGACCGCCCGCGGCGGCCTGTTCGGGATGAAGGAAGAAATATCTGAGCGGGAAGCATTGGAGATTGCGGAGCGGGCTTCTGATCCCGCGAAGAGGGTAAGAGTCGGCGGAGTAATCGCGCAGGTGGCAGCAGCGGGAGTGCTTGCGGACGAGAGGCGGACGAGGATTGTTGACGAGCCTGTCCAGCAGCCTGATGACGAACCTTCTCCCCAGCTTGATGACGGTGTCACCGCATACGACCTGATTATCGATGTACGCTCGGCTGAAGAATACGCCGAGGGGCACCGCGAGGGCGCGGTTAACGTGCCGTTAGTTGAGTTTCTGGCGGATCCCGTCGCATTTGTCACGGACAGGGATGCTAGTGTTTTGTTTGTGTGTCAAAAGGGCATAAAAAGCCGGATTGCCGCCGAAGCGGCAATCCGTCATGGTTTTTGGAAGGTCTGTTATGCGGGTGAACAATAACACTTTTTGAGGGAGTTTTTACTCGTAGTCGTAGTAATAGGGAGCGGTCGTCATAAGAAGCGCGGCAATGATGTAGATCCAAACGCTCATGCCTGCAAATACTACCAAAAGAACGGTAATCAGGCGAACGATTGTGGAGTCAACGCCGAGGTATTCGGCAATACCGCCGCATACGCCGCAGATCTTCCGATCGGTTCTGGATTTGTAAAGTCTACTCATGATTTTGTCTCCTTTTTTCTTTTTGATTCGGAACTGCTTGTGTTCCTTTCGATGATGCAAGCATACCAAAGCAGGATGAAGGAGGCTTTGAGCAAAGATTAAAATTCGATTAATCTTTCAGCTGAAGCAAATGGATTGACATGTTCCGTAAACCGTGTACAATAACAACTAAAAAATCTTTCTGAGGAGGGAAGCGATGTACGGATTTTTCATGGATTTGTTCGAGCGGTATCCGAAATTCTTCACATTTTTCTTAAGCCTGTCGGGATTCGGGCTGTTGGCGATACTTTTTGTGATTGCGCTGATCTTTTATAAGATAATCGCGCTTGCGCACCGCGGCCGTCCGAAGAAGAGAATGCAGAGCGATGTGGACCGCGAGCAGGACGAGAAGATTGAAGAAATCTCGAAGGAAACGAAGAAGGCGCTTGCTTTGCAGAGCGAGCTTGATTCCCTGCGCGAGCGGCTCGGCGTTCCGAAAGAAGAATAGAGGGACATTATGGTTTACAATAAAACAATCATTTTAAAAGACGGCCGGGAGTGCCTTTTGAAAAATGGCACCGCCGCCGACGGTGCCGCCTGCCTCGATCTGTTCCTGCGGACGCATGAGCAGACGGATTTTCTGGCTTCCTATCCGGACGAGTGCACGATGACCGCGGAGTCGGAGTCAGAGTTTCTGCAGAAGGCGAGCGACAGCGACAACGAGATTGAGATTCTTGCCGTTGTTAATGGACAGACGGTCGGTTCGGCCGGCATTGAAGCGCACGGCAGCAGCTCGAAGATGCGCCACCGCGCGGATTTCGGCATCAGTGTCGACCGGGAATATTGGGGGCTCGGCATCGGAAACGCGTTGATGGACGCCTGTCTCAGTTGTGCCGTGAAGGCGGGGTATAAGCAGATTGAGCTTGGGGTTGTAGCGACCAATGACAAAGCGATTTCTTTATATCAAAAGAAGGGCTTTGTCGAGTACGGACGGAACCCGAAGGCATTCGTCTCCAGGCATTCGGGCTATCAGGAAATGATTCTGATGCGGAAGGAACTGTAACCATGAACAGAATTTTATGCTCCACCGGCGCACTGATCGGGCGCCCGAACGGAAGAAACTACCATTTGCTCAAAGAGTGCGTCGACAACATCGATTGCGACGGCTTTGAGTTCATGCTTTACGATGACAAATACGACCAGATCGATGAGATCGCGGAGCTCCTTAACAGCCTGAAGAAGCCTTTCCCGGTGTTTCATATCGAGAAGGGTGTCGGCGACCTTGTGAGCCGCAACGAGCCCGGCGATACCGAGCTTGCCTGTAAGATGTTTGAAATTAACTGCGACCTCGCGAAGCGGATCGGCTCCGAAAAGCTTGTCATCCACCTTTGGAGCGGCATGGATTCGGATAAGGATTTTCCGCACAATGTCGAGATGTACCGCGTGCTCCGCAAGACAGCGGAACGCTACGGACTGCTCCTCACCGTGGAGAATGTCGTCTGTAACGTTGCCGACCCGATGACGCATTTGAAGGAACTGATTGCGCTCTTTTCGGACGTCGCATTTACCTTCGATACGAAGATGGCGGAGTTCCACGGGCAGTTGCAGGAGCTCTACCTGCCGGAGAACCGCTATGTGTTCGACCATGTCGTTCATATGCACATCAACGATTATAAGGGCGCGGTGAAGGACTGGTCGTGCCTGAAGACGCTTCATGCGGGCGACGGACAGATTGATTTCGAGCGGCTTTTTGACTTCATCAAAGAGACCGGTTATCAGGGCGATTTCACGATTGAATCGACGTCGTTCGACAAGGCGACCGGCGCAATCGACTGTGACAAGATGAACAGCACGATTGCGAAGATCAGAGGGCTGTTGAAATAGGTTGCTGCCCTTGCGGCGGTATTGCATGATTCGTACGTCCGCGCGGCTTCGGCGGCGCGGCGTTTTTCTGAAAGGAACAGGGTATGTGGCTTTTCATCATTGCAGGCGTATTCCTTGCTTACATCGCGGGTCTTATCTACATTTCGGTTAAGACCTCGCGGTCTGTTTTGATGCGCAGAATCACGAAGGGACGCAAGAAGAGCGCCCTTCTTTTGTGCCTTGTTTTATTCCTTCTTCTGACCGGCGTGCTTTGGCTTTTGTTAAATGGGACCAACGCGCTGATCATCATGATTCATCTGTACTGTTTCTGGCTGATCTGCGACTTTGTCAGCTTCCTTGTTAAGAAAATCCGCAAAAAGGAACCGAAGCGCTACGTCGTTCCCGTCGTGGCGATGCTTTTGTGCGCCGTCTATCTGACGTACGGCTGGATTTCTTTGCATAAGGTGCAGCAGACAAACTATGAGCTGACTACGGCAAAGCTTACCGAAGAGCTTCGCGTCGTGCATTTCGCGGACTCGCATGTCGGCGTGACGTTCGGCGGCGAGGGACTTCTTTCGTATGTGGAAGAGATTAATAAGCTGAATCCCGACATCGTTGTCATCACCGGCGATTTCGTCGATGACTCGACGCCCGCGGAGGAACTCAGAAGTGCCTGCGATGCGCTCGGAAAGCTGCAGACCGGATACGGCGTGTACTTTGTCTGGGGCAACCATGACCGCGGCTATTATAACGAATCGTCGCGCGGCTGGAGCGCTAAGGAGCTGAAGGAGCGTCTGATTGCTAACGGCGTGCAGGTGCTTGAGGACCGGGTTGTTCAGGTCACGGATTCGGTTTATGTCATCGGCCGTCTGGACCGTTCCGACGAGCAGCGCGGCGGCAGAAAGAGCGCCTCTGAACTTCTTTCGGAGCTCGATCAGAGTAAGTATCTGATTGTTCTTGACCATCAGCCGCATGATTTTGATGCGGAAGCAGACGCCGGCGCCGATCTGGTGCTTTGCGGACATACGCACGGCGGACAGTTCATCCCGATTCTTCATATCGGCGAGCTTACGGGCGAGCACGACCTCCGCTACGGCCACGAAAAGCGCGGCAACACCGACTTCGTCGTGACCTCCGGCATCAGCAACTGGGCGCTTCAGTTCAAGACCGGCTGCATCTCCGAATATGTCGTAATTGACATCAAACCCTCTCATTAATCTTTTTTATTCCCCAAAACTATACCAACAGTAGAGAAAATTGTGTCGAAATCGTACGGATTGTGGGTTTCATTTTCCATTTGGATGCGGTATACTTGCCTCAGAAAGAAAACAGGAGGCCGACAAATGGAAACAAAACTTGCCGAAAACATCCGTCTTTTCAGGAAGCAGAAATCGCTCACGCAGGAGCAGCTTGCCGAGGTGCTCGGCGTCACGGTCGGGGCCGTGCACAAATGGGAGACAAGGCTTTCGACACCCGAGCTTAACCTGATCACCGAGATGGCCGACTTCTTCGATGTCTCCGTCGATGTGCTCCTCGGACACGAGATGCGCGACAACCGTCAGCAGGCGACCGTCGACCGGCTGATTGTTTACCTGAACACGGAGAACCCGGAAGGAATTGAAGCTGCGGAAAAGGCGATGAAGCGTTTCCCGCATGCGTTTGAGGTCGTACTTTACAGCGCTCTTATCTGTCTGGTGGTCGGCGGAAAGAGGCGTGACAACAGCCTGCTTGACCGCGCGAAGGAGCTGCTGAATGAGTCACTGATTCTGTTGCCGCAGAATAAGGACCAGAGCATCACCGAGTTCGGGATTTACAGCACGATTTCGAGCGCGCTGATGTTACAGGGGAAGTTTGATGAATCGGTGGAGCTTTTGAAGAAGCATAATCCGGAGGGCATTTACGGTGCCAATATCGGAATGACGCTTTCGCTGATGTGCAGAAAGCCGGAGGAAGCGGAAAAGTTTCTGGCGCCTGCGCTTGTGGAGGTGACCGGCAAGATGCTGCAGTCCGTTCTCGGGTATGCGAATGTATATATTGCGCGGGGGAAGTTCGAAGACGCAAAGGGCATGATTCGGTGGGGCATTGACTTTTTAGAAGGGGCGAAGACGCCGGGCGTGACCGGATTTGTGGACCGGGACAGCAGTTATCTGTACACACTTCTGGCCTTTGCCGAATTCAAAGACGGGGACCCTTCCGGAGCGAAGAAAGCCATGCACAAAGCGAAGAAGCTTGCTGCGGACTTCGATGCGGCGCCGAATTTCGACGCAAGATCATTCCGGTGGGCACCGGCCGACGCGGAATTCTCTTTGCATGAACCGTTCGGGGAAACGGCACTTGAGAGCCTCGGATTTATCGTCCGCATGTTTGCGGATCAGGACTTCACTGCCTTTTGGGAGGAGAATTAAATACCGTGTGGGAGGAGAATTCCGCAATGCGGAAGAACCGGTATTTCGGGAGGAGATGATATAGATGAAAACAGTATCTTTATATGAGCAGCTGCGCAGGCAGTTCTTCGTCAAAAACAAAGGCCGCTTTATTCTTGCGGCACTCGCCTCCGTCATCGGGGGCACAATCGGGCTCGGGGCATCCTGGGTTTTGAAATCGCTGACCGATACGGCGTCCGGTGTGGAGGGAGCGCTCAGTTTATCGGCCAATCTGAAGATCATGGGCGTGTTCTTTCTGGTGGTCGTTGTCACATTTTCCTTAGAGTACTTCTCGCATCCGGCGTTCATCAGACGCGGCATGATGCAGTACAAGACGCTCGCGTTTCAGAAGCTTACGGAGAAGAACATTTCGTCGTTCCGCGATGAGAGCACGGCGGCGTACCTGTCCGCCTTAAGTAACGACGCGACAAGCATTGAGGCGGGTTACCTGTCGGTACTCACGAAGATGTGCAACCTGTTCGTGATGTTCTTCGGCGCGATTGCGATGATGCTCTGGTATTCGCCGGTTCTGACCGCGGTTGCGGTCGGCGTGACGATCTTTCCGTTAATGGCATCGATTCTGACGGGCAGCAAACTAGCCGGGGCCGAGAAGCGCGTGTCCGATCGGAATAAGACATTTACCGCCACTCTTGCGGATTGCCTCGGCGGCTTCGCGGTCGTGAAAAGCTTCAAGGCGGAGCGCGAGATTCTCAAGCTGTTCGCGGCGGAGAACAAGTCGCTTGAAGGAGAGAAATACCGCAAGAGAAAGATTCAGACGATTGTATCGATGATCGGCACCGTTACCGGAATTCTGGCGCAGTTCGGCGTGTTTGTGGCAGGCGCATACCTGGCAATCAAGGGCCGCGGCATCACCGCCGGCACGGTCATCATGTTCGTGAACCTGATGAATTTCATGATTCAGCCGGTGGCCGAGCTGCCGGGACTTCTTGCCGGAAGAAAGGCTTCGCTCGCGCTTGTTAAAAAGCTTGCGGACGACCTCGAGGCCAACACGGAGGCCGAAGGAACCGAGACGGTTGCTGCTTTGAAGCAGGGGATTTCCGTAGACGGTGTGACATTTGCCTACGAGGACAAGGAAGTGCTGCACGGCGTTTCGGCGGTGTTTGAGGCAGGCAAAGCCTACGCGGTTGTCGGCGCGAGCGGCAGCGGCAAGTCTACGCTTTTAAATCTTCTGATGGCGCCCGGCCTTAGCTACGACGGAAAAGTCCTGTTCGACGGCGTCGACATCCGCGACATCAAATCGGAATCGCTTTACGAGCTGATTTCCGTGATCCAGCAGAACGTGTTCGTGTTCAATGCTTCGATTCGGGACAATGTGACGATGTTCCGCGATTTCCCGAAGGAGGAGATGGAGCGCGCGATTCAGCTCGCGCACCTCGATACGCTTCTTAAGGAACGCGGTGACGACTATCTCTGCGGCGAGAACGGCTGCAACCTTTCGGGCGGCGAGAAGCAGCGCATTTCGATTGCGAGAAGCCTTTTAAAGAAGTCTTCCGTGCTGCTTGCCGACGAGGTTACGGCAGCGCTTGACCGCGAGACCGCATGGCAGGTTTCGAGCGATATTCTCGATCTTCAGGGTATCACCCGCGTCGTTGTGACGCACTCCCTTGAGGAGAACCTGCTGAAGCGCTACGACGGCATCCTGGTGCTTCGCGACGGCCGCGTGACCGAGTGCGGCACCTTCGACGAGCTGATGAATGCGCACGGTTACTTCTACGCGCTGTACACGGTTGCGCAGTAATATCAGGGTACAATGCCTCATGGTACTTGATGCAATTCCGCTTAGCAGAGTATTCTTAAGAAATTCCAAATTTGTCCAAAGAAAATGACCAAATATGTCCAACAAAATACAGGGACAAAATATGGTTACAGACGGGATGACGGAGTACTGGTAATCCCTGTTGGATGTCTGAAAGATTAATAAATCATTTTGTCAAGCGTTGAAAACAGATACACCCCCTGTCATAATTTGTTGATGACAAATGTGACAGGGGGTGTTATAATACCCCTTACTTTTTTATTTTACGGACAACAGAAAGAGGGGTGATCGGATGAAGTACGATTGCGGATTCACAAGGGACAACAAGTGGTTTCGGTACCGCGCCGCAGCCATCATTGTCGAGGAGGGCTGTGTGCTCTTCGCCGGCAATGAACTCGATAACTATTATTACTCCATCGGGGGCGGCGTGCACATGGGCGAAACCGCGGAGGATGCCGTGCGACGCGAGGTTCTGGAAGAGACCGGCGTTCCGTATGAAGTGGACAGACTGGCTGTCATCCATGAGAATTTCTTCGATGAAAGCGAAGGTTCTTTGAAAGGCAAGGACTGCCACGAGCTCTCGTTTTATTTCCTGATGAAGCCGCGGGGCACGCGTGCGCTACACAGTGACAGCCACACCCAGGGCGTTAAGGAAAGCATGCACTGGATTCCGATCGAAGACCTCGGAAAATACAAAGCTTACCCCACGTTCCTCGCAGATTTCCTGAGCAAAGTACACAACGGAATCGAACACATCGTAACGGACGAAAGGAAGGACAAAGCCACACAGACAGAAGAACTTCATATCGAACTTCAGGACACCGAGTGGCCGTATGAAAAGACCACGCATGACCGCCACATAGCGAGAGCAATCGTATTTGACACGGAAGGGTACTTCTATTTTGTGCATGTCAACCGGGACGACGCATTCGGAAAGGCCTCCTGCATCGAGACGCCCGGAGGCGGCGTGGAAGCCGGCGAGGACCTGAAAACGGCAATTACCCGCGAGCTTAACGAGGAGCTCGGCGCGGACGTCGAGGTGCTCTGCAAGATCGGCGTCGTCAGCGATTATTACAATGTCATCGGACGGCACAATCTAAGCAACTACTTCCTCTGCAAGGTTAATTCCTTCGGAGAGCGCCACCTGACCGAGGACGAACAAAAGGTGTTCCACCTTCAGACGATGCGCCTCACCTACGACCAGGCGCTCGCCGAGTACGAGAAGAACCTCGCCTACCCCTTCGGCCGCCTCGTCGCACACCGCGAGGTCCCAATCCTGAAACGCGCCAAGGAACTGATTGAAAAACTCTAATGCAGTCAACCGCCTGTCCGCTAGGGACGGGCGGTCTTTTGATTGGGAAATGGTTGACAATATGTCGAATACGACATATTATGTTGGTTAGGGAAGATTATACTGTGAACGGAGGCAACGCAGTGAGCAGCTATAAAGAGTATAAAGAAAAGGCTTTGCAGGATCCGGTTGTAAGGGCTGAGTATGATTCGCTGCAGGCTGAGTACAATATTATTCAGGCGATGATTGATGCCCGCAATTCGCAGCATATTACGCAGAAAGAACTTGCGGAAAGAACCGGCATTACGCAGGCTGACATCAGCCGTATTGAGAACGGAACGCGCAATCCGAGCCTTGCCATGATGAAAAGAATTGCCCAGGGCCTTGGAATGCAACTGAAGTTGGAAATGATTCAACCCACATCCAAAAAATAGGCAAAATCTTTTTGTTGACATCTCTGAAAGTTTGATGTATAGTAAGCCCAATATTTTTCCGAAAGGAGTTTCTATTCATGCTTCAGAATGTGAATCGAATTGAATACGCTTATTCTGATACCGTTAACGTCTATCACGTGAATGGTTCTCATAACGTACGCAAAAATTCGAGTCACAGAGCAGAATAGAGTTTCGGAATAACATCGAATCGGCATATCATAACCGTCTATCCTGTTTTGGGTAGGCGGTTATTTTTTTATCCGATGGATTATGTGAGGAGGAAGTTGCAATATGAAGTATTACCGTGTTCACACCGATGAAAATGCCTGGCTTACGAAGCAGCCCCGCGGCATTTTCACCGCGGTCTGGAAGCTGATCGAAGCAGGCGTGACAACCGAAGAGGAGACTGCGGAGTATTGGCGAAACCGCAAGTATTTTGAGGAGGCCCTGCCGCTTCCGCCGTATTACGAGGCGGGCAACCCGGACGGCGCGGTGACCTGGTTCAAGGATACCGAACAGGGCAACGACATCTGGCGGCAGATGACCTTTTACCGCGCGATGGGAGCGAAATACGGCGTCGCATTTTTCATCTCTGAATGCGACGAAATACCGGGAGAGGTTGTCTACGAGGACGACTTCCAGATTGCGGTCAAGGGACAGAATCCGGAAGTCAGGATAGTGACGAAACCGTTGGAAGAGTGAGGCAGATTATGGAAACCAGACAGGAAATCATCAGCAGTTTTTACGACGCCTGCCACGAGGACGATCGGCTTACAAGAAGCCGGCACGGGCAGTTGGAGTTCGCCACAACGATGGCGTATATTCATAAGTTTGCACGGGAAGGATCGAAGGTGCTCGAGGTGGGGGCCGGCACCGGTCGGTATTCCGTTGCATTAGCGAAGGAAGGGATGGAGGTCACTGCCGTCGAGCTCGTCGAGAGCAACGTTGCGGTGCTCCGCCGCAACTGTGAAGGCGTCGCAGGCATTGTGCCCTTACAGGGCGACGCGACGGATCTCTCCCGCTTTGCGGACGACACATTTGATGTGTCGCTCGTCTTCGGTCCGATGTACCATCTGTACGACGGGGCCGAAATCAACAAAGCGATTGATGAGGTAATCCGCGTCACTAAGCCGGGCGGCGCAATCCTCTTCGCATTTATCTCGGTTTATGGTATCATGTATGCAAACTATCTGCAGGGCAACTGGGCTGCGGGCGAGGAGGAGAACTTCACCGCCGATTACCGGATCAGGCATTTCAAGGAGCAGCTGTTCACCGGCTATGAGGTGCCGGAATTTGAGGCCCTGTTCGAGGCGAAGCCGGTCACGTGGATTACGACCGCCGGCGTCGACGGCATGCTCGAATCGGTCGAGGAACGCGGCGATTTCGAGATCACGGACGAGGACTTCGAAGCCTTCAAAAAATGGTACCTGGCCGTCTGCGAGAAGCGCGAGCTGCTCGGCATGACGAACCACCTTCTGTACATCTGCAAAAAAGGAAAATGAGAAACGATTTTAGGAGCGAACCCCAATGAATCATAAACTGGTTTATCCGGACTACAAAAACTGCATTGCCAACCTGCCGAATTCGATTGTGAAACACTTCGGCGGGGAGCCTGCCGGCGACACCCTTCCGATGGCTGACGCCTGTCTGAAGGAGGAGTACCGGAACGTTGTCGTATTCCTGCTCGACGGCATGGGCAAGGCAATCGTGGAACGTCATCTTCAGGAGGACGGCCCGTTTCGAAAGAATCTCAGAGGCATCTACACCTCGACGTTTCTTTCGACAACGGTTGCGGCAACCACCTCGATGATGTCGGGGCAGCAGCCGTGCGAACACGGCTGGCTCGGCTGGGACAACTATTATCCGCAGATTGATAAGAACGTCACCTGCTTTTATAACCTGGTGCAGGGCACCGACGAACCCGCGGCAGACTACGATGTGCCGCGCACCTATACCCCGTTTGAAAGCATCATCGAAAAGATTCAGAAGCTCGGCAAGAGCGCTGTCATGTACGCGCCGTTCTGGGAGCCGAAGACCGACGACATCCGCGATATGTGCGACCGTGCGAGAAGAGACTGCGCGGAGCCCGGAGAGCATTACATTTACGTTTACTGGAACAATCCCGACGGCCTGCTGCACCGTGACGGCTGCGGCGCGGAGTCGGTGCACGAGGCGCTCCTTTATATGGAGCAGCAGATCAGCGGGCTGGCAGCAGAGCTTACCGACACGCTTGTCATCGTCACCGCGGACCACGGCCATCTCGATACGGAATATGCCGTGCTGCAGAATTATCCGCAGCTCATGGACTGCTTAAAGCGCCTGCCGACGCTTGAGCCGAGAGTGCTCAACCTCTTCTTAAAAGAAGACAGGAAGGAATTCTTCGTGAAGGAGTGGAACCGCCTGTTCGGCGACCGCTTCATCCTGATGCCTGCAGAGGAAGTCATCGAAAAGAAACTGATGGGAACCGGCACGCCGCACCCGCTGTTCCGCGCGATGCTCGGTGATTATCTCGCGGTTGCGACCGGCGATTTGACCGTCTTCTACTACGGCGAAAAGCGGTTTGTTTCGAACCACGGAAGCCTGACGGAGGACGAAATGCTGATTCCGCTGATCGTCTTTGCGTAGCATTTGCCAAAAAACATTATTGAGGAAAATGACATGGATATCATCTTTTTAATCGGGTCAGGCGCTGTCGGCAAGATGACAGTCGGGCAGGAGCTTATGAAGATTACCGACTTCCGCCTGTTCCACAACCATATGACCATAGAGCCCGTGCTTGAGCTTTACGGAAAGCGCGAGAACACGCTGATCAACAAGCTTCGGGAAGACATTTTTGAGGCCTTTCTGCAGTCGGATTTCAAGGGCATGATCTTCACTTACATGTGGGCATTTGACATGCAGTCGGATTGGGATTATATTAAGGGCGTTGCCGACAAATTCGAGGCGACCGGCGGAACCGCCTACTACGTCGAGCTTGTGGCCGACCGTGCGGTGCGGCTTGAGCGGAACCGGACCGAGAACCGGCTCCTTAATAAGGCGTCAAAGCGGGATCTTCTGATCTCAGACGACCGGATTCTCAGGGAGGAGACAAAGTACCGTCTCGAGAGCCTTGAGGGCGAGCTTAGTTTCCCGAATTACCTGCGGATTGACAACACGAATCTTGAGCCTGATGTCGTCGCGAAGATGATCAAGGATCACTTCAATTTCGGCGATCCGAACCCGAAGCGCATTGTCGATCAGGTATATTTCGACCCGGTCCGCGACGATGAAATCGAGCAGCTGCACACGATGCAGGTCGAGAGCTTCATGCCGCTTTATGAGGTGTATCATGATGAAGGTTCGCCCGCGATTGAGCCGGTTGAGCGCATCAGAAGACGCGCGGCCCTTCCGAGCCGCACCTACTATTTCATCTGCGTTGCGGGGGCCAGAGTCGGCGCCATCAACATCGGCCGGAAGGATTCGGAAGAGGACACGATGTACATCAGCCCGATTTTCATCCTGCCCCGGTACCAGAACCGCGGGTACGGCTATGCGGCGATTCAGCGGGCATTTGCCATGCATCCCGAGGTGAAGACGTGGAAGCTTGACACAATCAAGCAGGAAAAGCGCAACTGCCATCTCTATGAAAAATGCGGTTTCGCCCGCACCGGCGAGGAAGAAGTCGTCAACGACAGGATGACGCTTGTGATGTACGAGCGGAAGTCGGAATGACCAACATACAGTAAGGAAAGAGAACCTATGACAGCAGAAGAAATGCGTGAAAAGCTTGGCGTCTCCGAAGATTACGGCACGCTTTACATCATGCGCCACGGCAGAACCGACTGGAACGATCAGAAGCGCCTGCAGGGGCAGACCGACATCCCGCTTAACGATACGGGACGCGAGATGGCCAAGGAGGCCGGAAAGCGTTATGCGGACGTGCCGTTTGACGTGTGCTGGTGCTCGCCGCTTGTTCGGGCGAAGGAGACCGCAGAGCTTTTGCTTTCCGGCCGCGATGTGCCGATTCATTTTGACGACCGGCTGAAGGAGGTTGCCTTCGGCGAGTACGAGGGCATCGCGAACAGCTTTCAGATTCCAGACTGTCCGGTGAACGAGTTCTTCTTCCACCCGGAAGAGTACACCACAGCCGTTCCCGGCGGGGAAAATGTGACCGAGCTTCTCGCGCGCACAGGCTCCTTCTACCGTGAGGTTGTCGTGCCGCTTCTTGAGGAAGGGAAGAACGTGCTGATCGTCGGACACGGCGCCATGAACATGAGCATGATCTGCAACGTCTGGGAGCTCCCGACGAAGGATTTCTGGAAGACAGGCATTGAAAACTGCAGGCTGATCCGGCTGTTATAAACATAGGAAAATGTGACCTCCGCGTGAAATATCGCGGAGGTTTTTATTAATCCTTGACATAGTATTGAATACTATGTATAATGATAACGTAGACTTCAACAGTTGGAGATGAAGTCAAGACGTAGTTGTATTTTCCTCCGCGAAGCTGAGGCTTCGGCGGAAGGACCTGTCTGTCAGTTATAGGAGAGTTTTCATGTTCAGAATTTTCGTGGATTCCGGTGCCAATCTGCCGGCTGAGTCGGCGGAGCAGTACGGAATCGAAGTGCTGTCATTTGTCAATTATGTAGAAGGGCAGAACGTTACCTGCTATGTACCGGGGCTCACCCCCGAGCAGGAGCGCGCCCGCGGCAAAGAGTTTTACGATTCGATGCGGAACGGTCTTACCGTGAAGACCGGACTCATCAGCATCGGCGAGTTTGCGGAAGCTTTCAGAAGGGCTGCCGAGGCCGGCGAGGACGTTTTGTGCCTGACCATCAGCTCGGGCATCAGCGGCACATTCAATTCCTGCCGCATCGCGAAGGATATGGTTTCCGAGGAGTTCCCGGAGCGCCGCATCCGCGTCATTGATACGAAGAACGCGTCGCTCGCGACCGGCATCCTGGCGATTTACGGAGCAGAGCTCCGCGCGCAGGGCAAGGACGTTGACGAGACTGCGGACACCGTGGAGGATTGCGTTCCGAGAATGAACGGCATCTTCACCGTTGCCGATTTGAAGTACCTGTGCCGTACCGGCCGGATTTCAAAGACGTCCGCGTTGATCGGCAATACGTTAAGCATCCGCCCGATTCTTCGCGGCGACAAGGACGGCCATATCGTGCAGTACAAGAAGTGCCACGGCCGCAAGGCGTCCCTCAATACGCTGATCAACCTTGTGTGCGACAACGTTGTCAATCCCGAGGAGCAGATTCTCGGCATCGCGCACGCTGACGCGTACGAGGAGTCGCTTTACATCATGGAGCGCATCACCGAGAAAATCAAAGTGAGGGGATTCATCAATACAACCTACGATACGTGCACGGGAAGCCATGTAGGCCCCGACACGATTGCACTGTTCTTCGTCGGCAAGGACCGCGAGCTCACCGGCGCATTAAGCGGCGTCGGCCGTTCGATTCTGAACCGGACCGGAGAGAAGCTCGACCGCATCCTTTCCCCGGAGCATGTCACCATGCAGAAAAACATCCAGTAGATTACTCCTTCCCAAAGGTTTAAAATGAAAGACTGTCCGATTTTTTGTCGGATAGTCTTTCATTTTTCATGTTTATGAATGTTGCGCCGAATCGTGCCTGTTGAAAAATGAAATTCAATATGTTAGACTCATCATGTAAGTCATGTTTACGAAACGCAACCATCGGAGTCCGGGCACCCCTCGCCCGGCATATCATATAAGGAGGAGAATTCATGAAGAAGGTTGGTTTTATTGTGGCGGCGCTTGTCCTGATGGGACTTGTCGGCGGCGTGGTCGGCGCGAAGCTTGCAGGCGGCGAGAAGAAGTCCATCCTGCAGAAGGTCGCTGATTCCGTCGAGGAGAAGAGCACGCTTGACGTCAAGACAATTGAAGAGATTCTGCAGCCGGCGGGCGACCTGATCACCCAGCGGTACTACTACACCGATATGGACACCTTTGAAAACTACAAGGAACTGCTCGGTGCAAAGATTCCGCTGACGACCGACAAAGTCGTATTTACCTACAAGGGTGCCATCAGCGCGGGCATTGTTCTTTCAAAGGTCGAGTTTGAAGTGAATGAAGAAGAGAAGACCGTTACCGTGACTCTTCCTCCTGTCTTCATCGTTTCAAACGAAATTTTCGAGGACGAATTCAAGGCATACGAGATTAAGAACTCCATCTTCACCGAAACCAAGATCAGCGACTACGCACTGCTTCTCGGCAGCATGAAGAGCAAGAAGGCCGAAGAGCTGATGAAGAATGAAAAGTTCATCGAGGAAGCGCGCAAGGAAGCGGAAAATGTGATCACGGCCTTTTTGAAGAACGCTTCCGTTTCGAAGGACTACACGATTGTCTTCAAATAATTCGGGCTTTTTCGAATTTCGTACTTGACAAATTCGGTTTTTCTGATAAAAATAAACTGTACTTCAACAGAAACATTGCAGACGGTTCGTACCGTCTGCTAATCCCGGGGCATTAGCGCAGTTGGGAGCGCACAACACTGGCAGTGTTGGGGTCAGGGGTTCAAGTCCCCTATGCTCCATCTTTGAAAGGAATCCCTCCGCAGACGCGGAGGGATTCCTTGTTGCATTTGTCATAAAGAATTGATACAATGAATTTGTGGGGAAAGGAGGATTGTCATGCGCGTACAGATCGGAAACAGAATGACCGGCAGACTGTTTTGTTGTCTGCTTTTTGTTCTTGTTTCCTTTTTTTGTGCCTCCTGCGCCGCCAAACAGGATCTTGGGCCTGACGGGCAGGGCGTAGTTGCGACACCTGCGCCGACGATTGCGCAGACCGATCCCTTCCCGACGATTGAGGCGGATACACAGGAAGCCATGTATCAGAATATTTACTTCCGCAGAATGGAACTCGGGGAGCCGAAGGAAACGCAGTTCTGCCTGAAACGGCAGGACGGAAGCACGGTTGCGGCCGGGATGGTCAGCTCTACCGTGAACGGCGCGTTCGCTCTTGACAGCATGAGCGTTTACGATGAAACCGGCACCGAGGTGTACCGTTTCTATACGGAGGTCCGCGGCGAGACAAGCATCTTTTATGAGATTCAGGGCGGGAAGAAGGTTGTCGCCGGTGCGCGAAGCAACCTGTACTGTCCGTGGATTGATACGGCGGAAGAGGAATTCTACCCGGACAATACGCCCCAGTACCGGCTGCAGAGAGTTCTGCAGAAACGCGGCGGCCTGTTGGACGGTGAGACCGTATCCCTTACGGAATATACGATGTTCAGCGGAAATCAGGAGGTCATCGCGGAAATCGCGGGCGTCCGGTTCCTGATTCAAAGTAATGTCGCGCCCTGCGGGACGCTTCTGACGCTTGATGCTTTTGACGCATACGAGAGCGGTGCCGTGCAGAAGAAGGAGCTTCCGATCGAAGATGTGCCGTCCTATTATTCCATGTGGCGCGGAAAACGGTACAACCTGTTCGTTGTCGGTGACGATATCATCATGAGCTCGGAGGACGGGAAGGAGATTTGTACGACGAACAGCTGGTCTGCCAAATGGGCAGGAGAGGAGCCGTTCCTCGTCAGTGAGCAGGATGTCGTAACCGTTTACGGTAAGCCTTTTGAGGAGATCCTGTCGAAGGAAGATCCCTATGATGTGCCGTATATCGATTTGTCACATGCCTTTCAGACGGAGAGCTTTAATGATTTCGTCAACGAAGCAGGTCTCGGGGAGTTCATTGCGGAAGGAAAGCTTTCCGACGCAATCTTCCAGTACGGAGGCGGTGCGCTCGACTTTTACTGGAAGCTCGACGACGGAAGCGAGTGGTGGCTCGGAGACTATTATATTCTTGAAGATGCCTTTAACGGCTCGCCGGTAGAAAGACAGGGCGGCGTCGACATCAACTTTACCAATGGCGACGTGTTCTATTATCTTTACCGGTATGAAGATTATGCATTTGCCTCGGTCAACAATCTGACCCTTTCGGTGATGAACGAAGGCTCGGACCGTGTGCGGCTTATGCTCTATCTGAGCGGTTTCCCGTACGATTATGTTGAGATGAACCCGACCCTTCTCGGCGGCTTCCCGAAGAAGCTTCAATACACGACTGAGAAAGACCCGAAGACCGGCCAGATCATCCGTGAGGTTTACTATGCCGGCTCCTACGAAATCGCGCGGATTCACTATGTCTACGAAGACCTCGGCAGGGAAGACGTTTACTGCCGCATCGCATACGGCTATATCAACGGAAAGTTTTACGGCAAGAGCGTTCAGTTCTGCAGAAAGGAAACGCCCGAGGTCATCATTTACACAGATGATTATTTCAATCCGTCCATCCGTCTCGGAGAGGCATTCTCCCTTCCCGAGAACGAGTAACCGGCTTCTTTCGATACAGTGGAAAATGCCATCCCGATTCGCTCGAAAACGACAAATAACGGTCTTTACATTTTCCATAAAATGTTTTACTATATTGTCCGAAATGAAAGATATTATATTTATATAAAGGAGTATGGTTTTATGAATCTTTCACCTCTGCAAAAAGCAAGATACGAGTATCAGCCGAAGCTTCCGGGAATGCTCAGAAACGGCATCGCAGACATCTGCGTTAAGGAAGGCGAAGCAACACAGAGCGTAGCGGATCAGGACAAGATCAAGGCTTTGTTCCCGAACACCTACGGCAAGAAGGAAATCACGTTCGTTAAGGGCGCTAATACGTCTAAGGCGAAGAAGCAGGTTGTCGGCGTTATCCTTTCCGGCGGACAGGCACCCGGCGGACACAACGTTGTTTGCGGTCTTTACGATGCCCTCAAGGCAACCGATAAGAACAACGTTCTGCTTGGCTTCAAGGGCGGCCCGAGCGGTCTTCTTGAGGATTCCTACATTGAGTTTACTGACGATTTCATCAACCAGTACCGTAACACCGGCGGTTTCGATATCATCGGTTCCGGCCGTACGAAGCTCGAGACCAAGGAGCAGTTCGCTGTTGTTGAGGAAGTTGCCAAGAAGCACGGTCTTACCGCCATCGTAATCATCGGCGGTGACGATTCCAACACGAACGCAGCCGTACTCGCTGAGTACATGGCAGCTAAGAACACCGGCGTACAGGTTATCGGATGCCCGAAGACCATCGACGGCGACCTTAAGAACGAGGACATTGAGGCTTCCTTCGGTTTCGATACCGCAACGAAGACCTACAGCGAGCTGATCGGTAACATTGAGCGTGATGCCAACTCCGCTAAGAAGTACTGGCATTTCATCAAGGTTATGGGTCGTTCCGCTTCCCATGTTGCACTTGAGTGCGCACTTGAGACCCAGCCCAACATCTGCCTCATCGGTGAGGAAGTTGCCGCTAAGAAGATGTCTCTTGCGCAGATTACCAACTATATCGCAGACGCTGTTGAGACCCGTGGCAACAACGGCGAGAACTTCGGTGTTGCAATCATCCCCGAGGGTATCGTTGAGTTCGTTCCCGAGTTCTCCACGCTGATCAAGGAGATCAACGAGCTCCTTGCCGGCAGCAAGACCGATGAGTTCAACGCTCTTCCGGATTGGGCTGCTAAGTATGCATTCATCAAGAGCGGTCTTACCGCTGAGTCCTTCAAGGTATTTGACATCCTTCCGCAGGGCATTCAGCAGCAGCTCTTCCTCGAGAGAGATCCTCACGGTAACGTTCAGGTTTCCCTCATCGAGTCCGAGAAGCTCTTCTCCGAGATGGTTAAGAACGAGCTTGCAAAGAGAAAGAAAGCCGGCACCTACAAGGGTAAGTTCGGTCAGCAGCATCACTTCTTCGGTTACGAAGGCCGTTGCGCTTTCCCGTCGAACTTCGACGCTGACTACTGCTACTCCCTCGGCTACAACGCTTTCATGCTGATTCAGTACGGCTACACCGGTTACCTTTCGAAGGTTTCCAACCTGTCCAAGCCCGCTGAGGAGTGGAACGCAGGCGGCATGCCGATTACGAAGATGATGAACATCGAGCGTCGTAACGGCGAGGACAAGCCTGTTATCCGTAAGGCTTTGGTTGAGCTTGACGGCAAGCCGTTCAAGTACTTCGAAGCACATCGTGACGAGTGGGCTGTTAAGACCAGCTTCACCTACCCCGGTGCTATTCAGTACTACGGACCGGCTGAGGTATGCGACCTCACCACCAGAACCCTTGCTCTCGAAAAGGGCTGATAAAGCAACATAATAACTGGTTTTCTTTCTAGGCGGGCTGATCGACAGCCCGCCTGGTTTTTTTATGCGGGCTGCCTCGGGCAGGATATGGTTTCGGGCAGGATATGGTTTCGGGCAGGTTATGGTTTCGGGCAGGTTATGGTTTTCCGAAAAAGTACGGACTGGAAGCTTCTTTTCGCACTCAAGTCCGTACATCTGACGCCTCGGGGGGACGGTTTTTCGGGAAAAGTACGGACCGGAAGCTTCTTTTCGCACTCAAGTCCGTACATCTGACGCCACAGGCCGGCGGTTTTTTGAAAAGAGTACGGACTAGAAGCTTGTTTTATTTGTTTGGTCCGTAATTCTTCAGCGGTCGGTTTTCCTGCGAGCTTGAATAGTACGGACTAAACAGATCTTTTTAAGTAACAGTCCGTACTATTTCGCTAAAACCAACATTCCAAAGTGAAAGTGGTACGGACTGAATTGATGAAATCATCTTTCAGTCCGTACTGTTTCATAAAAAGCAGCTTTTTCAAGTAAAAGCGGTACGGACTGAAAAGGCAAAAGCGAGCTTCAGTCCGTACGATTTGGGAAGAGCACCTGATCCCAAGCAAGCACCTGATTCCCAAGCAAATACCCTAATCCCAAGCAAGTACCTGATTCCCAAGCAAATACCCTAATCCCAAGCAAGCACCTGATCCCAAGCAAGCACCTGATCCCAAGCAAGTACCTGATTCCCAAGCAAGCACCTAATCCCAAGCAAGTACCTAAACCTAAAGCAAGTATTTGATCTGAAAAAGGAGTAACTAATCCGGAACGAAGACGATCCTGTCTGGCTGTCAGGTTGGGTGCATTAATTTTTTTATCCTGAACGTTGAATTCATACAACTCACGGTGGGATTTTGGGGGATTTTTCTACTATGAACTAAACTGATATTTGTATTTCCTCTTTTGCACAACTGATGTTTGTGTTATAATGCAGCTAAATCAACCGAGAGGCGAGATGAATTGGTTGAAATCAACTGAAGAATTTATAAAAGGGGGTTCTGATATGGGTTTTGCTGAATCTTTACAGACGCTTCGGAAGGAAGCGAAGATTACGCAGGAACAGCTCGCGTCGCACCTGGGGGTAAGCGCGCAGGCGGTATCCAAATGGGAGAACGGAAGTTATCCGGACGGCGACCTGCTGCCGAGGATTGCGGATTATTTCGGCGTTTCCATTGATTATCTGTACGGACGCGAGGGCAGACGGCCCGAGCTTGAACAGCAGATTGTCAATGAGTGCGCAAAGATTTGGGCTGAGGTGCAGTCATACAACGAGGGGGAGAAAGCTTTTACGGAGAAGCTTCACCGAAGCCTTTGGGCGTTCCAGATTGCAAGCTGGAAGAATGTATCCGAGTACTGGGAGCGTCCGCGGCTTGATAAGGATGCGCCGAGACAGGCAAGCTGCATCGCATTTGACACGTGCTATTCGTTTATGGGGCTTGATCAGGGAAGAGACTTCTACCTCTTCTTAAGACAGCCGGAAGGCGCGAAGGGTTACGAGAGCTGGTTCGCCGACACGGCGGAGGTTCGCGAGCTGTTCGGGTTCCTTTCGGACAGCGATAACATGCGGATCATTGAGTATATGTACTCATTAAAGAGCTTCGAATTTGCCGGACCGGATTCGGTCGCCAAGGCAACCGGCATTGACAAAGCGAAGATTGAAAAGGCGCTCAGCTATCTCGGAAAGATCGGGTTCGGAACGGACAGTCCGGTGCGTGAGGTCAGCATCGTCGACGGAAACGGAAAGAACAGCGAGGCTTACGGCGTCAACATCACGCTTGGGGGGCTGATCATGGGGCTGATGGCCGTCGCAGACGCCTATGTGCATTCGCCTTCGGGTTATTCGATGCAGGTGACCAACCGCCAGTACAGCTGGCTTGACGGCGCGAAGCTGAAGGAGTGCAAATAGCCGCGCAGACGGGCTGCTGAGCCGCGGCCCGCGAAAGAAAAACGGGCCGCAAACAAATTGAGAATACTTTAAGGGGGATTTTCATACATGAAAGAAACGTATCATTTTCCGGAGGGGCTTTATGCGGACATCCGGATTGAAGAAACATGCGATGTTCGGTTCTTCAAGCTGAACGGAGAGCTGACGCAGGACAAGCGGGTCATTGAGGCCGGCGCGAAGATTCGCGTGTATGACGGCAAGCTTTGGTACACCGCTTCGACGAACGAGCCGGACGAGATTCAAAAGGAGCTCGACGCGCTCGCGGCAATCGCGACGCCGGACCCGGACATCCTGAACAATCCGATTGTGCGGCTTTTGGAAGTTAACGTGGACGACCGGACTTCGCTCAAGGGCGACACGATGCTTCCGAACATCGCAAGAGACCGCTTCCTTACTACGATGAAGTATTACGAGGACCGCTGCCTCGACACCGAGACGCCCGAGATTACGTCGTGGGCCATGATGTCGGACGGCCACTACGAGAAGAAAACCTTTTATTCGAGCAAGGGCGCCGCGATTTCGTACGATTACCAGATTTGTTCGGTCGGATATTACTACCTGTTCAACGATAACGGACGGCCGATGGAGGGCGGCAAGCGCTTCTTCGGACTGACACCTGAGGACATGACCGGCCATGAGGCGGAGGTCATTTCGGAGAAGGAGCGTTACCTCGACTTTTTGAAGAACGCGGTCGATGTGGAGCCCGGCGATTACACGTGCGTGCTTTCCCCGATTTCGACGGCGATGTTCGCACACGAGAGCTTCGGTCACAAGAGTGAGGCGGATTTCATGCTCAATGACAAAGCGCTTCGCGACGAATGGGTACTCGGCAAGAAGGTCGGCTCCGATCTTGTCTCGATTGTCGACACCGGCGACATGCCGAACCACGGCTACGCGCCTTATGACGATGAGGGAACGAAGTCCCGCGAGACGTGGCTCATTAAGGACGGCGTCCTGACCGGCCGCCTGCACGATTCGACCTCGGCTGCGGCGCTTTCGGAGGAGCTGACCGGCAACTGCCGCGCGCAGGATTACTACTGCCGCCCGCAGGTGCGCATGACGAACACGTTCATGAAGGGCGGAACGGATTCCTTCGAGGACATCATCAAAGACACGAAGGACGGCATCTACGTCTACATGGTCAGCAACGGAACGGGAAGCTCCACATTTGTCTTAAATACGACCATCTGCTACCGGATCCGCGACGGTAAGATCTGCGAGCCGCTCCGTGTTCATATGTTGAACGGTTCGGTATTCAAGACGCTTTTCGATATCGACAAAGTCGGCTCCGATTTCGAGCTTTTCGACACGTATACATGCGGGAAAATGGGACAGTCGCTTCGCGTATCCGCCGGCGGCCCGACCATCCGCGTACGGACGCTTCAGGTTAACTAAGGGGGAACAGACATGGCTAAGATTTTTGAAAAACAAAGCTCACACGAGATTCAGAGCAGCATCACCTACGAGGAGAATAAGCCGAAGGCTTTCGACCGCAGCAACACCGTCGAGAACTCGTACCGCGTATACGAGGACGGCAAGGTCGGCATTTTCTACCGCGCAGGGCATATTGACGACGCGGAGGGCTTCCGGCTCGCAACAGCCGATCCGGAGCGCCTGAGACCGTATCCGTTTATGCCCGAAGCAGGCGGAAAGAGAGACCGCAGCAAGGTTGAGAGCACCTTCACGGACCGCGAGGTGATGGAGACGGCGGAGAAGTACATGAAGTATCTCACCGACAATTATCCGCAGTTCACATTTGCCGGAGGCGTCGACACGAGATGGTGCTGTCAGACACTGACGAACGACCTCGGAACAGATTACTCGAATACCGATTTCGCAGTCGGCGTCGGCTTCCGCTTTAAGCATAAGGACAGCCTTGAGATGATTGACGGCGGCTTCAGCTTCAACCTCCGCAAGATGGACGACGGAACGGTGTTCCGCGAGATGGCGGACCTGTACCTCAGCAACTATGAGAAGGAGGCTGAAATCCCCGAAGAAATCATCATCGACGAGCAGTATTACGGTCTGCTCGGCATCCTTTCGTCGGAGCTCAACGCCGAGAATCTCGCGCTCGGCGCGTCAAGGCTTTCCGGCAAGGTCGGCGAGAAGATTTTTGCGGACGATTTTACGCTTGAGCACGACATGACCGACAAGGAAGCCTGGTTCACCCGCTTCTGGGACGGCGAGGGCTGCGTGCTTCCTGAGGAGAAGCTTGTCCTGATTGAGAACGGCGTCATCAAAACCGGTTATTCCGATAAGCGCGTCGCTGACAAATACAACGTTCCCCATACGAGAACGGCTTACCACAACTATACCGACCTTCCCGGTCCGGGAGGTCTGAACCTTCGCATCAAAAGAAGCGAAAAAACCGTAAAAGAGCTTCTGAACGGCCGTCCGGCGGTCATTCCGTTACAGTTTACGGGAAGCGACATGGACGCGAACGGCGACATGACCGTCGTCATCAGCAAGGCGCTTTTGTGGGACGGCGACAAGGTGCTCGGGCATCTGCCGGAATTCCGTGTCAAAGCGAACTTCATTGACATCTTCGGTAAGGATTTTCTCGGGGTCGGTTCGGACGATCCGATCTACCACGACAAGCAGATTTTATACCGCGTGCACAGAGTGTAAAACGGCCTGAAAACGCATGCGCGGGCCGGTTTTCGGGATTTCGGGGCGAAAATCGCCCCGAAATCCGTTTTCAGAGCGGATATTTCTTTACTTCAAAGCAAATCGGTGCTACTATAATAAGAGCACGAACGAACGCAGGGCGGTTCGTTGGGAAGACCAGCGAACCGCCTTTTTTGGAGAGAGATATGCTTCACAGAATGACGGAACGGGAGATAGCCGTTCGGAAGATTAAAAAGCTGCGAATGGTTTCGGTGTACGAGTTCACCGGTGCGGTTCAGAAACCGGAAGAAAGAGGTCCGGAATCCGAACAGAACCCGGTCGGCTGTACGGCGATGACCGTAATGTACGGGGAAAGCGAGCAGCTTACCCTGAGCGAGCTTGACGACTACTTCGAAGAGCTCTGCGAACAGGTGATGAATGTGTATGAAGATACAAAAGACCGCAGTTCGGTTTTGATGGATGCCGGAACGCGGGCTTTGATGGATGCGGGCGTTTCCGTTTCCAAGGACCCGCTTACGGGCCGCTATGATTCGCAGGACGGATCGCTGGTACCGAGACTGGCCTTCGATTCGACGATGAGCAACCGTTTCATTCCGCTTGCGGAATACCTGGTGGAGGAGCTCGAAGGACTCTTCACGAGAAACGGGAAGGTCAAGGACCGGACCGTCGGCTGGAGAGGCAGGGGCATCATCCAGCTCCGGTGCGGACATCTGGACACGACCCATATGGTTACGACGGAGCGGTTCAGCGAGACGAATTACCGCATGTTCATCGCGGAGTATCCCGATTCCATGCAGTGCTTAAGAGCGGATATTACGTTCGGACCTGCAAGGATGGACATGGCATTTGCCATCGACGAAATCGAGATGGAGGGGGACATGGAATTCCTCTTCTTCGCGGATTATATGGAGGTGCGGATTACCGTATCGCAGAAGGGTAAGGAAATCTGCTTCGATACGAGACGGTTTGCGCCGTTCCCGGTGGAGGAGCTCGACGACAACCTCCGGAACCTTCTTCCCGAGGACATCGTTCCGGACCTGATGTATAAGCTGCCGTGGGGCATGTTCTACTCGATGAAGCAGACCGAGCAGTCCTCCGGGCAGGTTCAGCGTAAGGACATCTGGCGGACGTTCATTTATCCGGAAGCCGATTATTCCGAGACGCTTTCCTGCACGACCGTGCGGAATGATACGACAAAGGTCATGCTGAAGAAGAACAATCTGCGCATGATCAGAACGAAGCTTTCCGACGGCCGCTACCAGACCTATTTTGACGATGTCGGCTCCGGCATGACGGGCCGCTACCGCACTGCGCTGGCAGGCAAATACTTTATTTCGTGACGAGGGGAATACAATGGCGAAACAAAAAAGCGAAGCAGAACTGATTAAGAACCGCGTGGACCGCATCCGCGACACGCTGGTGGTATCGACTGACTCGAAGAACAAAAAACTCAGGGAATACCTGATGAACGTATATGCCAATCCGGCCGAGCTGATCATCAAGCCGTTCGAGCTTTATCTGGATATTCTCGAGGCAATCATTCTTCGGAACAACATCGATTTTCCGGAGAAGAAATGGTACGAGGCCGTAAAGTACGCCGAAGGAATCTACCCGCACATCTTCATTCTTGAGGAGAATACGGCGGATTTCAAGGAACTGGCGAACATCTACATCGAGATGTTTGATGTCGGCGGCGTTGCTTGCACGCATATGTTCATTCCGAAGCTTTACCACATGTTCCGGGATAAGGTGAACTACCTGCGCTGGTACCGCTCGATTGAAGGCCAGAACTACACGACCGACGTCCGCGAGGCGATTTCCGAGTACGCCGTGAAGATCCGTCCGTTCTGCTATGACGAGGATATGTTTACGGCGAGCCTGACCCGGTTCTCGACCCGGTACCTTTCCGGTGAGAAGCCCGCGACAATCATCGATCAGGAATACTCCGCATTCTGCCGCATGGCCGGTATCTATAACGTCAGCGAAGAGCGCATCATGATGGCCGAGCAGAAGGTCGATGCCGTGCAGGCAGCGACGAGCCGTCTGAAGGATTCCCTTGCGCTTACCGAGCAGAGAGCGAAGATGATTACCGAGATGTCCTCGAGTGCCATCAAGGACGTCAAGGAATATGTCGACAGCGAGCTTGCAGACGCCAAGATTAAGATTGACACGCTCATGGAGCGTATGAACAAGACTCATGCCGAGTTCGTAGAAGGTCAGCGCCGCGCGATTCTCGCCGACAAGGACGAAATCGTAAGCCGGCTCGTGACGGACAGCCGTAACGAAATCAACGAACTCAGAAGACTTGTCGATGACATGGTTCGAAACGCCCGTGACGAAGTGGTCCGCGCGGGACGCCAGTCCGACGATGTCATCAGCAGGATGGATGCCTACTTCAAGGATAACGACCGCTTGAAGGAGCTCCTTGCCGATGCGGAAGCGAGCAAGAAGTTAAATGACCGGATCGACCGTCTGATGGTTGTTTCCGACAGCGCGATTGACCGCGCGACCGAGCAGCCTCAGATTGTTGAGGAGGTTGAGGAAGAGCCGCAGAAGGCTCCTGCCAAGGTCATCATCAAGAAGACGAAGCCCCAGCAGGTTGTGCAGGCTGAGGTTGCGGACACTTCCGCAACGGTTCCGGACGCGCTTTCCGAGACAGCGGATCTTGTCATCGAAGACTCCGCCGACGACCAGGTAGACTTCACGCCGTGCTTCCTTCTGGACGAGACGATTCCGTTCTGGAAGCGTCTTGAGGAGGCCATGAAGCGCAAGGAGAAGATGAAGCGCGACGGCATGACCTTCCACCAGATGTTCGACGACGTCCTGGTAGCCGTCATGGAAAATGCCAACCCGTATCTGATTGGTCCCTCCGGCTGCGGCAAAACCTACATGGTACAGCAGATTGCTTTGATTCTCGGCCTCGAGAGCATCGATATCGGTTACATCAACGAGGAATACGATATCCTCGGTTTCCAGACCGCTAACGGCGGATACAGCCGCCCGAACTTCTACCGCTGCTACAAGTACGGAAAGATTGCTTTCTGCGACGAGCTCGATAACGGTAACAGCCGTGCGACGGTTAAGCTGAATTCGTTCCTGTCAAATACGACGAACGCGCATTACGC
Source organism: Lachnospiraceae bacterium (assembly GCA_017546025.1). Classification (GTDB taxonomy): domain Bacteria; phylum Bacillota; class Clostridia; order Lachnospirales; family Lachnospiraceae; genus ISDg. The sequence goes on along the minus strand of JAFYYS010000017.1, from coordinate 6,736 downwards.
TTTCCCGAACGGCGAGCGCGTGCCGCGTCATCCGAACTTCCGCATCATCGGTGCCGGTAACACGACCGGTAACGGCGCGGATGTTAACTATAACACCCGTGAGAAGATTGAGGAGTCCGTTCAGCAGCGTTTCACCCCGATTTTCGTCGGATACGATAACGCGGTTGAGCAGAAGATTCTCGGCGATTACAAGGGATGGTTCGAGTTTGTCGAGCTGTTCCGTATGGCAACGACGAAGTGGTCTCAGTACACGCACTTCAGCGCTGCCGGCATCATCACGACCCGTGATGTTACGAGAATCCGCAAATACCTGGATAACAAGAGCTTCTCGAGAGAGAAGATTCTCGAATACGAATTCGTGCAGACGAAGGAAGCCGACTACCTGGCATTTCTCACGAAGGAGATCATGGCAGCAGTACGGCAGCCGAAGTACTGTGAGGACTGCCGCGTAATCTGCTCCATCTTCGCACAGCGCGTGAACCAGATTACGTCCGGCAAGGATACCGTCCGTTTGATGTAGTCACATTTTCCAAAGAAGGGGAATAACCGATGGGAAATACAGGCGTCACTGAGGAAGAGTGCCCTTACCTGAAGATATACAGCGTTAAAAGACTGAGAGTCTACCAGCTGTTCTTCGATTCGATGACCGACATCGAACTGTTTCTGCTGAAAGACCCGCCGGTCAATGAGGAATCCTTTCCGGTCATGATGAGCGTGAGAGCCGATGCCTCGTTCGCGGGACCGCCGCTTTTGCAGTCCATCCGGTACTGCTCCGGCGGATACAACGAAGGACTGCCGGAGTTCATGCAGCTTTCGAAGCACCTCGAGCTGGCGAACCGCCAATATGTGCGGCAGAGAGTCAGTAACCCCGCATTTGTCGGAAGCCGGCCGAACGTTCCCGCGTATGTGGCGGGTGCGCCGAAGAACATGTACCGGCTGACCAGGACAATGGAGAAAAGGGTTGCCAGAATCAACATGAACATCGCGTACAGCTGGGATACGACGCCGGCGCAGATCAATGCCCGCGGCGTTCTGACGCTGAACCTGATTCGGATTCTGGAGATGAACAACTATATCGTGGATTTCCGGGTTTTCGAAGCGAGCTCGGAGTACCAGGAGATGTTCCTCTGCGAGGTTGTTTTAAAGAAACCGGGGCAGCGGCTTGACCCCGGCAAATGCTTCTACCCGATGTGCGGCCGTTCGTTCCAGCGACGCGTCATCTCGCGTCTTAAGGAATCGATGCCGTTCAAGAACAATTTCGGCATGTCGTACGGACGGGTGGCAGATGAAAAAGCCGTCAAGGCGCTTCTTGAGATGGATGAGAATTCCTTCTACATCGGAACGCCGCAAAGCATGGGGATTATAGGGAAAGATATCAGAGAGGACGCGGACGCGTTTTTGAGCCGGTTACACCTGAGTGACCGGATTCGGGTACCGCGGTATTTGGATAATTAACAGGTGGGACTGGATAAGGAGTAAGACATGGACGAAACAAAGGAAATCGGATTTTTGAGAATCATTGCGGCGAACCCGGCACTCGGGCTTGACGCGGTTGACATCCCGAAAATCGAAACGAGCGTGGCAGAGCTTGACTGCACGGACATCACAAGCATCACGAAGTACGGTCTCGACACGCAGAAGAAGATGGCGGAGCTTTCGCAGGTCATGATTGACAACCTGAACAACTCCTCCATTGACGAGGTGGACGACGTGCTGCACGATACCATCAGCTATTTGTATGATATCGACACCGACGTCGACGGCGAAAAGCGTATCCTTTTCTGGAAGCGAAAGAGCAACCCCGTTGCCATCCGTGCCAAATACGAACAGGCTTCGAAAAATGTGGACCGCATTGCCGGTACCCTTGAGGAGCATCAGGTTCGCCTGCTTCGCGACTGTGCGTTTTTGAATCAGATGTATGACATGAACCAGGAGTATTACCGTCAGGCCGGTGTCAAGATTGCGGCGCTGAAGATTCGTCTTGAGGAGATGGAGGAAAAGCGGCGCAACGGCCCGTACAGCGTGATGGAAGAGTCTTTCCTGAACGGTGTCATCGACCGTATGGAAAGAAAGGTCAGCGAGATGGAGCTTTCCCGTACCATTTCCGTTCAGCAGTCAGCCCAGATCCGGATGCTGCAGTCCAACTTCGCAATGATGGCGGACAAGCTGCAGTCGACCTTATATAACACGATTCCGCTTTGGAAGAACCAGATTGTGCTGGCGCTCGGCGCTGAGCACGCCAGACAGGCCGTCATCACGGACCGCTCCATCAGCGACATGACGAACCGCCTGCTGCTTCGTAACGCGGAGAACTTAAAGCAGGTAACGACGGAGACGCAGAAGGCTGCCGGAAGCACCGCCATCGATACGGTAACGCTTGCGCAGACCAACCGCATCCTGATTGAGAGCCTGGACGAGGTTGCCCGGATTCAGGAAGAGAACCGTTCAAAGCGCGAGAATGCCGAGAAGGAGCTTGAGCGTATCGACCGTGAGATGAAATACGGAGTATTAATGGAGGAGTAAACCATGGATTCTTTATATATCGTAATGCCGGCCTATAACGAAGAGGCCAACATCGAAGGCGTGGTACGGCAGTGGTATCCCGTCCTCGCCGGCAAATCCGAGGAGTCCCGCCTTGTCATCGCAGACAGCGGCAGCAGCGACCGTACCCACGAGGTGCTGGAGAACCTGCAGAAGGAATTCCCGCAGCTTGAGATCCTGCCGGATACGAACCGTTATCACGGACCGAAGGTCATCGCTTTGTATGACCTTGCCATCAAAAGAGGCATCGATTATGTATTCCAGACCGACTCCGACGGACAGACCAATCCCGACGAGTTTGACGCCTTCTGGCAGATGCGTACCGAGTACGACGGAATCTTCGGAAACCGTACGGTCCGCGGAGACGGCAAGGGCCGTGCCTTTGTTGAAAAGGTTGTATGCCTTCTGCTTCGTCTGTACTTCGGCGTAAAGGTGCCGGATGCCAACGCACCGTTCCGTCTGATGAAGTGCGATGTCGTGAAGAAGTACCTTTACAAGATGCAGGAGGATTACAATCTTCCGAACATCATGATGACGACCTACTACGCATACTATAAAGAGAAGCAGGCGTTCCGCCCGATTTCCTTCAAGCCGCGTACGGCAGGCAAGAACTCCGTGAACTTCCGCAAGATCTTCAAGATCGGCTGGAAGGCACTCGGTGATTTCCGCCGCTTCAAGAAGGATATGAAGAAGGACCGCAAGGCCGGAAAGGGGGCTGCGGTATGATTGAAACCGCCGTATCCTTCCGGGAAGATATCTGGAAAGACGGAGAGTATAACTACGAGGCAGCCTACGGCTTTGCCCCGAATGTCTATACGTATCTGCATGACGATGAGCAGGTTCGTCCCGGCATGATTGTCGTGCCCGGCGGCGGATACTGCATGGTCTGTAACGTCGAGGGCGAGCCGGTTGCGGAGTACTTCTACAACCTCGGCATGAACGTTGTCGTGCTGACCTACACGACCGATATCACGATGTCGGTACCGCTTCATGACCAGCCGATGTCGGACCTTTCCCGCGCCATCCGCCTGGTCCGCACGGACAGCCGTTTCCGTATGGATCCCGCTAAGATTTCCATCATCGGATTCTCGGCAGGCGGTCATGTATGCGCTTCCGTTCATACCCATTACGGAGACATCAAGGACCCGAATCCGACGCTGAATGCAGTCAGCAACCGCCCGGACGGCGTGCTCCTCGGTTATCCGGTCATCACATCCGGCGAGTTCACGCACATTTATTCCATCTGGGCGCTGATCGGCCGCGACGCGGACGAGAAGGAGAAGGAGTACTACTCGCTTGAGAAGCAGGTGCATAAGGATATGCCGCCGTGCTTCATCTGGCAGACCGTAACGGACGACCTTGTTCCCGTGGAAAATTCCATGTATTACGCCGAAAGCTGCCGGAAAGCCGGGGTACCTTACGCGTACTTCGCATTTCCCAACGGCCCGCACGGACTTTCGCTTCATAATGAGCGCGTCATGAAGGGCGATTTCGGTGAGCCGTATACGTTTGAACAGACGAACAAAGCCGTGGAGGCAGTTCGCGACCATAAGGGCATCCGCGTTTCCGATGAGAGACGCACCGAACTGATGATGCAGTTTTTCGGCAATCCCGAAGGAAAACCGAGAGAAGGCGGACCGGGTCCCGGCCCGATGATGATTGAGCGCCCGGTATATCCTGATGTGCAAACCTGGCCGAAGCTCGCAGAAGAATGGCTTAAGCAAAACAAGTTGTTGTCATAAATTAGCTTTCTAATAATATGCATAACTTTTTTTGAAAACCATCTTTACGAATGGTTTTTAAGATGTTACAATGATAGAACAGAATCTGATTTCTTTTTTGGAGGTGGATCTATGACACAGGAAGCGATTGGCAAGTTTATTGCTAAGTGCAGAGAAGAGCAGAAGCTTACCCAGGCTATGCTCGGCGGTCGTTTGAATGTATCCGATAAGAAAGTTGCGTCCTGGGAAGAAGGACATTCTGTACCCGGCGCGGAATTATATGAGCCTTTGTGCCGTGCTCTTGACATTCAGGTGTCTGAGCTTCTGAGCGGCAAAAAGCTGAAGGATGCTGAGAAGATCGAACGCGGCGAGAAATCTGCCGGTGCCATCATTGCAACCAAGGCCCAGATTAAGCTTTTGGATATCCTTTCCATTGTTCTGGTTATCATCGGTATTGTTGCCGCTGTTATGGTATTCAGTATTCCCGGTCAGTTCAGTGATAAGGCTTTTCCGTTCCTTTTGAGTTTGGCAGCTGCCGGTATCGGTATTGCATTCCGCGTACTGTTCGGCATGATTTACAGCCGCTTTGAGAAGGAATAACGAAGAATGGTGAAACGCCCCGAAGCATATGCTTCGGGGCGTTTTTGTAATATTTTTGTAATATATCTGAGCAGGAATCGTAATATTTTCCTGTTATGATAGGGGAAAGAGGATAATTTCTGAAGGGGAGTTATATGAAAAAGACGCTTTTGTGCCTTTTGGTTCTGCTTGCGTGTCTGCTTACGGCATGCGGTTCGGCCAAGAATGACAATGCTGTGCCTACCGGGGGGCCTACGACCGCGGGAACGCCAATCACGGCCGAGCCTGACACCCCGATTCCGACTGTATCCTTACAACCGGAACCGACGGTAGTGGATCCTGACACGGTGATTGAACGCGGTTCGTTTTATTGGGTATTCAACGGCGCGGCCGACAGCATCTGGTTCTTCACGCACCAGGAAGGTGATGAAGGCAGCCGCGTAATCCTTGAGGATACCGTTGACATGATTGTTGAAAAAACGGGGTCGGAGATTGTTGTATATAACGTGAAGACGGCACCGCTTGCGCAGTGGATTGTTCTTTCGGATGAAGAGATTAAGGAACAGGCTCTGAATTATCCGAACATCAGATTTTCCATACTCGACGCCATCTTCACACAACCGCTTGAAGGAAGCGAAGGGGAGACGCTTTCCTTCTTCTTCGGCAACGCCATCTGGCGTGCCGGCGGCCAGTGGCCGGTCTCGGAAGGAGGCCTTTTCACGATTCCGGTCAACGGCGTGTTCAGCAGCACCGTGAACGGCATCGATGTTTCCGGCTTCTGCTACGAGGGCATGGAAACCGACGTCGGTCTGACCGACCAGTACTACCTGTATTGCGCAACTGACATCGGCTATTCCCTTGACAAGGGTGACCTCGGCGGCCGTCTCCGCCCGTGGAACGAAACCGCGCGCCGCGTCATGGACGCCCGCAAGGACTACCGCTACGTCGGCGTTTCCTACGAAGGTGCAGCCGGCTGGTGCGAGATCCTCGGCGACCCGGTTATCGACCTCAACATCGCCACGACCAAGTTTTTCTGCGATTACACCTGGACGGAAGCCGAGCTTTGGCCCTACGAGTGGGATAAAGACCTGAAATCCGAGGTTGTATTCCGCGCCATGGAAGGCAGCGGCGCCCTGAAGCGCTTCTTCCCGGAAGGCAAGGGCGCACCCTCAGTCTACTTCGGTTCGAACTTCCTGTTCATTAAAAACCCGGGGGACGGCGAGGTGGATTCGAAGGTAAATGCGACGCCATACTATTTCATGGCCCGCAGCGTGACGCCTCCTTCCGCCACGGAGGAAGGCTACATCCTGATGGGCTTTAACGAAGACTATAATTCGGACCTCAATCAGAAGTTTCTCGCCGTAAACCGCAAGGGCAAAGCACTTCCGCTCACCCTCGATGAAAAATACGACGGAACCTTCAACATCAACAACCAGGATATGCTGCCAATCTACATGGCAAAGCTCGAAGAGCTTCTGACCGATCCTTCCGCATCCGACTGGAAAGAAACCCTTTTTGAGGACGACGGCAAAGCTACCGGGCACATGAGTGTAAGCATTGAGCTGAAACGTGTTGACGGGAAGGTTGAGTACCAGATCACATATCTTTTTGACGACGGTTTAGAGAAAACCGAAGTGATTGAAACCGGCAAATAACAGAACATACAGCGGCTCCTGTAGAAATACAGGGGCTGCTTTTTTCTTCTTACCCGGGGCTCTGCCTCACCGGCAACTGCCGGGGAGGCTTTCTTTCCAGATACTTCCCCGCCGGGGGCTCTGCCTCACCGGTATTTACCGGGGAGGCTTTCTTTCCAGATACTTCACCGCTGGGGGGCTTTGCCTCACCGGTATTTACCGGGGAGGCTTTCTTTCCAGATACTTCCCCGCCGGGGGCTT
>JAFYYS010000016.1 GCA_017546025.1 Lachnospiraceae bacterium | reverse complement strand
AGCGGGGAACGAATCCCGCCACGATGTGCCTGCTGTCGCCGGGGGACAAGGTTTCCGTCTACCTGAACATGAAGGCGCCGACCGACGGCGGCGACGACAACAAATGGAACGCGAAGGGCACGTATGCCCATAAAACGGACAACGCCGCGTCGCCGGACGATATCGACTGGATTGCGTCGGCGGATTCGGCCAACAACATGTACGCGTACAACAAGGCGGCGGCGGTGTACCTCCGCTTCTCCACGCCCACGACGCAGGCGTCCCACGGATATGCCAGAGACCGGTCGGTGCTGGATTTTGAGTATACCCGTGTCGGCATCGTGCCCGAGTCGATCATGGTCCGTAAGACCTGGGACGACAAGGGTTATGCGAGCGGCGTAGGTTATGTTGACAACTACGACGGGCTGCGGCCGGACCAGGTGACGGTGCGCCTTAAGGGCGAAACGGGAGTGGAAAATTCACCGGTAATCACGGATACTCTGATCCTTAAGGCTGATGATAATTGGCAGGGCATTTTCCAAAATGCTCCGGAGACAGACAGCAACGGAAACCGGTATACATATACTGTCACGGAAGATCCGGTGCCGGGCTATACCACGTCGGTTTACAAGGAAGATAACCGCTCCTACGAGATCGTCAACAAACATACGAAGGAACAGGTCAGCATCAAAATCGACAAGTTGTGGCTGAACCCGGACGGAACGGCCGCGGAAGCGCCGGACGGCGCCCAGCCCATCATCGTGCTGACCCGGATCGGAAGCGACGGAAAGAAGACCGACTTCCCTCATACCTACACCAAGAACGAGGACTGGACCTATACCTTTGTTATGGACCGCTATGAACCGGGCGGATTTGAGTATATCTACGCCGTGACCGGAGAAAGTAACGTGCCGGACGGCTGGTTTGCGCAGACCAACGAAGTCCCGCTGGGCGTCGAAGTGGCGGAGTACGACAAGAACGACATCCACACCTTCCGCAACTTCAAAAAGCCGGATTTCGGTTATCTTATGGTTTCGGCGCATGTGGAGGACCGCAGCAAGCCGAAGGATGGCAACAACACCGTCCTTCCGTCCTTCCCCTTCACCGTGGAGATGGAATACGACGGCGCGGACCTGAGCGGGGAATACGAGTATGTCATTTTCGACAAGTCGCCCGTGAACTATGACAGCACAGAGCTTCCGACGGAAGCGGCTGTAGTCAGCCGGGGAACCATTCGGGCTGGCGGCACGATTACGTTGAAGGAGAATCAGTGCTTCCAAATCATCGGATTGCCGGCCGGGACCGTATGCTCTGTGAATGAGCAGGTTCCCAAGGGTTGGAGCATCTACTCGCCGTGGCGGGTGCCCGTGGAAAAAACAATCCGGGTAGGGAAAACCGAGAAGATCGCGTTCCGGAACGACTATTCGGCAAAGTCCGGGATCACGGTCACCGGAACGAAGAAACTGCGGGGCCGCGAGCAGCAGGCTGGGGAGTTCCGGTTTGAAATGGTCGACGACAACCAGTACAACGACTACGGTTACGCTAATTACTCGTACAAGGATGTAGTCGGCACGGCGACGACGGGACAGAGCCGCGGAACCGTGACCGAAAACGGCGAAACGGTCGGTTTGGCCAGATTCACCATCAACGGCAGTTATGACGGCTACAATACTGTTGAGATCACCGAATATGGCGGGACCAAGACGCTTACCTACCTGGTGCGCGAGGTGATTCCGAACGGCGCGCAGACCGCGGCGGACGGCACCGTGACGTACAAAAATGTAACGTACGACACGCAGATAAAGCAGGTTACCCTTACCTTCACGGACAACAAGGACGGCACGCTGAACGTCATGGCGTCTACGGAGACGGGAGATCTGGTTTTCACAAATGTGTACGGCTTTGAGAAAAAAATCACCCTGACTGCTCACAAGGAACTGGTCGGGCGGTCGTTGCAGCCGGAGGAATTCTCTTTTGAAGTCCGGCGTGCGGATGCTGCCCCGGACTCGGAGCCTTTAGCAATCGGGAAAAATGATGCTGACGGCAATATCACCTTCTCGCCGGATATCATTCTGACGGAAAGAGATTTGGAAACCATCTCGCCGCAGACCGGTATCGGGGAAATCACGTTCCTGATCAGCGAGGTGCAGGGAACGGATCCGACGGTGATGTATATGACCAAACCGGTTGAGGCGAAGGTTCAGATCGCGCTGACGGAGAGCGGCGAACTGCTGGTGGCGATGCCCGGGCAGACGCTGAAACCCGGGGAAGAAGACTGCATGGCCTGCGGCGGAAGCGGCACGGGTGGGATCGCGGCGGTCACGATAGATGCCTCGATGGGAAAGGTCACCGAGATCTACATGCTGAGCGACTGCCTGGACGGGGAGATCATGGAATCCTGCCCGGACTGCCACGGAACCGGGCTCGACCCGGCCGGCACGGGAGATCCGTGCGGCACCTGCAAAGGAGCCGGCTTTACATTCAACCCGTGTGAGCATCCCAACCAGACCGGGGCGATCTGCCCGGACTGCATCGGGATCCTGGGCGCTCCGGCGATCCACAGGGACGGCATGGTCATCGGGCCGGTCTTGCCAGGTTTCACGCTTTCCGAATTGTGCGAGATGACGTATGTGCCCGAGGATCAATGCCCGTCCTGCATAACCCCCGGCGTGTATGCCGGATATGTTTTCACGGAGGAGGAATGGGCAACCATCCAGGAGAATCCAAACGCCCTGTACAATTACCTTCATCGGATCGCCGCGATTTACCCGGCGCGTACCGAGGATCCCTGCAGCGTCTGCGGAGGAACCGGAAAGGTGGACGGAGAACTGGTGGTCGACGGCGAAGCGGAGCCGGTGCAGCTGGTCAATTACCTGAAGCCGGAAGTGTCGATTACCGCAACGAAGACGTTTGAAGGCAAGCCGGCAACGGAGAAGTATACGTTCGGTCTGTATGAGAGCAATGAGAACGGATATACGACGAAACTGATTGAGACGGTAGAGAATAAGCCGGACGGAACGATTACATTTTCCACTATGTGGCTGGATCCGACCGTCACAGAGCCGTACTACTTTGTGGTTCGCGAGTTGTCCGACGGGGACGATACCATCGAATATGACAGTCATGAAGCGCTGTACGTCGTCACATTCACGGAAAATGAAGACGGTCTCTTTACCCCGGACATCAAGACCATCGGTGATACGGAGTTCCGAAACGGTTATAAGGACGGTTCGCTCGCAGTCGAAATCACCATGGACGGACCGGTTCCGGAGGGAAATCAGCCGGTTTTCCCGGTGGAAATCGTGATCAAGGACCGCGACGGGAAGCCGATGGCAAATGCGACGTTTATCGTTACGGAGGAGACAAAGAGACGTGCGCTTCGTGCGGCAGGCAGCGGCAATGTGCTGACCACAGACAGCGAAGGACGAGCCACGCTTCAAGTACCGGGCGGCAAGACTTTAATTGTGTCCGGGCTTCCTCACGGAGCGACATTTGAAGTTTCGCAGGAGAGCGGCAGCATGCCGGAAGGTTTTGCGCAGTCCACCGCGGAAGGCACAAAGGGTACCGTCAAGGGAGGAACGCAGAGCCGGACGACATTCGGTAACACTTATACTGCGCCGAAGACGGAGGTAACGCCCGAAGTCACTCCGGAGACTACTCCTGAAGTCACTCCGGAGACTACTCCTGAAGTCACTCCGGAACTGACGCCGGTGCCGAACGATTCCCCTAAGACTACGGATACGCTGCCTTACAACTATCTGATAGTGCTTCTGGTTGTTTGCCTCGGAGCCGTGGTTGCGCTTCGCGTATGGGGGCTTCACATAAGCAACGCAGGGCGCGGAAAGAAGTAGTATACAATCGCTGTAAAACATGCTATACTGCCATTAAGGGCAAAGGAGTCTTTACTGTGACTTCTTTGCCCTTTTTGTTTCGGTAGCCGCCGACCTCGTAAAAGGGAGGCGGAAAATGTGCTTTCAAAGGGGTATTGATATGGCAGCATTTGACAGAGTATTATCGGGAATTCCGCAGATGGATGAGTGCTTCGACAACATCCGCCTCGGGGACAATGTCGTCTGGAGAGTGGACCGGCTGGAGGATTTCCGGCTGTTCGTGGAGCCGTATATGGAGCAGGCAATCCGCGACGGACGAAACCTAATCTACATCCGGTTTGCCTCGCACGAACCGTTCTTTACGGAGCGGGAGGGGCTGAAAATCGTCAACGTGGAGCTGTCGCATCGGTTCGAGACATTCACGGTCGACATTCACGAGATTATCCGGAAGGAAGGCGTTGACGCGTTCTATGTGTTCGACTGCCTTTCGGAGCTGCAGACGGCGTGGGCGACCGACCTGATGATGGGCAACTTCTTCCAGGTGACCTGCCCGTATCTGTTTCAGCTCGATACCGTCGCATTTTTCCCGTTGATCCGAGGCAAGCATTCGTTCAAGGCGATCGCCAAGATCCGCGACACGACGCAGCTGTTCCTCGACGTGTATTCGGACAAGACGAACATCTACGTGCGTCCGGACAAGGTCTGGAACCGCTATTCCGAGACGATGTTCCTGCCACACCGTTACGAGCCCGAGAGCGGCGTGTTTCAGCCGATTCTCGACGGCGTTGTCGCGAGTCATTTCTACCAGCTGCTTGAGCACAATACGGCGGGCGCGGACCGCGGCAACAAGGACAGCTGGGACCGGTTCTTCGAGATGACCGAGACGATGCATGAAAACGGCCTCGACGTGACCGAGCAGTGTAGCCGCATGTGCAACATCATGATGACGCGCGACGAGAGGCTTCGTATCATGATCAAGGAGAACTTTAAGGCGGAGGATTACCTGAACGTTAAGAAGCGCATGCTCGGCACCGGCATGATCGGCGGCAAGGCGACCGGCATGCTTCTTGCAAGAAAGATCATCGAGAACAAGCGCCCCGACATTTTTGCGAATTTTGAGCCGCACGACTCATTTTTCATCGGATCCGATGTGTTTTATACCTTTATCGTGGAAAATCAATTCTGGGACATCAGGGTGCGCCAAAGGAGCAAGGAAGAGTACTTCACGCTCGCGGATGAGCTCGCAAGAAGACTGCGCGAGGGCCGGTTCTCCCGCGACATGGAGGAAGAGTTCGTCAAACTTCTCGAATACTACGGGCAGGACCCGATTATTGTCCGTTCGAGTTCGATTCTCGAGGACGGCTTCGGTAACGCCTTCGCAGGAAAATACGAATCCGTCTTCTGCCCGAACGCGGGAGATATGGAGCACCGCCTTCAGGAGTTCGAGGACGCGGTGAGGACCGTTTACGCGAGCACGATGAGCAAGTCGGCGCTCGATTACCGGAGCCGCCGCGGTCTGCAGGCAAGAGATGAGCAGATGGCGCTTCTCGTGCAGCGCGTGTCGGGCTCCTACTACGGCGACTTCTACATGCCCTGTGTCGCCGGGGTCGGCTATTCCTACAGCCCGTACCGGTTTCTCGAGAGTCTTGATTCGTCAGCCGGAATGCTCCGTCTGGTTATGGGACTCGGAACATCGGCGGTGGACCGCACGGAAGGCTCGTATCCGCGCCTCGTGAGCCTCGATCAGCCGAAGGCGGCCGTGGCGCGTACAAGCGCCGAGAAGCATCAGTTTTCACAGCGGAAACTCGAGCTGATCAACCGAAGCGAGGGAAAACTCGAGCAGGTTTCACTCGATGTGATCGAGCCGTACATGCCTTACTTCCTGAAGAGGCTTCTTTTAGAGCACGATTTCGACGCGGAGCGCTCGTTCCGTGAGCGCGGGCAGAACCGCGACATTGAGTTCATCTCGTGCCAGGGCATCGTGAACCGCGAGGTCATCATGCAGCAGATGAAGGACATTCTCGCCACGATTCAGGAAGCGTACCAATACCCGGTCGACACCGAATTCACGATCAATCTCTCGGAGAACGGCGATTACGTCATCAACATCCTGCAGTGCCGTCCGTTACAGGTGTTCCGCGATTCCGAGGAAACCTCCATGCCGGAAAATGTGACGCCGGACAACATTCTTTTCGAGTGCCGCAACTCGGCGATGGGACTGTCCCGCACGGATAAACTCGACCTGGTTGTCTACGTCGACCCGGTCAAATACTACAACATGCCGTACCGCGACAAATACCGCGTGGCACGTGCCATCGGAACGGTCAACTGGACGATGCGCGGGCAGGATAAGAAGTTGCTTCTGATGGTGCCCGGGCGGATTGGAACGACTTCACCGGAACTCGGCGTGCCGACCGCATTTGCCGACATCAGCGAGTTTGCGGCCATCTGCGAGGTGTCGAATTCGAAGGCCGGATACAATCCCGAACTTTCGTACGGAAGCCATTTCTTCCAGGACCTTGTCGAGTCGGGAATTCTGTATAACGCTATCTTTGAGAACGAGAAGACAATCACTTACCGGCCGGAGATGCTCGGCGGGTGTTGTAACATTTTCCGCGACATCGTAAAGGACGGTGAAGGGCTCGAGGAGATCGTGTATGTATATGACGTGTCGGCGACGGGGCTCACGCTTAGCAACGACATGAAGTCGGAGCATATTCTCTGTTACACGCCGTGAGTGCGCAGGACAGTGTCATGGTGAAACCGAGGTCGGAGAGTTCCGGCCTCGGTTTTTCTGTAGACATTTCCTTGATATAGACAATATTTCGGGTATAATATTCTTCAGGGGGTGATGGCATGGAAAACGCATTTATCTGCAGGATCGCAACGCTTACGGATATGGAGCGAAAATGGGAATACGAGATCGCGCGGCACGCCGACGATCCGGGCAACTGGATCGTGTGGAAGGAAGGGGCGCTTGCGAACCGCCGCGAGGGAAGGACGCTGCCGTACTACGGCCTTTTGAACGGGGAGATCATCTGCGAGGCGACGGCGTTTATCAAGCCGGACCCGGACGAGGATGCCGAGGGGCTGATCGACGAGACGACCGCGTATCTGTGCGCGTTTCGGACGAACCCTCCGTACCGCGGGAAAGGGTATTTTTCGAAATTGTTTGCATATATGATCGAGGACCTGCGTACGCGCGGGTACGAGAGAGTGACCGTCGGTGTCGAGCCGGAGGAGGTCGTCAACAAGCAGATCTATGCGCACTACGGCTTTGCGGAATTCGTGAAGACCGACACCGAGACGTATCCCGACGGCACGGTGATCAATGTGGAGTACTACGCGAAGAAGCTTTGAGAGGTTTGTGTAGAGAACGGTTATAAACAATCGCGGTATATTACTTCGGCGGCCGGCATAGTATCGTATGCTTTGTAAGAGAAAGGAGCGGATACGATGAAGTACAGAAACGCAAAAGACGTCTTTCCCGAGAAGCTGCTTCGGCAGATTCAGAAGTATGTTTCCGGCGAGACCATCTACATTCCGGCCGGTGTAGAGAAGAAGGACTGGGGGGAGACCTCGGGATATCAGCAGTATATCCGCGAGCGCAACGCCGCAATCCGGGACGCTTTTCAGAATGGAAAGACAATTGAAGCGCTGATGGAGGAGTATTCGCTTTCTTACGATACGATCAAACGAATTGTTTACAGTAAGAAGGAGGTTACTATGCTAAAGTATAGTGCGACGCTTGCATCCGCAATGGAATATGGCAGGGAAGAGAAGATGGACGCATGGGTTCATCTGTATTTAAACGAGGAGGGACGAAACATTCCTTTCTCAGACGGATTGAAACTGTTTGACCGTTATTTCATCAGCCCGGCGCAGTTCCCGATCAATCTTTTTCACCGGTGTGCGGGTCCCGAGGAGGACATGAAATACCGAATCGATAAGGGCTGGTGGGAGCACAAGCTTTCCGAGATCACGAAGGCAGTGGAGGAAGGTAAGGAGATGCCGCCGATGATCGTTCACTATGTGGACGGAGAGTTTGAGTTGAATGACGGTAACCATCGTCACAAGGTATACGAGAATCTCGGTATTGAGACTGCCTGGGTAATCATCTGGATTACCGAGGAGGAAGAACTCAGAGACTTTATGAGCAAGTACGGCGAGTACGTGAAGGATTGTACGATTATCCGGAGATGATCGTCAGGCAGATGCATTGGCGTATCGCTGCTTTGGAAAGTGCATCGGTGCGCAGATGCGAGACTAAGGAGAATTATTATGAGACTGTTTATGATCAGCGGGCCGTGCGGCTCCGGCAAATCAACAATGAAGGACGCGCTTACGGAGATCATGGATCCGGCGCGGTACGCCTGCATCGACATTGATGAGGTCGGCTTCAACTGGTGGGATTATGCGGGAACGGATCACGAATCCAAGTACCACGACGACTGTATCGCGGAGGCTGTGAAGCGCGCTGCGGGACGGGATCTGATCTTCGTTTCCTGCACGAATCCGCAGGATTTCATCGAAAAGCATGTCCTGCCCGAAGGGGTGGATTTGACGGTGTTTATCATCCTGAATCCGACCGACGAGGCGATTTGGGAAAGACTTCGCGCCAGACCGGCGGAGAGAGGCTTTACGTCCGATGATAAGATTGAGCCGCACATCGGTTACAATCAGTGGTTCCGCAGGAACAAAGGCAAATTTCCGCTCGTCATCGACAACACGAACCAGACGATTGATGAGACGGCAGGAATCATCAGGAAGTTTATTGAGAGCTATCCGAAGATGTGACGAAGAGAGGATAACGCCTTATGTCTGACAAAACCGCACTTGTTGTAATCGACATGCAGGAAGATTACCTGCGCGAGAATCGAAAGAAGATGTTTTCCTACGATACGGATGCCCTGGTGACTTCGGTCAACAGGGCAATTGCCGTGTATCGGGAGAAGGGCTGTGACGTCCTTTATGTGAAGCAGGTTTTCCAGAACCTCATCACGAACCGCGCATTCATCGGCTTCACGATCAAGGGCACGCCCGGCGCGGAGATTTACGGCAAAGTGGACGTCGTCTCGGATAAGGTTTTTGAAAAGTATTTCTCCGACACATTTTCCGCGAAAGCGTTTCGCGAGCAAGTGGCAGCAGCGGGGTACACTGAACTGGTTTTGTGCGGGCTTGACGAGTGCGGCTGCGTCGGGGCGACCGCGAAGGGCGCCGTCAAGGCGGGACTTAAGGTGACGATGCTTACGGACTGCATCGGCAGGCGTTTCCCCGACAAGAAAGTGCAGAAAATGCGAAAGAGGCTGAGC
Organism: Lachnospiraceae bacterium; assembly: GCA_017546025.1. Lineage (GTDB taxonomy): Bacteria > Bacillota > Clostridia > Lachnospirales > Lachnospiraceae > ISDg. Next base: position 32,249 of record JAFYYS010000016.1, on the reverse strand, counting down.
GCGCTCGGCGTCAGATATGTTGAGCTGGGGCAGGATGGCATTTTCCGCTAGGAGATTAAGTTGCGCAGCAGCTTCGCCTTGTCTTTCCGGTAAATGATATAGCTGTTAATGACAGGCGTGCGGAAATCAAGCAGCTTCACCTCGCGTAGCTTGCCCTCTCGGATGTGCGCGTCCGCCATATCCTGCGGCAGGAACGTATAATTCGCCTGCCCGAGCAGGTAGGGCACAATCTTCATGCAGTCGTCAATCTCGAGTTCAAACTGATGGAAGCGCGGGAAGAGCTTGCGGATGTACTGGCCGACGTCCTGCAGGGCGAAGTTACACATCAGGTACGGCTCGTTGATGAGTTCCTGCTGCGTGATCCCGTCCTTGTGCGTTTCGTTGTGAATGTCAGTCACGAGTTTGAGCTCGTCGCGGCGGAAAATGTCACAGTTATAACTGCTTTTATTGAGCGGTAAGTAGGTAAATACGACATCCAACAGATCACTCTGAAGCTGGTCAATCAAATGATTCGAAAGACCGATGGAAATCTTCAGGGAATCGGTTGGGTGTTTTTTTCGGTAATCGAGAATGAGCGGCGCAAGGTGGCCTTCGTAGATGGAATCCGCGCTTCCGATCCGCAGGTGATTCTCGAAATGACGGGTGTTCGCAATCTCGGCAAGAGACGTCTGCGTCAGTTCGAGCACCTGTTCCGCGTACAGGCGGAAGCGCTCGCCGTCCGGCGTCAGCTCGACCGTTTTGTTGGTTCGGTTAAAAAGCTTCAGTTTCAGTTCTTTCTCGAGTTCGTTGATCCGGTTGGTCACTGTCGACTGGGCGACGAACATCTGATTTGCCGTCCGGGTAAAACTCTTAGTAGAAGCAAGCGTGATTACGGTTTTTAAGCTTTCAATATCCATGGACGTCTCCTTTTCCATCATAAACGATTCGAAAATCGAATTAATACTATCGTAATTATTCATTTTACAAATCATAACATATCTGCGTATACTTGTAAAAGATTTTTTGAGGAGGCAGCGGATATGCGTGATTTGACACTCAGCACCAAAACATACAAGTTAGAGCAGGATCCTTATTCGTATCAATTACAGGACGTGGAGAAACCGGAATTGTTCCGTGAAATGTTCCCTTACACCGAGACGCCCAAGATTGCGTTCAACTACCGGCGCGTTCCGGAGCAGATGGCGGAGGACATCTTCATTACCGATACAACGTTCCGCGACGGGCAGCAGTCCCGTGCACCCTATACGACCGATCAGATGGTTCACATATATAAGTTGTTGAATAAGCTCGGCGGACCAAACGGAATGATAAGGCAGACAGAGTTCTTCGCGTATTCGGAAAAGGATAGGAAGGCGATTGAGCGCTGCATGGAGCTCGGGTACCGTTTCCCGGAGATCACGACCTGGATCCGCGCCAACAAAAAAGATTTTGAGCTTGTGAAGTCAATCGGCGTCAAGGAAACCGGAATCCTCGTGAGCTGCTCCGATTACCATATCTTTGAGAAAATGGGACTCACCCGCAGCCAGGCGCTTGACAAATACCTCGGCATCGTTTCGGACTGCATTGAGGCGGGGCTTCGCCCGAGATGCCATTTTGAGGACATCACAAGAGCGGATTTCTACGGATTTGTCGTTCCGTTCGCCAACCGGCTGATGGACCTTTCGAAAGAAAGCGGTGTTCCGATTAAGATCCGTGCCTGTGACACGATGGGCTACGGCGTGCCTTATCCGGGCGCGGCGCTCCCGAGAAGCGTTTCGGGCATCATTTACGGTTTGCAGCACTATTCCGACGTACCGTCCGAAATGATTGAGTGGCACGGCCACAACGATTTTTATAAGGGCGTGGTAAATGCGACGACGGCCTGGATGTACGGTGCCGCCGGCGTCAACTGCTCGCTCCTCGGCATCGGCGAGCGTACCGGCAATGTGCCGCTTGAGGCGATGGTTTTTGAGTATGCGTCGCTTCGCGGTCACTTAAACGGCATGAACACGCAGGTGATTACGGAAATCGCGGAGTACATTAAGCAGGAGACGAACTACGAGATCCCGCCGATGACGCCGTTTGTGGGCGCCAACTTCAACCTCACCCGCGCGGGCATCCACGCGGACGGCATGATGAAGAATCCGGAGATTTACAACATCTTCGACACCGGCGCACTTCTCAATCGTCCGCCGAAGGTTTCCATCTCGAGCACCTCGGGTGTCGCGGGCGTGGCGTTCTGGGTCAATGAGTACCGCAAAGTGCGCGGCGAGCAGCCCCTTGCAAAAAACGACCCCGTCATCACATCCATTTACGACTGGGTAACCTCCGAGTATGACGGCGGCCGGATTACGGTCATCAGTGAGGAGGAACTGACGCAGCGGTATCTTTCCCTGTCATCCTGCATATGAGAAAAATGCGACAAAAACAAAATCGGCGAATACGATTTATGCCATTGAAATCGTTGCGGTGGCATTTTACAATAAGCGCAGGTCTTACGACCGGGAAGGAGTTTATTGTATGGGAAATTACAGAAATTTTGCACTGACGACGTTCTTCGTAGCCGGCGGAACCGTCAAGGCGACACGCGAAAAGCTGGAGCAGGACATCGCGTGGTTCAACCGGTATATGAAGCTTGATAAGGTATATGTGGAAGCCTTCCGCGGCGGCGATTTCGCGACGGAGGAGCAGGTGCGGATGGTGAAGGAGACGTTTGAGAAAGCAGGCATCCGCGTTGAGGGCGGCATCACGACTGCCATTCCGACACCCGAGGGGGACAAGCCGAAGCAGAGACTTTTCGATACGTTTTGCTATAACGACCCGAAGATGCTCGCCACGCTGAAGAAGGCAGTGGAACTGAGCGCGAAGGTTTTTGATTCGATTCTGATTGACGATTTCTTCTTCTCGAACTGTACGTGTGAGGCGTGCCGCAAGGGACGCGACCGCTACAACGAGGAGAACGGCATCGAGGACGGCAGCTGGCAGGGCTACCGCGTAAATCTGCTTCAGAAGATTTCGAAGGAATATATGATTGACGCCGCAAAGGCAGTCAATCCGAACTGCAAGGTCATCATCAAATACCCGAACTGGATGGAATCCTATCAGGAGACCGGTTATGACCCGATGTCCCAGAAGGATATGTTCGACGGCATTTACACCGGCACGGAGACGAGAGATCCGCTGCATACCGACCAGCATCTGCCGCGGTATCTTTCCTATTCGCTGATGACGTACATGGAGCAGATGCTTCCGGGCGGAAACGGCGGCGGATGGTTTGATCCGTACAGCTGTCCCGTCATGGATTACTATCTCGAGCAGGCTTATCTGACCTGCTTCTCGAAGCCGAAGGAACTGATGATGTTCTGCTTCCAGTCGCTTGTCGGAAGTCCGCTGATTCCCGCACTCGGCTGTCAGCTTGAGAAGCTTGACGAGCTGATGGACGGCCTCGGCGCACCGGTCGGAATCCCGTGCTACATTCCGAACGCTTCGCAGGGCGAGGACAACGTGCAGGATTTCCTCGGCATGTGCGGCTTCCCGATTCGCACGACACCGTATTTCGAGAACGATGCGCCGACCATGCTGTTAACCGCTTCGTCGACGTACGATGAGGACATTCTTGATAAGCTGGAAGCCTACGTGGCAGCAGGCGGCAAGGCAATCGTGACGTCCGGCTTCGTTACCGAAATGCTCGGCGAGGGTATCGAACGGCTGACCTCCATCCGTTACCGCGGACGCGTTGTGAGCGTGAATGAGTTCCTGGCGGAACCGGTTCGCGGCTTCGGTTTCCGGGAGAGCGTCGGAGCGTCCTCCGTGACCGTTCCCGTTCTCGAGTTCAGAAACAATGCGACCTGGGGCGCGCTTGTGAAGGCAAGAAAGAACGAAGAGAGCTACATGCTTCTCGGCCGCGACACGTACGGCGACGGCCAGATGCTGACGCTTGTCGTTCCGGACTCCTTCCCTGATTTGTACAAGCTTCCCGAGGGAGCGTTCAACCGGATGCGTGCCGAGTTTATGGTAAATGGCATCACGCTTGAAGGTCCCTCCGGCATCAGCCTGTTCCCGTACGACAATGACACATTTGTCATCTATCCGTATGTGACGTCGCAGGCAAAGGATACAGAAGTGACGATCCGCATCAAAGATGCTAAGGGACTTAAGATGCTGAACGCGCCGTCGTTCTTCAGAAGAGACTTCACGATTGAGCCGCTGTACACCGAAAAGGACGGAACGGCCGTGTTCCGCACCCGCGCCGGTGTCGGCCAGTTCGCCGGATATCAGATCATTCGATAGAAAAGAGAAAACCCGGTACCATGTGGTACCGGGTTGTTTCGTTCAAAAATGCTTCTCGGAATGCACCGACTTTATAAGCCGGTTAAGACTGCAGCTCCTGCGTTCCGCCGCCGGCGGGGGCTTCTTCCTGACTGTCGTCGGAATTCTGCTTGGCAGGATTCGGGAAATACGTCGTCTCCGTTTCATCATATTCCTTCGGAAGCATCTGCTCTTCCGCGGGACGCGTGACGACAGGCGTGGCTTCGCTCCTCGGAGGGCCGTACGCGCAGCCGTTCATATTGGCGGCGGCAAGAAAGATTGCCGCGCCGGAAAATACTTTCTTCAGTGTTTTCTTCTTCATTGTCATTCCTTTCCCGGTCCGTTGACCGTTCGATTCGGGACTTACCGGTCTCGATGCAGGCAGACGAGCTGCCGGTCGTTGTCGTAGTCCCAACTGTGACAGGAACCCCCTTCACAAAAAGCGACATCTTTGCATCCTTTGCATTCCGCACAGCGCTCCGAAAGAGGTGTACGGAAGATTTCAAAGCGTTCCTTCCAGACCTTCGTGAAATCGTCTTTCAGGATGTTGCCCTGAATTGTTTCCGGACGCCGGTCGGTGTCAAGACAGGCGCCGATGTCTCCGTTAGACATGATGCTTGCGGTATAAACTCCGGCGTTACAGAGAAAATACCAGTCCCGAACTTCCCGTTCGTAATCCGTCCCCAGCCAATGGCAGCAACCGTATGTGACAGGATAGCCCTGTTCCCGCTTGCCGCGAATGAAATCAAGCAGCGCGAAGTGATCCTTCGTGCTCAGCTGCATTTCCGGAATGTCAAGTGCCCGGCCGATCGGTTCGATGGCCAGAAGCCGCCAGGAATCCACGTCGATGTCATAAAGCACCTGAAACAGTTCCTCAAGGCTTCCGAGATTCTGCTTCGTCACAACGGTGGTTGCCTGAACATCCTCAAAGTCCTGCTCTAAAAGATTCCGAAGCCCCTCGACCGTCCGCTCGAACGCGTTCGGGGAACGGCGGAACTTATCGTGGTATTCCTTCGTTCCGTCAAGGCTTATGGCAACGGTAGCCATTCCGGCTTCCTTCAGACGTTTTGCGACATCCTTCGTGATCAGTGTTCCGTTGCTTGTCATGCCCCATGTAAAACCGAGGCGATGCGCATGTTCAACGATTTCGAAGAAATCACGCCGCAGAAGCGGTTCGCCGCCCGTGACGCAGAGCATCGGCAGTGATCCCGCGAAGTCTGCTGCGACTTTATCAAGAAGCTTAAGGAAAGCTTCCGTCGGCAATTCCTCGGGCACATTCTCTCCGCAGCGGCTTCCGCAGTGAATGCAGTTTTCGTTGCACTTCTGCGTCAGCTCGAAGAAGAGAAACCGAAGCTGCGGATTCTTCCGCAATTCCTTCCGGTATTCCGCCAGCATCTGCAGTTCTTTGATTTTACGTTCGTAATCCGAATTCCCCATATTCCACACCGTCACTTTGCAAAATGCATTTGCCTGATTGGAGTATTATAGCATAAAAAAGCGGAAAAGTCCATCGCTTCGAAAAGGTGTCATTTTCCTCACGTTTGGGTTTCGTATTTTCCTCAATTGTGGTATAATGGGTTCCAATCCGCTTTTTTCGGGAGGAAACGGCAAAACTTCCGCAAGAGAAGATGGAAAATGTGACACGTTCTACAAGTGTAGAACAAATAGAGGGAGATTCAAATGGTTATCCTGATTACCGGGGCATCCCACACCGGAAAAACAGTTTTGGCGCAGCGGCTTCTAGAGAAGCTCGGCTATCCTTACCTGTCCGTCGATCATCTGAAGATGGGACTGATTCGAAGCGGTTATACCGATTTGACGCCGGAAGACGATGATGAGCTGACCGGGTATCTGTGGCCGGTTGTGCGTGAGATGGTGAAAACCGCGATCGAGAACAGGCAGAACCTGATTGTCGAAGGCTGCTATATCCCGTTTGACTGGCGGAAGGATTTTACGGAAGAATACCTTGCCGATATCCGCTTCGTCTGTCTTGCCATGACGGAGGCGTATGTCGACGCGCACTTTGATGAGATTCGGAAGCACGCGTCGGATGTCGAGTGCCGGATTGAAGAGGACGACTTCCCGGCGGAATGGATTAAGGAGATTAACCGGCAGATGCTTGACGGTTTCACGAAGGCCGGCGAGAAGGTAGTTGTGATTGATTCCGATTACAAAGCCGCGATCAAAGAGGCTGAAGCGGCGGTTTCGGATGACGATAAGGGAGTGACTGCATGAAATATGAGGTGACGGATTCTCACAGAAAGATGTCGAAGCGCACGAAAAAGGTGCTTACGGATTTCTTCTGCGAGGTGAAGGGCATACCGCGGGATGCCGCCGAGGGACAGACGGCTTTCTGCGACTGGTACGAAAAAGAATATGCCGTGAAGTGGTTTGAGGTAACAGCGTGGGAGGACGGCGCGGTCGTCGGGTACCTCCGATGCATGCGTGACCCGGACGATGTGCGGCGCTGGTATGTGGGCGACGTGCACGTGCGCGCGGCATTTTACAGGAAAGGCGTCGCGACGGCGATGTATGAGCTGATGATTCAGACGCTTCAGGAATTCGGGGGCGCGGAAAAGCTTGTATCTGCCATCAAAAGAAACAACGCCAGATCCATCGGGCTGCACAAAAAGTTCGGTTTTCACGATACGGGTGAGCCGTGCGTTTTCGCGGATTTTTATGTATGCGAGGATGAAACCAAATACGAACGCTGGCTCTATCAGATTTATCCGGTTCCGAATGTGGAAGGCGCGGTTGATAGGATGCTGCCGCACTATTCCGAGTGGCGGAAACAGTCCGGGAAAGCAAAAAAGTCGGACGACCGGACGGCGCTTTGCAAGCTTCTCAGCCGTGTGGAGAAGGGTGCCGCGCGGTTTGAAAGCATCTGGTGCGGGAACCGGCTTGTGGGCTTTCGGATGGATGACGGCAACGGTGAAGTTGTTTTCAACACGCAGGAGCCCGGTATCGGAGGCATGGCATGACATTTTCCGAAGAAGAGCGCGGGAAGGTCTGCTGCTTTACGGGGCACCGGCCTGAAAAATGCCGGCTTACCGAGCAGGAGATCCGAATCCGGCTGAAGGAACAGATTCTGAAGGCCGTTTCGAAGGGTTATACGGATTTCATTTCCGGCATGGCCCCGGGCGTTGATGTCTGGGCGGCCGCGGAGGTGCTGGCGCTTCGAAACGAAGGGCATCCGGTGCGCCTGATCTGCGCGCTTCCGTATCCCGGCTTTCCGAACAAGGGAACCGAAACGGAGCGGCAGTGGTGCGAGAGGATGATTCACGAGGCGGATGCGAAGGAGGTCATCTGTCCGCGGTATCTGCCGGGGTGCTTTCTGGCGCGCGACCGGTGGATGGTCGACAATTCGTCGCTGGTCATTGCGGTGTTCAACGGCTCGGGCGGCGGGACGGCATTTACCGTAAATTATGCGAAAGAGCGCGGAAGAGAAGTGACGGTCATCGAAGACCGGTAAAGGGGTTTATAGTATTCAGATAAGGTTGTTGTTTTTATGAGTAAGTTAATCGGAGACAGAAAATTTTACAAAAAAGCGCTGACGGTTGCGGTGCCGATCATGATTCAGAACGGCATCACCAACTTCGTCAGCCTGCTCGATAATCTGATGATCGGACGGGTCGGCACCGAGCCGATGTCCGGCGTTGCCATCGTGAATCAGCTGCTGTTCGTCATCTATCTGGGCATCTTCGGAGCCCTGGCGGGCCCGGGCATCTACGGGGCGCAGTTCTATGGCAAAGGAGACCACGAGGGCGTACGCAACACGTTCCGCTACAAGATTTACATCACGGGCTTCGTGGTGCTGTTGGGAATTGCCGTGCTGTTCCGCTTCGGCGACCCGCTGATGAAGCTTTACCTGCACGAAGAGGGCGGTACGCTGCAGTCGGTGGATGCCGTTTTGCGCTACGGCCGTGAATATATGGCAGTCATGCTGATCGGTCTGATTCCGTTCGGCATTGAGGAGGTTTACGCAGGCACGCTCCGCGAATGCGGCGAGACACGTGTTCCGATGGTGGCCGGTCTGACGGCGGTATTCGTGAACCTTTGCCTCAACTACATCCTGATTTTCGGTAAATTCGGCGCTCCCGAGCTCGGCGTTACCGGTGCTGCGGTTGCTACCGTCATCAGCCGTGTCGTACAGGCGGCCATCGTCATTTTGTGGACGCACCGCAATACCGTACGGATGAAGTTCGCAGAAGGCCTTTACAAGACCATGCTGGTTCCGAAGAGACTGTTCGGAAAGATTACGGTCAAGGGACTTCCTTTAATGGTCAACGAGCTTTTGTGGTCGGCCGGCATGGCATTTCTCAACCAGTGCTACTCGCAGAGAGGGCTGGACGCTGTTGCGGGACTGAACATTTCCTCGACGGTAACGAACCTGTTCAACGTCGTATTTATCGCAATGGGAAGCGCCATTGCCATCATGGTCGGGCAGCTTCTCGGCGCAGGAAAGCTGGAAGAGGCACGGGATACCGACACGAAGCTCATCACATTTTCCGTCATGTCCTGTCTGGTACTCGGCGGACTTTTGTACCTGCTGGCGCCGCTTTTCCCGGAGCTTTACAAGACGGAAGAATCGGTCAAGACGCTTGCGAAGGGCTTCATGCAGGTCGGCGCGGTATGCATGCCGATTTACGCGTTCATGCACGCGACGTATTTCACGCTTCGAACCGGCGGCAAGACGCTCGTTACGTTCTGTTTTGACAGTGTCTTCCTGATGGTCGTGAGCATCCCGTTTGCATATGTTTTGAGCAAATACACGGACATTCCCGTGCTGATGTTATACCTTGCCGTTCAGGCGACGGATCTGATCAAGTGCATCATCGGATTCATTCTTGTTAAGAAGGGCGTCTGGCTGCAGAACCTGGTGCGCGAGGAGTAGCACCGAAAAGGAGGAGAAGGCATGAATGAAATGACACAAAAAAGAAACCGGCTTCTGGCGGAGAAGGTCATTAAGGGGCTTCGGTCCCGCAACATGGAGGGGTACTTTGCCGAGACGCGCGAGGAGGCTGTGGCGCTTGCGTTAAAGCTGATTCCCGAGGGCTCGTCGGTGACGATGGGCGGATGCATGAGCGCCCACGAAATCGGGCTGACGGCCGCGCTTAAAACCGACCGCTACAACTTCATCGACCGCGATCAGATGGAGGACAAACGTGCCGCCATGTTGGCGGCTTACGACGCCGACGTATTTCTGGCCGGGGCAAATGCCATGACGGAGGACGGCATCATCATTAACGTGGACGGAAATGCCAACCGGGTGTCTGCGATTGCGCAGGGACCGCGCAAGGTTGTTTTCATCGTCGGAATGAACAAAATCTGTCCCGATCCGGACAGTGCCATGAAGCGCGCGAGAGGCGTTGCAGCGCCGATTAACGCCCAGCGGTTCGGGCTTTCCACGCCGTGCACGAAGACCGGTTCGTGCATGAACTGCAAGTCGCCCGACACGATTTGCTGCCAGATTCTGATCACGCGTTTTTCACGCCACGAGGGAAGAATCCACGTAATCCTCGTAAATGACGATTTGGGGTACTAGATGACTGTGTTTTTGACAGAATTTCAGGCACAAATGTTTTCCGCAAACAAGCCTGAAAACTATTGACATCCCTATTGAAAAAACGATAAAATATATTAACCGAATTTTTACGGTCGACTGTTGCAAAGCAACAGCCGAAAGCCGTCCGGATGCGCGATTGGACGGCTTGAGAGAAGGGAGGACAAAGTCATGAAATGTAGCAAATGTGGTGCCGATTTCCCGGATGACGCGAAATTCTGTCCGTATTGCGGCAAGCGCGTCAGTGTTCCCACCAAAGGAAAAGGGGAGACCGAGGGCGTGAAAGAGCTCACGCTCGGTCTGGTGAAACTGCTCGGGTCGGCGCTTGGGGTCAGCGTCCTCCTGAATATGAAGCTGCTTTTGGATCAGGAAGGGGAAACGTCCAAGGCAACCGAGAAAGTGGAAGACATGCTCAGAAACGCAGATCTCTACGGGGAGAAGGAGGAGGCTGCGGTTAAGGAAACCGAGAAATTCTACCGTGAGATGGACAGCCAGGTAACCGAAGCTGTTACTGAGGCGGTCGGTTCCGTGTCCGGAAGCCTTGAAAAAGCATTTGCCGGAATCGGCAAGGTTGTCTCGCGGGTTGCTTCTGAGTTTGAGAAGGCTGTTGCCAAGGCAGAGCCCGAGGACAAAGCCGAAGAGGCTGCCGACAACGTAGAGAAGGCTGTTAACGAGGCCGCCGATGCAGCCGGTGAGGTTGCGGAGGAACTTGCCGATGCAATAGACGAGGCCGTGGCCGATGTCGAGAAATCGCTCGACGATCTTTTCGAGTCAGACGAAGAAATTCCTGCTCCGGCTGAAGAGGAATCTGCTGAAGAAACCGCTGCTGAGGAGGCCACTGAAGAGGCTGACGCTGAGGCACCGGCCGAGGAGATTCCGATTGCGGATTTGAATGAGAAGAAGGAAACACCCTCCTGGTTCGTAATGTCCGACGCAACCGGTCAGGAACTCCTGGAAGAAGAACTCTACTCCGGCGAACTCGCGAGTGAGCGCATCTACCCGACAGAGCCCGAAGCACCGGCCGAGGAAATCCCGGTTGAGACTGCAGAAGAAGCTGAAGAGATTCCGGTAGAGATTGCTGAAGAGGCTGAGGAAATTCCGGTAGAGATTACCGAAGAGGCGGAAGAGGCTTCGGCAGAAGACGAAGAGGCTCCGGCTGAAGAGGAAAGCCTCGATATCGACGCTCCCGAAGCTGACGCCGAAGAGATTCCGATCGGCTTCGCTGAAGAGGTTCCCGAGGAAGCCGTAGACAAGGCAATTGAAGGAGACGAACCCGAAACGGAGGAGATTCCGGTGGAAGCAGAAGAGGCTGAGCCCGAGTCCATCTCCATTGATATCTTCTCCGAGCCTGATAAAGAGCCCTGGCCCATCGGAATTGCCGATGCAGAGCCCGCTAATGAAAGCACCGAAATCGGAATTACCTTCGAAGACGATGCCGAGGAAGAAGCTGAGGACGAGGAAGAGGAAGCTGACGACGAGGAAGAGTCCGACGACGACAGCGACGAAACTGAAGACGAAGAGTCCGAAGACGAAGACGAGGAATCTGAGGACGACGACGAAGCCGAAGAAGACGAAGAGCCCGAGGATGACGAAGAAGAGTCCGATGACGAAGAGTCTGAGGATGATGAAGAGTCCGACGAAGAAGAGTCTGACGAGCCCGAAGCCGACGAAGAAGAGTCTGACGAGCCCGAAGCTGACGAAGAAGAGTCTGATGAGCCTGAAGCCGACGAAGAGCCTGAGCTCCCTGTCGATGAAGACGAGAAGCCGGAAGAAGATTTCCTGTTCAGCAATCTGTTCGGAAATGACCGGGCGGAAGAGGCAGCCGATAAGATTGAGGATGCCGTTGAAGACTTCCTGGACGAGATTCCGGAGAATAACGCCGCAGCAATCGATGAGCTTCTCTCGTTCGGCAGAGAAGACGGAGCTGACAAGCAGCCCGCGCAGATTAAGGAAGACCCGCTGCTGTTTGATATATTCCATAAAGCAGATGAGTCACTCTTTGAGGAACCGAAGGAAGAAGAACTTCACATCAACACCCCGGCTGAAGAGCAGTACGACGTAGACGATGACGCAGACGACATCTTCTCACAGCGGATCCCGGACGATGAAGCAGGAAACCTTCCCGAGGAGATCATCATCGAGGAAGAGTCGTCCGAGCCGGAAAGCATCGCATTTAACATCTTCGCCAACGGCGGCGCTCCCGAGCCCGCAAAGAAGTTCGACGAGTATGACTGCGAAGACGAACCGGATGAAGTGGATTTTCCGATTGAGTTTTAATTTTATTAAGTAAAGTAAAGGACCGGCGCGCCAACCGAGGTTGGCGCGCCGGCTTTTTCGTTTTTGCAGTTGAACCGCTGCATTAGGGGAAATGGTACTAAACAAGTCAAGAACAGCTTTTCAGTTCCACGTGTTGGGAAGCGAATGGTACTAGACAAGATAAAAAACAGTCTCCCGTTCCAAGTGGCCATCATAGCGTGGTACTGGACAAGCCAAAAACATCTTTTCAGTTCCACGTGTTGGGAAGCGAATGGTACTGGACAAGATAAAAACCGCCCGTCCGTTCCAAGTGGCCACCATAGCGTGGTACTGGACAAGTCAAAAACCGCCCATCAGTTCCACGTGCCGGGAAGTGAATAGTACTAAACAAGATAAAAACCGCCCATCAGTTCCAAGTGGCCACCATAGCATGGTACTAGACAAGTCAAAAACAGCTTTTCAGTTCCAAGTGACCGCCGGGCATGGTACGAAACAAGTCAAAAGCCATCTCTGGGGCCATACGGCCGGCAGAAACAATGAAACGGAACCCGGAAAACAAAAGATTCCGTTTTAAACATAAAAAAACCGGAAAGAAATCGTGCATGATTTGTTCAAAATGCAAGATTGACATTCCGATGGAGTTATGGTACTATTTAGAGTGCACTATTGTGTTGAGCTATGCCCAAATCACATCAATTATACCATAATTTAGTTGGAAAAGCAACTGCTTTTCGACACCTCGTATCCGACCGGTTTACAGGATACTAAATGTGGTAGGATTGATTTTTGTGCGCATAAAACGGCGCAATATGTAATACATTCAAGGGGTACAACGTCATATGGATAAAAACAGAATTTGTCCCGTAAAGGTTGGCAAAGGCGTCCGGATGAGTTATTCAAGACAGAAAGAGATCCTGGAAATGCCCAACCTGATTGAAGTTCAGAAGGATTCCTATAACTGGTTCCTGAAGAAGGGTCTTCATGAGGTGTTTGAGGATATTTCTCCGATTGAGGATTACAGCGGTCACCTGAGTCTTGAATTTGTGGACTACCAGCTTTGCGAAGATGAAGTGAAGTACACGATCGACGAGTGCAAGGAGAGAGATGCTACTTACGCTGCGCCGATGAAGGTTAAGGTCCGTCTTCATAATACCGAAACCGACGAAATCAATGAGCATACGATTTTCATGGGTGATTTCCCGCTCATGACCGAGACCGGCACATTTGTCATCAACGGTGCCGAGCGTGTCATCGTAAGCCAGTTGGTTCGTTCTCCCGGTATCTACTATGATATTACAAGAGACAAATTAGGCAAAAAGCTTTACTCCTGCACCGTTATTCCGAACCGTGGTGCATGGCTTGAATACGAAACTGATTCCAATGACGTTTTTTATGTTCGTGTAGACCGTAACCGTAAGGTTCCGATTTCCGTTTTGATCCGTGCGCTCGGTGTAGGCACCAATGCGGAGATTCGCGAGCTGTTCGGTGATGAGAAGAAGATGGAGGCAAGCTTCCAGAAGGATACGACCGAGGATTACAAGACCGGCGTTCTGGAACTGTACCGCAAGCTGCGTCCCGGCGAGCCCCCGTCACTGGAGAATGCGGAGTCTTTGATTCACGCAATGTTCTTCGACCCCAGAAGATACGATCTTGCAAGAGTCGGCCGCTATAAGTTCAATAAGAAACTGGCATTCCGTAACCGTATTGCCGGCCATAAGCTTTCCGAGGATGTCATCGATACCGCTACCGGCGAAGTAGTTGCCGAGGCAGGTACCGTACTGACCGAGGAGCTGGCTGACAAGATTCAGAACCTTGCCATTCCTTTTGTATGGATTCAGACCGAAGAGCACAACGTAAAGGTTCTTTCCAATATGATGGTAGACCTTGCCGAGTATGCTCCCGAAGCCAAGGAGAAGCTTGAGATCACCGAGATGGTTTACTATCCGGTACTGAAGCAGATTCTTGCCGAGACGACCGATCCGGAAGCTTTGATTGAGGAGATTCACAAGAACATCCTCGACCTCGTTCCGAAGCATATCACGAAAGAGGATATCTTCGCTTCCATCAACTATAATATGCACCTTGAGCACGGCATCGGAAACAAGGACGACATCGACCATCTCGGAAACCGTCGTATCCGTGCCGTAGGCGAGCTCCTTCAGAACCAGTACCGCATCGGTATGTCCCGTATGGAGCGTGTTGTCCGCGAGCGTATGACCACGCAGGATCCCGACAGCATCACGCCTCAGTCCTTGATTAACATCAAGCCCGTTACCGCAGCGGTAAAGGAATTCTTCGGAAGCTCCCAGCTGTCCCAGTTCATGGACCAGCACACCCCGCTCGGCGAGCTGACCCATAAGAGACGTCTTTCTGCACTCGGCCCCGGCGGTCTTTCCCGTGACCGTGCAGGCTTCGAAGTTCGAGACGTACACTATACGCATTACGGCCGTATGTGCCCGATTGAGACCCCCGAAGGTCCGAACATCGGTCTGATTAACTCCCTTGCTTCCTATGCAAGAATCAACGAGTACGGTTTCGTAGAGGCTCCTTACCGTAAGGTCAGCCACGCCGATCCCGAGAATCCGACCGTTACCGATGATGTCGTATATCTGACAGCAGACGAGGAAGACCGTTATGTAGTAGCTCAGGCTAATGAGCCGATTGACAAGGACGGTCACTTCGTTAACAATAACGTATCCGGTCGTTACCGCACGGAGACCTCCCTTTTCCCGAAGCGTAAGATTGATCTGATGGACGTTTCGCCTAAGATGGTATTTTCCGTAGCTACGGCCATGATTCCGTTCCTGCAGAACGATGACGCAAACCGTGCCCTCATGGGTTCGAACATGCAGCGTCAGGCCGTTCCGCTTCTGTTCACCGATTCCCCCGTTGTCGGTACCGGCATGGAGGAAAAGGTAGCCGTTGACTCCGGTGTTTGCGTTCTTGCCAAGAACGACGGTGTTGTTGAGCGCTCCGAAGCCAACCGCATTGTCATCCGTACGGCTGACGGCCTTCGCGATGAGTACAGACTTCAGAAGTTCGCCCGCAGTAACCAGGGTACCAGCATCAACCAGCGTCCGATCGTAAAGAAGGGCGATGCGGTTAAGGCCGGTCAGGTTATCGCAGACGGTCCTTCCACCTCCGGCGGTGAGCTTGCCCTCGGTAAGAACCCGTTGATCGGTTTCATGACCTGGGAAGGTTACAACTACGAGGATGCCGTACTGCTCAGTGAGCGTCTTGTACGTGACGACGTTTATACTTCCGTTCATATTGAAGAGTACGAGGCTGAGGCCCGTGATACCAAGCTCGGTGCCGAGGAAATCACCCGTGATGTTCCCGGTGTCGGCGACGATGCTCTGAAGGATCTCGATGAGCGCGGTATCATCCGTATCGGTGCCGAGGTTCGTGCAGGTGATATTCTTGCCGGTAAGGTAACGCCTAAGGGCGAGACCGAGCTGACTGCCGAGGAGCGTCTCTTACATGCCATCTTCGGTGAGAAGGCAAGAGAAGTCCGTGATACCTCCCTCCGTGTTCCGCACGGTGAGTTCGGTATCATCGTTGATGCAAAAGTATTTACCCGTGAAAACGGTGACGAGCTTCCGCCCGGAGTAAACCAGAGCGTTCGCGTTTACATCGCGCAGAAGCGTAAGATTCAGGTCGGTGATAAGATGGCCGGCCGTCACGGTAACAAGGGTGTAGTTTCCCGCGTACTTCCCGTTGAGGACATGCCTTTCCTGCCGAACGGACGCCCGCTCGATATCGTACTGAATCCTCTCGGCGTACCTTCCCGTATGAACATCGGTCAGGTATTGGAAATCCATTTGAGCCTTGCTTCCGCAGTACTCGGCTTCAAGGTTTCCACGCCGGTATTCGACGGCGCCAACGAGGTCGACATCATGCAGACCCTTGAGTTGGCAAATGATTACGTAAATATGGAGATTGCAGATTTCCATAAGAAATATGATGACATTCTTCTTCCCGAGGTTATGGACTACCTGATGGCCCACCTTGAGAACAGAGAAGAGTGGAAGGGCGTTCCGATTAAGCCGGACGGCAAGGTCCAGCTTCGCGACGGACGTACCGGTGAGTCGTTTGACGGCGAGGTTACGGTGGGCTTCATGCATTATCTGAAGCTGCATCACCTTGTTGACGATAAGATTCATGCCCGTTCGACCGGTCCTTACTCCCTTGTTACGCAGCAGCCTCTCGGCGGTAAAGCCCAGTTCGGCGGCCAGCGTTTCGGTGAGATGGAGGTTTGGGCACTGGAGGCATACGGTGCTGCTCACATCCTGCAGGAGATCCTGACGGTTAAGTCCGACGATGTGACCGGCCGTGTGAAGACCTACGAAGCCATCATTAAGGGCGATAACATTTCCGAGTGCGGCATTCCGGAATCCTTCAAGGTATTGCTGAAGGAACTCCAGTCCCTGGCTCTCGATGTTACGGTTCTTGATGAGAACGGTGAAGAGGTTGTCATGGCGGAAGACATCGATACCGGTGACCGCAGCCTCAGAAGCTTGATCGAAGGTGATAATGTTCCTCGAAACGCGGATGATTTCGGAGACGGATATCTGGAGGTTACTCCGGACAGTGCAACTGGCAGCTTCAGTTACGGAAGCGGCGACGATCTGTCCGACAGCGACGACGAGTTTTAATCCGCATCGCATTTTTCATTCGTGAACGAATACCAGAAAAGGAGCAATCTACATGTCAAATGATTTCGATAATGAGGAAGTAAAAGAAATTACATACGACGCCATTAAGATCGGTCTTGCCTCCCCTGAGAAGATCAAGGAGTGGGCAAGAGCAGGCCGTAAGGGCGACGTTACCGATTACGAAGTAAAGAAGCCGGAAACCATTAACTACAGAACGCTGAAGCCCGAGCGCGACGGTCTGTTCTGTGAGAAGATTTTCGGACCCACCAAGGACTGGGAATGTCATTGCGGTAAATACAAAAAGATCCGTTATAAGGGCTTTGTCTGCGAGCGTTGCGGCGTTGAAGTAACGAAAGCAAGCGTTCGTCGTGAGCGTATGGGTTATATTGAGCTTGCCGCTCCCGTTTCCCACATCTGGTACTTCAAGGGAATCCCGAGCCGTATGGGACTCCTGCTGGATCTTTCTCCGAGAGTACTCGAGAAGGTTCTGTATTTTGCAAGTTATATTGTTTTGGATGCCGGTAACACCACGCTTAACGTGAAGGATATCCTCAGTGACCAGGAGTACCGCAATGCGGTTGACGAGTGGGGCGAGGACGCTTTCCGCGTAGGCATGGGTGCAGAAGCCATCATGGAGCTTCTGAAGGCTATCGACCTCGAAAAGGAAGCAGAGAGCCTGAAGGCTGAGCTCCTTGAGAGCAACGGACAGAAGCGTGCCCGTATCGTAAAGCGTCTGGAGGTTGTGGAGGCATTCCGCGAATCCGGAAACCGTCCTGAGTGGATGATTCTGACCTGCATTCCGGTTATTCCTCCGGATCTTCGTCCTATGGTTCAGCTCGACGGCGGACGTTTTGCGACTTCCGATATGAACGACCTGTACAGAAGAATCATCAACCGTAACAACCGTCTGAAGAGACTTCTGGAACTCGGCGCAGCCGACATCATCGTCCGCAACGAGAAGCGTATGCTTCAGGAAGCGGTTGATGCATTGAATGATAACGGCCGCCGCGGCAGACCGGTTACCGGCCCCGGCAACCGCGCTCTGAAGTCCCTTTCCGATATGTTAAAGGGTAAGCAGGGTCGTTTCCGTCAGAACCTTCTCGGTAAGCGTGTCGACTATTCCGGCCGTTCCGTTATCGTAGTAGGTCCCGAACTTAAGATTTACCAGTGCGGTCTCCCGAAGGAGATGGCCATCGAGCTGTTCAAGCCTTTCGTTATGAAGGAGCTTGCCGCAAGAGGCATCGCACAGAATATTAAATCCGCCAAGGAGATGGTAGAGCGTCTGAATGACTGCGTATGGGATGTCCTTGAGGACGTCATCCGCGAGCATCCTGTTATGCTGAACCGTGCACCTACGCTGCACCGTCTCGGTATTCAGGCATTCGAGCCGATTCTTGTCGAAGGTAAGGCCATTAAGCTTCATCCGCTCGTATGTACCGCATTCAACGCGGACTTCGACGGTGACCAGATGGCAGTACATTTGCCTCTTTCCGTAGAGGCTCAGGCAGAGTGCCGCTTCCTGCTGCTCTCTCCGAACAACCTCTTAAAGCCGTCTGACGGCGGCCCCGTTGCCGTTCCTTCCCAGGATATGGTTCTCGGTATTTACTACCTGACCATGGAGAAGCCCGGCGATAAGGGTGAGGGCATGTTCTTCAAGAGCGAGAACGAAGCCATTCTTGCATACGAAAACGGTTATATTACCCTTCAGGCGAAGATTAAGGTTCGCCGCTCGGGTGTTGACGCAGAGGGCAAGACGATTTACCGTGTCATCGAGTCCACGCTCGGACGTTTCATCTTCAACGAGATCATCAGCCAGGATCTCGGTTATGTAGACCGCAGCAATCCGGAGAACTTCCTGAAGCTCGAGGTTGACTTCCTCGTTAAGAAGAAGGAACTGAAGCAGATTCTGGAGCGTTGCATCAATACGCACGGCGCAACCAGAACCGCAGAAACACTGGATGCCATTAAGGCACTCGGTTATAAGTATTCCACGAGAGCAGCCATGACCGTATCCATCGCGGATATGACCGTGCCTGCCGAGAAGAAGGAAATCATCGCAAAGGCCGAGGAAACGGTTGAGGAAATCGCTGAGTCTTACCGTAACGGTCTCATGACGGACAACGAGCGTTATCGTGCCGTTATCGATACCTGGAAGGAAGCCGACAGCGAGCTGACCAAGAAGCTGCTTTCCGGTCTGGACCGTTTCAACAACATCAGAATGATGGCCGACTCCGGTGCCCGTGGTTCCGATAAGCAGATCAAACAGCTTGCCGGTATGCGTGGTCTCATGGCCGATACATCCGGTAAGACCATCGAGTTGCCGATTAAGGCTAACTTCCGTGAAGGTCTTGACGTACTCGAATACTTCATTTCCGCACACGGTGCCCGTAAGGGTCTGTCCGATACCGCTCTTCGTACGGCTGACTCGGGTTACCTGACCCGTCGTCTCGTAGACGTATCGCAGGATCTGATCATTCGTGAGACCGACTGTGCTGAAGGCAGAGCCGAGATTCCGGGAATGGAAATCGGTGCTTTCATGGACGGCAAGGAAGAGATCGAGAGCCTCAAGGACCGTATCACCGGCCGTACCGCTGCCGAGGATTACTACGATGACAACGGCGATCTGATCGTCAAGAAGAATCATATGATCACGCCTAAGCGTGCCGCCAGAATCATGGCCACAAAGGCATTCACCTATTGGGATGAAGAGAAGCAGGAGATGCGTCCGAAGCCTGATGCGAAGATCAAGATTCGTACCGTGTTGACCTGTAAGTCTCATTTCGGTGTATGTTCCAAGTGTTACGGTGCCAACATGGCTACCGGCGAAGCAGTACAGGTTGGTGAAGCAATCGGTATCATCGCCGCTCAGTCCATCGGTGAGCCCGGTACACAGCTGACCATGAGAACATTCCACACCGGCGGTGTTGCCGGCGACGATATCACACAGGGTCTTCCCCGTGTAGAGGAATTGTTCGAGGCCAGAAAGCCGAAGGGTCTTGCCATCATCACCGAGTTCGCTGGCCGTGCAACGATCAGCGATACGAAGAAGAAGCGTGAAGTTACCGTGACCAATGACGAGACCGGTGAGACCAGAACCTATCTGATTCCTTACGGCTCCGTTCTGAAGGTTACCGACGGACAGATGCTTTCCGCAGGTGATGCCCTTACCGTAGGTTCCGTTAACCCTCACGATTTGCTGAAGATCAAGGGCGTACGTGACGTACAGGATTACATGACCAAGGAAGTTCAGCGTGTATATCGTCTGCAGGGTGTAGAAATCAACGATAAGCACATTGAAGTTATTGTTCGCCAGATGCTCAAGAAGGTTCGCGTGGAGGAGAAGGGTGATTCCGAATTCCTTCCGGGAACGAGCGTAGATGCTCTTGATTTCGAAGAAGTCAATGAGAAGCTTGTTGAGGAAGGCAAGCGCCCGGCAGAAGGTAAGCAGGTGATGCTCGGTATCACGAAGGCTTCCCTTGCCACCAACTCCTTCCTGTCTGCAGCATCCTTCCAGGAGACCACCAAGGTTCTCACGGATGCAGCAATCAGAGGCCGCATCGATCCGTTGATCGGTCTTAAGGAAAATGTCATCCTCGGTAAGCTGATCCCTGCCGGAACCGGTATGAAGAAGTATCGTAACATCCGCCTTGATACGGATAACGAAATTCTTGATAACGTGGAAGGCTTTGAGGATGAGTTCCGCACCGACCTTCAGGATGACGCAGACCTTACCGCAGCCGATACCATCGATACCGAAACCGTTGATACTTATCCGGATGAGTTTACGGAAGAGTTCGACGAGTCCGATTTCTTCGACGCAGAGTTCGAAGACGAGGACGAGGATTTCGACTTCGAGGATATGGAAGAGGCAGACGACGAAAAGGACGAGTAATCTCCTTTTTCAGAAGCAAAAACCCGCGGGGACAGGATTCCCTGTCCCCGCATTTCTTTTTAACGGCGCATGCCGTTTCGTGAATCTTGGACTCTTATTTCGAATCATTCTGACACGACTTTCCGAATCATAACAGTTGAATAGCATATGTGCCGCTCTTTCGGAACAACCGATTTGTCGGTACATGGACAGGGAGGATTTATGGATTATACGCAATTGTCCGTAGCCGAATTAAGACAGGCAGCAAAGGAGCTTGGCATCCCCGGCTGCAGCACCAAAAAGAAAAGTGAAATCATCGAGCTGATTACCGCAAAAAACGCCGAGGCAAATGCCACCCCGCAGACGGTTTCCGCTGAGCAGAAGGCACCCGTGCGTGCTTCGGAAAGCAGCCGGAAGGAAGAAGCCGCGCCGGTAACGAAGCGCACCGTTGACGAAGCACCCGTAAAGCGTGAGGAGAAGATTGTCCGCCGCGTTGTCGTGCCCGAGCCACGCGCCGAGGTACGCGAGAACGTAAGACCGCGCGAGGACGCAAGACCCCGTGAGGAGCGCCCGTCTTACCGTGAGGAACGCCTGAACCGCGATGAGAATTACCCGGCAAGAGAGGACCGCCGTCAGCAGGCGAACGAATATGCCAAGTTAGACAGCGGCATTCAGAAGTCCGGCATTCTCGAAATCGCGCCGGAGCAGTCGTTCGGCTTCATCCGGAACGAGAATTATCTGCCGAGCCCGGACGACATTTATGTTTCGCCCGCGCTCATTAAGCGGTATAATCTCAGCAACGGCGATATCCTGTGCGGAAACCTGAAGATCAAGTCCCCGCAGGAGAAATTTGTAGCCCTTTTGTACATCACGAAGATCAACGGCGAGGCGCCCGAGCTTTCCGTACGCAGAAAGCGTTTTGATAAGCTTACGCCCGTATTTCCGCACCAGAGACTCCGCCTTGAGACGGAGGGAGGTCCGACCTCGATGCGCATCGTGGACCTGCTTTCCCCGATTGGAAAAGGCCAAAGAGGCATGATCGTTTCGCCGCCTAAGGCCGGTAAAACGACGCTTCTTAAGGATGTGGCAAGAGCCGTCCAGAAGAACAATCCCGATGTGCATATGATTATCCTTCTGATTGACGAGCGTCCCGAGGAAGTTACCGACATGAAGGACAGCATCCGCGGGAACAACGTTGAAATCATCTATTCGACGTTCGACGAGTCTCCCGAGCAGCATAAGCGCGTTTCGGAAATGACTGTGGAGCATGCGAAGAGACTGGTGGAATACGGCAAGGATGTCATCATCCTTCTTGACAGCATCACGAGACTTGCAAGAGCTTACAACCTGACCTGCCAGTCGAGCGGCCGTACGCTTTCGGGCGGTCTTGATCCGGCAGCGCTTTACATGCCGAAGCGGTTCTTCGGTGCCGCCAGATGCATGAAGGAGGGCGGAAGCCTGACGATTCTGGCAACCGCGCTTGTGGATACCGGCAGCCGTATGGACGACGTCGTATTCGAGGAATTCAAGGGTACCGGCAATATGGAGCTAACGCTGAACCGGGCACTTTCCGAACGGAGAATCTTCCCGGCCATCGACCTTCCGAAATCGTCCACGAGAAGAGAGGACCTGCTTCTTTCTCCGGTCGAGCAGGAGGCCAATCTGATCATGCGCAGGGCATTCGGCGGTGCAAGAGCCGAGGAAGCAACCGAGGCCATCGTCAACATGTTCACGCATACGCGCTCCAATGCGGAGTTCATCACGCAGTTAAAGCGCACCAGGATGTTCGGCTAAGCAGTTGCTTTGAACCGCAAAGGTTCGGCTAAACAGCGGAATGAAGGAATATCCGAATTTAAAAGCGTAACCCGTGCTTTGCACGAAAAGAGGATAGCATATGAACCGACTCGAAGAACTGAGCAGACAAAACCGTGAGAATTACGAACGGTACTTAAAACGCATGACCGAGAGCATCCGGAATTCGACAAAGGGCTTTCTGCCGATTATGGCAAGACAGGGCAAGCGGATTCTGGATGTCGGCTGCGGCAGCGGCGTGCTCCTTTACGCCATCGCCGCGGAGAATCCGGAGGCGGAGCTGACGGGCCTTGACCTGAATGAGGAGGCAATCAACAGCCTTCGTGCTTCGGGTGCCCCGTTTGATCTGATTCACGGGGATTTTCTGAAGCTTGCCGAAGGAAAATACGACACCGTCGTATTTTCCTCGATTCTTCATGAGATTTCGTCATACTGTCCGGAGGAGAGTCGGCGTTTCACCGAGGGCCCGATTGACGATGCTTTCGCCAAATGCCGAGAGATCATGGAACCCGGCGGCACCATCCTGATTCGTGACGGCATGCTGACCGACCCGGAAGAGCAGAATGCTCCGGCCGTGATTTCGTTCAAAAAGCCCGAAGACAGCGAGTGGCTGTACCGGTTTCAGAAGGATTTCCGCGGCTTTGACAACATGGACGTGTGCCGTGAAATCAGGGATCTCGGAGACGGCCGGTATCAGGTCGGCCGCAGTTTTTTGAAGGAGTTTTTGTGTACGTACACATGGGGACCGGAAAGCTATGAGCGGGAGATTTGCGAGCGGTTCGGCATTTTAACCGAACGCGGATGGGTTCAGGCTCTGGGGAAGAACGGATTTTCCGTAGAGACCGTGACGAAATCCAGGGAAGAATATGAAAAGTTTCTGTCCGACAGAGTCGTGATTACGAACGCGGACGGAACGCCTTATGAGTATCCGTATATGACCGTGATACTGAAGGCGGTAAAAAGATAGTCAGAAAGTGTGGAGGGAATGAAAATGACACAGAGTAAGAAAAAGAAAGGAATCTCGCGCAAGTATTTCATTGCGGGAATCCTCGCACTCGTAACCGTAGTCGTGGTTGCGGAGGTGCTGCTGATTACGGGAGTATTCAGCAAAAAAGACAAAAAGGACAAAAACAACGTTACACCGACTGAGGCGGTAACCAAGAAGCCGACGGAAAAGGTCGAAATCACTGAGGCGCCGACGCCGGATCCCGGACTTGTGACCGTATACCGCGAGAGCAGGCGGTACTTTGAATACACCGGCTCGCCGTATCTCGGCGTCGTGTCGATTTATGATGACGCCGGCCGCATAATCGAGTATCTGGAGATGGACCATGTCGGCACGGAATATTCGCACGTCAGGTATGAATATGATGACGCCGGCAGACCGGTGAAAACCGAAAGAATTGATACGGACGGATCCATATACGAGACGGTTACCCGTACCTACAACGAAGCCGGGAAGGTTGTTGAGATTATCTACAGACCGGCGGAGAATCAGCACATCGCTCCCGAACGCGAGGTATATGAGTATAACGGAAAAGGCCAACTGATCCGGGAGGCCATGTACAGCCTGGAGGACAATGTCTTTGAGTACGAAATCGTATATGAATACAACGAAGCCGGGCTGCAGACGGATCATTACTGGCACAGTGCCTACGGCGATGACAGGGAGCACTATCGTTACGAGTATGACAGCGCAGGGCATCAGGTATTAAGCGCCAAGGAGCAGGAGGACGGCTCTTATAAGACGTCGACCGAGAAGAAATATGACGCAAGAGGCAACGTAATCCTGGACGTTTTATACGACGAATACGGACAGTGGGTTGCCACCCGTATGTATGACTACGATGAGGCGGGCCGCATGACCGCAAAGTACGACATGGCAACGGAGGACCAAAACCCCGACAATTACAGCACCAAGACAGTGTATGAGTTCGGTGAGAAGGGCCGCCCGATTCGCGAGACGATGGTGTACCGTGACGGAGGCATTCTGAGCGACGAGGGCTTTTTCTATGATGAGAACGGATGCCTCAGAGAGGATGTGCACTACCACGACGACGGAAGCGTTTCCGGCACCATCCGATATGAATACATGGCATTTTCCATCCCGTATGAGGACCTGACCGAGGAAGACCTCATCTGGTACAACCGCGAACACGGGCAGTAAGACATTGGAAAATGTGACGTAAGGGGGAGAGACTTATGAAACCTGAAAAGACGGGAAAGTCCCGTAAGATTTTTATCGCTGCCATCGTAATCATCTGCCTGATTGCAGCGGCCGCTGAGATCATTTTGATTTCGGGCGCCTCGAAAAAGAAGAAACAGCAGAACACGCCGACGGAAACGCCGACACAGACGGCACAGAAGCCGACGGCGACACCGACGGAGCCGGCCGATCCGAAGACGCAGGTCTACACCGTCTGGCGCATGACAAAGCAGTACTGCCCTGACCCGAACGGGAAGGAAATGCTTTATCGCGAGTGGGAGTACGGAGAGGGCGGATACGTTGTCACCGAGCGGCTTTATGACCCTTTTTCCGGCAAAGCAAATATAACAACGACTGATTATTCGGAGGATTATTCGACATCCCGTTTGAGAGAGTATTCCACGGACGGTGAACTGCTGGAGACCAGACAGCGTGACTATGACGATAAAGGGCGTATGATGCGGGAAACCGTTGAGATGACAGGAATTGACGGAACCGTAACGTATGCGACGGATTGGAGCTACCTTGATGACGGCAGAGTCGCAAAAGAGGAACGGTATCTCGGCGCGAATAATGATGTTTGGGATTATACGATTTCGTATACCTACGATGAGCTGGGCCGGAAGGTCGCTTATCAGATGGATACCGCAAGAGATATCCACGAAAAGATTCGCTACGTTTATGATTTCGACGGAAATCTGATTCTCGAGGAGACCCTTCGGCCGGACGGTTCGGTCGGCAGCTTTGTGTCGAGGGAATTCACAAACGGACGCCTCGTCAGGGAGAACCAGTATCAGAATGCGGAAACCCTGCTGTGGTTTTATGAGTATGAGTATGACAGTGAAGGACGCATAAGCCGCCGTTATTATAACGATGTGCCACAGGGTGACCGTAAGTATACCTTATGGCGGGACTACTTCTACGATAAAGCCGGCCGTAAGATCGGGGAAAGAGGATACAACATCGACTCTCCGAACGAAGACGGTCTCATTGATGCTTATTCGTGCATCTACGATGAGAACGGCTGCAAGGTGAAAGAATTTTACACCGATGCGTACGGGACCGAAACAGTTGAGCGTTACGAGTACATTCAGATTACGGTTCCTTACCGCAATCTGACGGACGAGGAGAAGGAGAAGTTCGGGTTAGAGTAAGCGGCTGCGGCGTGCGGCCGGAAAAGGCGGTTTGAAGCCTTATTCCGTCTGTATTTTTCGAAGATTGGGTATTGCATTCCGGAAAATGCTATGTTATAATAAGTCCGCTGTCCTCTGGAAAGCATTATTTTGCATGTTAGGTCGACTGGTTTCGGCCGGGCGGCTATATCAATATTTTGAATTAGAGAGGTGAACGTCATGAAGGAAGCAATCCAGCCTAAGTACTATCAGGCAAAGGTTACCTGCAACTGCGGTAACGAGTTCGTAACCGGATCCACCAAGTCCGAGATTCATGTGGAAATCTGTTCCAAGTGCCATGCTTTTTACACCGGCCAGAAGAAGGCTGTTCAGGCTCGCGGCGCGATTGAGAAGTTCAACAAGAAGTACGGCTTCTAATCGGATTTCTAAGGAATGTAATGTGATGATGAAAGAGTTGAGGTATCCGTATCTCAACTCCTTTTTCTATACGGGAGGGAAGCTATGAGAAGGAATTCCGGAATCGGCGGTCAGGCCGTTTTGGAAGGCGTCATGATGCGGAACAAAAACCGCTACGCGGTGTCCTGCAGACGTTCGGACGGTGAGATCATCACCGACGTCAAAGAGACGCACAGCATTACGGAGAAGCTGCCGTTTCTTGGGTGGCCGTTCATCCGCGGCACGGTGAATCTGATTGAGTCGATGGTCATCGGAATCAAGACGCTGACCTACTCAGCGGATTTCATCGAGGACGAAGAGGAGAAGGCCAAGGCTGCAGACGCGGAAGCCGGAGAACCGGCTCCTGAAAAGCCTGCAAAAAAGCAGAAGCCCGAAAAGCAGCAAAAGCCAGGCGAGGGCATGACGACCGGAATGATTTTCGGAACCATCGCACTCTCGCTTCTTCTGACAATCGGACTGTTCTTCTTCCTGCCGGTTCTGGTAACGGAAGGCGTAACGGCACTGACCGGCTGGGACAGCGCTCTTGCCACAAGCATTGTGGAGGGCTTTGTCAGAATCGCCATCTTTGTCGGCTATGTATGTCTCATCTCTTTGATGCCCGACATCAAGCGTGTGTACCGCTATCACGGCGCGGAGCACAAGTCCATCAACTGTGTGGAGAACGGACTGCCGCTTACCGTGGAGAATGCGCGCAACTCCTCAAAGGAACACAAACGCTGCGGTACCAGTTTCCTGCTTTTCGTGATGGTTGTCAGCATCCTCGTATTTTCCATCGTGAACTGCTTCACGCTGTACGACGGGGATTCGATTATTATGAAGGTTCTGATTCGTTTCGGTGTGCGGCTTCTGCTGCTTCCGCTTGTGGCGGGAATCAGCTATGAATTTCTGAAGCTTGCCGGCCGTTCGAACAATAAGATTGTGGATATTCTGAGCCGCCCCGGCATGTGGATGCAGGCTCTGACGACGAAGGAGCCGGACGATTCCATGATAGAGTGCGCGATTGCCTCTGTGGAAGCGGTATTCGACTGGAAGGCATTTATCAACGGAGAAAGCGGCGATGACGTATCGGGAAGCGCTGAAAACAGCGGTCGGTCAACTGAAGAATGCGGGCGTTCCGAATGCGGAATATGATGCGAAGGAATTACTTCTTTTCGCAAGCGGCATGACGCTTTCCGACTGGCTTTTGCGTGCCTCGGAGCAGATTCCGGTGAATGTTTCTTTGGCATACGGCGAGCTGATCGGACGAAGAGCCGGACGCGAGCCTTTGCAGCAGATTACGGGCGTGCAGGAGTTCATGGGACTTCCTTTTCATGTGACCGGGGACACACTGTGCCCGAGGCAGGATACGGAAGTGCTTGTAGAGACGGCGATTCCGTTTTGCAACGGTGCCGATGTGCTTGATATGTGCACCGGAACGGGCTGCATCGCGGTAAGCCTGAAGCTTCTCGGAAAAGCAGCCAAAGTAACGGCAGCCGACATTTCAACGGCCGCGCTTTCAGTCGCGAAGGCAAATGCCACGCGAAACGGTGCGGATATAACATTTATTGAGAGCGACATGTTTGCGCAGATTAGCGGGAGCTTTGATGTGATTGTCTCCAATCCGCCCTACATTGACGCAAAACAGATGAACGAACTGATGCCGGAGGTCCGGGAGCATGAGCCCGTAAGCGCGCTGTACGGCGGCGAGGACGGCCTTACCTTTTACCGGATTCTGACGGAGGAAGGAATAAAACATTTGCATAAAGGAGGGTATCTGATCGTGGAAATCGGGTATGACCAGGCAGACCGTGTATCGGAACTCTTCCGAAACGCGGGACTTTCCGGGGTGAAAGTCATCAAAGACTATGCGGGCAATGACCGTGTGGTCGTGGGACACTTGTAGCAGAGAATCGTAAGATTTCACATTTTCCGGGGGAAGGAACTCCGGACATACGATTATATGCTATAAGGAGATTAAAGAAATGTTTGATAAATTGGAAGATATGCTGAAGCGGTATGAGGAGATGCAGCTGGCGCTGTCCGATCCGGCCGTGACCAATGACACAAACCGCTTCCGCAAGCTCATGAAAGAGCAAAGCGATATGCAGCCTCTTGTGGAGGCTTATGAGGCCTATAAGAAGGCAAAGGAGACGGTTGCGGACAGCGAAGAACTTCTGCAGAGCGAGAGCGACGAGGATATGCGCGAAATGCTCAAGGAAGAGCTGAATGCCGCAAAAGAGGACATCGAGCGCCTGGAGCAGGAGATGAAGATTCTTCTGCTGCCGAAGGATCCGCTTGATGAGAAGGATGTTGTCGTTGAAATCCGTGCGGGCGCAGGCGGCGATGAGGCTGCGTTGTTTGCGGCGGAGCTTTACCGCATGTACATCCATTACATCGAATCCAAGCATTGGAAGACCGAGCTTGTGAACATCGATGAGACCGGAATCGGCGGCATGAAGGAAGTGCAGTTCATGGTGCACGGACAGGGCGCTTATTCCGTATTGAAGTATGAGAGCGGCGTGCACCGCGTGCAGCGTGTTCCCGAGACCGAATCGGGCGGACGCATTCATACCTCGACGGCTTCCGTGGCAGTCATGCCCGAGGCGGAGGAGGTTGACGTGCACATCGATGAGAAGGATATCCGAATCGATGTCATGCGTGCATCCGGTAACGGCGGACAGTGCGTTAACACGACGGACTCCGCAGTACGACTGACACACTATCCTTCCGGTATCGTTGTATATTCGCAGACCGAGAAATCGCAGCTGCAGAACAGAGACAAGGCTTTCGCCCTGCTTCGTTCAAAACTTCTCGATCTCGAGATTCAGAAGGCACACGATGCCGAGGCGGCAGCGAGAAGAAGCCAGATCGGAACCGGAGACCGCTCCGAGAAGATCCGGACGTACAATTTCCCGCAGAGCCGCGTGACCGACCACAGAATCGGTCTCACGCTTTATAAGCTTGATAAGATTATGAACGGTGATATTCAGGAAATCATCGATGCACTGATTACGGCGGACCAGGCCGCAAAGCTTGCAGCCGAGGAGGCCGGACAGACGGTTTAACCGGGACGGGGATATGATTACTGCAAAAAGCAATCAGCAATTGAAACGGATCGGGCAGCTGCTTCGAAAGAGAAGCGCCCGCGATGAAGAGCAGGCTTTCGTCATTGAGGGACGGAAGATGTTCTTTGAGCTGCTGCGGGATTACCCGGAGCTTTTGCAGCGCGCCTTTTTCTCGGAATCGGGGCTTGCGGGCCTTTCCGGTGAAGAAAAGGAGCTTGCCTGTTCTTATCCCTATGAGATTGTAAGAGACGATATCTTTGCTTCCGCAGCGGAGACCGTAACACCGCAGGGCGTTCTGGCGATTGTTTCGATGCCTGAGAGAAGCCTTAATGACCTGACGTCAGCCGGAAAGGGAATCCTTCTTTTGGAGACGCTGCAGGATCCCGGCAATCTCGGGACCATGCTTCGGACCGCGGAGGCGGCGGACATGGGCGGAATCCTTCTCTCGCACGACTCTGTGGACGCTTTCTCCCCGAAGGTTGTCAGAGCCACGATGGGCGCGATTTTACGGGTGCCTTTCGTGTATGCGTCAGATTTTCCGGAGGCAGTTAAATCGTTAAAAGAACAGGGTTATACCGTGTTTGCGGCGCACCTTAAGGGCTCGGTTCCTTACGATGAACCGGACTACGGTAAGAAGTATGCAATTATGATCGGGAACGAGGGAAACGGGCTTACGGAAGAGGCCGCTTCGCTTGCGGATTACCGCGTGCGCATTCCCATGGCGGGGCAGGCGGAATCGCTGAATGCAGCCGTGGCAGCAGCCGTTTTGATGTACGAAGCGAAGAAACGCTAGATCATTCTTTGCGGAACAGGAGGGAGAAGCCCTTCTCGCCGCATCTTGCAACGAAGATCCGATAGAGATTCGTGCGGTGCTTATAGAACATGATGAGAACGACCGGAAGCACGATCCAAAGCGCAA
Organism: Lachnospiraceae bacterium; assembly: GCA_017546025.1. Taxonomy (GTDB): domain Bacteria; phylum Bacillota; class Clostridia; order Lachnospirales; family Lachnospiraceae; genus ISDg. Next base: position 2,047 of record JAFYYS010000016.1, on the reverse strand, counting down.
GCAGGCTTGAAGTCCGAAGGTATGCGCGGAGCGGGAAGAGTACTGTCGTCGTCAGCGTTGATAAGACAATATAGTCAGTGGTCAGCGTAATGAGGAAGATGAACAGAACCGCGAGCAAAGCAAACTTCCAGTCAAAACCGAAGAGAACGCCTACGAGGGTGGCAAAGCCTTTGCCGCCCTTAAATTTCAAATAGAAGGGGAACATGTGCCCGAGAATGCAGGCCGAGCCGGCAAGAAGACCGAGGAACAGGTTGCCGTGCGAGATCACGATGGTCAGAAAGGTCGCAAGGATTCCCTTCACAATATCCACGAAGCCGACCAAAAGGCCCATGCGCCAGCCGAGAATGAAGGTGACGTTCGAGGCACCGGGGTTTCCGGTTCCGGTCTTATGGATATTCACATGCCGAAATCTGCCCACTGTATCAGCGGTGCTGAAACAGCCGGCAAGATAACCGATTAAGATTGCCAGAGGGTATTTCCACATAGGAGACTCCTGATTCGGGATGCTCCTCACATTATAAAACATTTTCCCGTAAATGTCGAGAACGGATGAAAGGAGCCTGTTGTGGCCAGACAGCGAACACCGGAAGCAGAACGAAAGACGAAAGAAGCCCTGTTTCTTGCCGGCGCAAGAGCATTCCTCCGGGACGGGTATGAAGCGACCTCGATGAAGTCGCTTGCCGAGGAGGCAGGCTGTACCACCGGAAAATACTATTGCTATTATTCCGGAAAGCCGGAGCTATTAAAGGAGCTTCTGACCGTTTTGTTTGAGAAGAACCGCCGCGAGGCGCAGCGGTTTGCCGAAAGACGGAAGGACTCTTTTTACGGGGCCGTCGTATTTTCCGCGTTACTGCTTGCGGGCAGCATGCAGCACGAACCGCTTCGCGAAATCTGCCGGGAGGGACTTCGCCAGCCTGAGGCGGCAGCGGTTGCGGAAGAGATTTTCATGTCATTTGTCAGACCGAGGGGCGGCGTGAGCGCGGCCGATACATTGCGGATTAAAACGGCGGTGGAAGCCATTCCGTGCTTTTTACGCGACGAACCGGCGATGGACCCGGGGGCACGCGGCAAGCTGTTTCTTACTGTGCTTCTTGGCATACTCGGACGGACGGAAGCCGAGACTGCAGCTTATCTTGAGGCGGTGGAGGGCGATTCGAAGAGCATCCGCGAGCGGAGCTACGATGTGCTGATTAAGCTCCTTGCCGGGCCGAAAAAACGAAATGTGAAGAAAATGTGAAATATTGTTAGCACTCACTTGACATGAGTGCTAACAAGTGGTATAACATAGTCAGAACGAAGGAAGAAAGGGCTTCCGGAGTTCCCGAATTTAATTGTTACGGTAGTTTTTACCGATAAAAGGAGGAATGACTTATGTTGATGCCTGCAATTTTTGATGCTGATTTGTTTGATGATTTGTTTGATGATTTGTTTGCTCCCGACAGAGCCGAAAGAACCGCAAGACCGATGAAGCCTATGGAGCGGATTGGTTTTCCGGTGAACGGTTTGATGAAGACCGATGTCAAGGAAACCGCAAACGGTTATGAGCTTGACATGGACCTTCCGGGCTACACCAAAGATGATGTCAAGGCTGAGCTGAAACAGGGTTACCTCGTAATCCACGCTTCCAAAGAGAAGAAGGACGACGAGAAGGACAAGGAAGGCAAGTATATCCGCAGAGAGCGTTATTACGGTTCCTGCAGCAGAAGCTTCTTTGTCGGCAAGGATGTAACCGAAGAGGATATCAAGGCGAAGTTTGAAAACGGTATCCTGAAGATCAGCGTTCCGAAGAAGGAGGCTAAGCCCGAAGTGGAGGAGAAGAAGTTCATCTCCATCGACGGCTGATATACACCCGATTGTAACTTTACCCCCACACAAAAGCAGGAAAGAGACCGCGTAAGGCGGTCTCTTCAGACTGAAGACAAAGTCCGAGGCTCGACCGCCTCGGACTTGTCTTTTTTTGTTGGTTAAAAAGTGCCGAAAGCCTTATATTTACTGGCTTTTCGGCACTTTTTATGGTATAATGGAAGTATCAAATCCGAGGGGTATT
>JAFYYS010000015.1 GCA_017546025.1 Lachnospiraceae bacterium | reverse complement strand
ATTAACGACCTGCACCCTTTCCAGGGGTGTCCCTTCAGCCTCTTGGGTACTTCTCCAGGATGCCTGAATCTACAGATTCATTTAAAGTTTTACTGGTATGCGCCCGGTCGGCGGGCAACCGCGCGCATTTTAGTTCGCTTCGCGAAGAAGCGCGCGGGGTCATAAGGCAACCTCCCACACCTTCGGTGCGGGTCCCTCCTTATGATAGTACGGAGAGGATGGGATTCGAACCCATGCGCCCTTTCGGACAAACGGTTTTCAAGACCGCCTCGTTATAGCCACTTCGATACCTCTCCAAGACAGTGCCTGAAATGAAACTCTCATGCTCTCAGATCGCCGATTGTCACCAGCGACGCTAACAATATTAACACCAGACGCTGTTTCTGTCAATAGATAGTTTCTTAAAGAACAGGTCAGATTTTCTCGCCGAGTTTCAGGTTCGGAACTGCATTCAATGTCCAGTCGGCCGTATGGCCTGACAGGAATTCGTAATAAGCCGCGGAACCGATCATCGCGGCGTTGTCGGTACAGAGAATCGGATCGGGATAGTATACCTTCTTGCCGTTCTCCTCACCGAGCGTGAGCATCGCCGCACGAAGCGCGCTGTTGCACGCCACGCCGCCCGCGATGGCAATCCTGTCCATGCCGAGCGCGTTGGCTGCTGCCACGGTACGGCTGACCAAAACGTCCACAACCGCGCTCTGGAACGATGCCGCCAGATCCGCTCTCGTGATGCCGTCGGAGAACACCTCGGGACAGGCCTCCGTGCCTTCTGCCTCACCGCCGGTCGGTACGCCGAACCGCTGCACGGAACCTGCCTTCGACTTCATCTTCTCGATATTCAGATAATTGAGCACCGCCGACTTCAGCCCGCTGAAACTGAAATCATACGGACATCCGTCAATATGCGCCCGCGGAAAAGGAACTGCCGTCGGGTCGCCCTGCTTTGCCAGCTTATCAAGCTTCGGACCGCCGGGATACCCGAGTCCGATTGCTCTTGCGATTTTGTCAAATGCCTCGCCGGCCGCGTCGTCATGCGTCCGTCCGATAATCCGGTACGTGCCGTAATCTTCCACCACGACGATGTGCGTATGACCGCCGGAAACAATCAGGCACAAGAACGGCGGCTCGAGATCCGGGTGGCATATGTAGTTGGCTGCCACATGACCCTCGATATGATGCACGCCGATCAGCGGTTTGCCCGCGGCAAATGCGACGGCCTTTGCCGCTCCCACACCGACCAGAAGGCTTCCCACCAGTCCGGGACCGCATGTCACCGCAACGGCATCGACATCCTGAATCGTCATGCCGGCGCCGACTAAGGCTTCCGTGATGACAGGGTTAATCTTCTCGATATGCTTTCTCGATGCCAGTTCCGGCACAACCCCGCCGTACTTTGTATGCAAATCAATCTGCGACGAGATGATGTTGGAAATCACCTGCCGGCCGTCCTTCACGACTGCCGCGGCCGTCTCGTCACACGATGATTCAATTGCCAGAATATAAGTACCTTTCATAAAACCGCCTGCCCTTTCGGACCGTCTTACTCCTCTTCTTCAAAATGCAGAACCGTCGTTCTGCCGTCCTTGCAGACGTGGGTATTTGCAAAGATTTCCGTTGCCGTCTGCACATAATCCTCCGGCCTTACAAGCGCCGGGCTGTAATGCGTGAGCCAGAGTTCCGAAACCTCAGCCTTTCTCGCAATCTCCGCGGCTTCGGCAAATGTCATATGGCTGTGCTCCTTGGCCTTCGCCTCGGAACCCTTTTCGCCGTACATGCCTTCGCAAATCAGAAGGTCGGCACCGCCTGCGCTTTCGACAATCAGCTTCGTCGGCCGCGAATCGGTGCAATAGGTGAGCTTCAGTCCCTTCCTGTCCGGTCCGAGAATCAGGTCCTTCGTATACGTCCGGCCGTCCGCCTCAATCACGGCACCCTTCTGAAGCTTGCTCCAGTACTGCATCGGGACATTGTTCTTTTTGGCCTTTGCGGGGTCGAATTTGCCCGCGCGGCTGATGACCTGGGAATATCCGTAGCAGGTCACGTTATGTCTTGCCTTAAAAGCGCGAAGCTCATAACCGAATAACGGAATGCTCATGACCGGCTCGGTAAGCTCGATGAATCTAAGCTCAAACGGCAGCTCCGGTGCGATGACGCGAAGCGCGGCAACAACCTCGGTAAGTCCTTTCGGTCCGACCAGCGTGACCGGCTCGGTCCGTTCGGAATTGCCGATTGAAAGAAGGAGTCCGGGCAACCCGCTGATATGGTCGCCGTGAAAATGCGTAAAGGCAATCACGTCGATGTCATGGCAGCTGTAGCCCTTCTTCTTCAATGCAACCTGCGTTCCCTCGCCGCAGTCAATCAAAAGACTGCTGCCGTTAAAACGTGTCAGGCAGGAAGTTAAAAACCTTCCCGGAAGCGGCATCATGCCGCCCGTTCCGAGCAAACTGACTTCCAGCATAAAAACCTCCGCTCGTTCTACCGCTTGATTTCAAACATGTATACGGCTCCGTCTTCCTTCGGGCCGCGGTAGAAGTCTTTCCGGATTCCGACCTCCCGGAATCCGCATCTTTCGTATAAATGTCTCGCCGGTTCGTTGCCGACGCGAACTTCCAGAAATACTCTTTCGGCACCGTCTGCCTCTGCTTCCGCAAGAAGCGCCCGCACGATTCCGGTTCCGACACCCTTCTTTCTTAACTGGGGAGCAACAGCGATATTCGTCACATTTGCCTCATCCCCGGCAAGAAACATGCCGCCGTATCCGAACAGCTCGTCCTCCTCACATGCCACAAAGTAGCGGTATAAGGGCGACTCAACAGCCTCCTTAAGTCCGGCCTCGCTCCACGGCTCGGAAAAGCACGCCTGCTCCAATAAAAGCACCGACGGAATCCACTTTTCAGTCATGCGCACGATTTGCAAGACGTTCCTCCCTCTCCCGCTCGGCCTGGGACTGCCTGAGATATTCCGGCACCATCTCCTCTGCCGTAACGGTCTTTCCTTCCTTGAAAAGCCCGACCGCCAGAAGCCCAAGCGACGCCGCGCTCTGAAGCGCCTTATTCATCGGGGCAAATGTGAAACCGCACGTTACGCTGCCTGTAAGTGTTTCCTTATGAACCGGCACGCCATCCCCGAGAAAGACAACCTTTTCGCCGCGGCGGTTAACCTCCGAAATCAAATCCGAAAGAAGCGTGCAGCACGGCTCAACTTCCGCAATCGGGGTAACACCCGAAAAACGGTACAGTCCGCCGTAAACCTGTCCTCTTCTCGCATCGAGAATCGGGCAGATCAGGCCTTCATGCCCCGCGTAGTTGGCAGCTAAAACCGCAATCGTCGATACCGGAACAATCGGAATCTGCCAGACAAGCGCCAGCCCCTTCACGGTCGAAGCACCGATGCGAAGTCCCGTATACGAACCGGGCCCCGCCGTGACGGCAATCGCGGAAAGATCCTTCCCTTCCGTTTCCGTCATCCGCATAATCTCTTCAATCATCGGCAGAAGCGTCTGGGAATGCGTCTTTTTGAAATTGACCGAGTACTCGGCAAGCACCGCATCCTCCGTAACAACGGCGACCGAAGCAACCGGTCCCGAACTGTCAATCGCTAAAATCTTCATACGCTCTCCCTACTCAATCGTAATCCTTCTGTAAGAAAGACCCTGCTCCGGATCCTTTTCAATCGTAATCGAAACGGCGTTCTCGGGAAGGAGCCCCTTCACATTTTCCGCCCACTCAATCAGGCAGACGCCGTCTCCGTACAAATAATCATCAAACCCGATTTCGAACATTTCCTCTTCGTCCTCAATCCGGTACACATCGAAATGATAGAGCGGAATCCGCCCGCCCCTATATTCCTGAAGGATGGTAAATGTGGGGCTCACGACAGGCTCCGTGATGCCGAGGCCGCGCGCGATGCCCTTGACGAAAACGGTTTTTCCGACGCCGAGGTCGCCGTTCAGGCAAAGTACCATCCCGGGCTGCAGCTTTTTCGCCATGAATTCACCCATGGCAAAGGTTTCTTCCGCCGAACGGCTTTCCGTTTCCATAATCCTCCTATCCCTTCTTCCGCGCCGGACAGTTCGCAAGAAATCCGCGGAATGCCGCGTCCTGCTCACCAAGCACGTCCTTGCCGAAGACAAATGCCGAGTTCTTCATCACGTAAAGGAAATACCGTTTTCCTGTTTCCTTTACCTTCCGGAACATATCCCAGCGGATTACTTCGCGGTTCGTTCCGTCGTCCACCAGCACGCCGGTCGAATTCACGGTATACCGGAATTCGATGTTCTGCGCCTTAAGGCCTTCCGTCAGCTGCGCGGTGTGTAACGCCGTGTTGAGCGGCTGGTACACCAGTACGAAGCCGAGCACAACAAACAGAAGCACCTTCGCCGTCGTGTCGTATTTGTCCCAGCCGATAACCAGAAAAGCCGCAATCAAAAGAACAAGTGCCCAGAAACCGAGCGCTGCGACGCTGAAATAACTGTACCGAAGCCGGAACGCAAAATAATCCGAGAAACGAAGCGGTCCGGTTATGACCACTTCGCCCTCTTCATGAACAAACTCATCTGCGGGGTCCGACAATTCCGGACCGTCTAATACCTTCTCATCCTGTTCCATCAGACTTTCTCCAAAGGATTCTTCAAAACTCTGCTGATGTGCTTGTAAATCAGCATCGTGATAATGGAAATGGCACCGTACTTAATCAGGTTGAACGGTGCAACCGCGAGGAGAACGAATGTCGTAATGTCCGTAATCTGCGCATGCACTTCCGTTCCCATGGCAATCAGAATGCTCTTGTCGCCGTGGAAATAAAGCTGAATATACATGGGAAGCAGAACAAAGGCGTTCATCAGGCTTCCGACAACAACAACCGTGAAAAGCGAAACCGAAAGACCGATGACGGCGTTCTTCTTCGTTTTGCGGTGAGAATAAATCAAGGCAGCGGGAAGCACATAAGCGGCTCCGATGACAAAGCTGGCGAATTCGCCGACACCGCCGGTTTGCGTTCCCTGAATCAACAGGTTCAGCAGCACCTTTACGGCGTCAATGATGATGCCGGCAACCGGTCCCAGGGCAAAAGCTCCGATCATAATCGGAAGCTCACTGAAGCCCATCTTGTAGCTGGGCGGTGCAATCATCGGCAGCGGAAACTCAAACAGCATCAGCACAAACGAAATCGCCGAGAAAATACCGATTAATGCAATCTTATAAGCCCGGTAAAACGATTGGCTGTGCCCGCTCTCCTTCCGCTGTTCCTTCTGTTCTGTTTCTGTCTGTTCCATTCTTTCTCCTTTCATACTTCCCCTTCTGTAACAGTATTCCCCGGTGCCTTATCCTTTAAGGCAAATGTGACGATAATCCTGTTTTGCGGCAGCATCTCCCCAATAGAGTCAAACCGATAGATTTCTTCCCGATTGCTGTATCGGTTATATACGCTGATTCTTCCGAATTCATCCCTGCGGTAAAAGACGAAATGTCCTCCCGAAAAAACCGGACGCTTGGTCCAGTACATCATGATTCCGGCGTGGCTTCGGTCTATTTTCTTCACTCTGCGGATAATCCGGAAACGGACATGGTGACGCCAGAAGAAAATCATCATCAGAATCGCCGAAGTGCCGAGTCTCGCACCAATCGGCGCGGCATAGGTTTCCAGTTCCCGCATGACCTTCGGCAGACTCATGGGGCTTCCGAGATAACGCATGGCATTATACACGGCAAGCGGACCGCAGCCGGCGTCGTCAAGCGTCGTTGCGCCGTACTTCATATCCTTTAAGACGCCCATGGACTGTCCATTCAGATAGTCATCCGGAATCTCAACCTGACAGTTTGCTTTGAAGTTTTTCGGACGGTACATAACTCTCCTTCACTATCTGCAGAGCTTACGGGAAATCTCCCAAAGCGAGTTATCAAGATCCTTCTGCATGGCAAGAGCCTCGTAAATATCCATATCCGTGAACTCGCCCTTACGGTAGCACACCACTCTGTTGCGTCCGCCGCTTACCAAAATGTCAACGGCCTTCGAACCCATGACAGAGGCAAATACACGGTCTCTGCAGGTCGGGCTTCCGCCTCTTTGAATATAACCGATGATTGTCGCCCTGGTCTCAAGACCCGTAGCGGCTTCGATTCTCTTGGCCATTCCGTTGGAGTCACCGATTCCTTCGGCATTGATGATGATATGAAGCTTCTTACCGAGACGCTTACGTCTTGCAATGCGGTCGATGATGGCCTGCTCCTCATAGTCATAACGCTCGGGAACAAGGATTTCCTCGGCGCCGTTTGCAATACCGCACCAAAGCGCGATATGACCTGCCTTACGGCCCATGACTTCGATGATGCTGCAGCGCTCATGCGATGCCGATGTGTCTCTTACACGGTCGATACATTCCATAGCGGTATTGAGGGCCGTGTCAAAGCCGATCGAATAGTCCGTGCAGGCGATATCCAGATCGATGGTGCCGGGAACGCCGACAACGTTAACACCGTGCTCCGCAAGCGCCTTGGCGCCGCGGTAGGAACCGTCGCCGCCGATGACAACCAGTCCGTCGATCTCATGCTTTGCAAGGATTTCGGCTGCCTTCTGCTGACCTTCCTCCGTCATCATTTCCGCGCAGCGGGCCGTGTAAAGAATCGTACCGCCGTGCTGGATGATATCCGAAGTGCTGCGGGCCTCCATCTCCACGAAGTCCTCTTCCAAAAGACCGGTGTAACCTCTGCGGATGCCGGTTACGCGAAGTCCGTTCACGATGGCGGTACGTACCACGCCCCTGATGGCCGCGTTCATGCCCGGTGCATCTCCGCCGCTCGTCAAAACGGCAATATGTTTGATATCCGCTGTCTTACCCTTTAAGAATGCCATTTCCCTCTACCTCGAAAACGTTAAGTTTTTGTATTTCAGTGCGACATTGTCCTCGCCGTAGACCTCCTTAAGGCGGTCGATGAAGCTGCGGTCTGCGGAAACCGTCAGGTTCTGCGGCATCGGATACATCTTTCCTTCCGACTTGATATAGGCTATAACGGAACTCGTTCCGTCGCTTTCCGAAAGCAGTTCGGTAAGCTTCGGCCGGTCGTCAAGGAATGCCTCGCTCGACGGATAACGGATGTAAATATCCGACGGAATTTCGTCAAATGCCTTCACATCCGACAAAAGCAGCTTGGCCGGCTTGTCCTCCTCCACGGAAACCCTGCCGCGGATGAACACCTTTGCGTCCGCCGAAAGCCTTCCGCGAAGCTTCTCGTAGTCTCTCGGGAATACCAAAACCTCGATGGACCCGATCATATCCTCAAAGGTCAGGATTGCCATCATGGAATTGTTTCTCGTAATCTTCTCTTTCTTCTCGGTAATCATGCCGCCGAGAATGACCTGGGCTCCGTCCTCTACCTCCGGCAGTCCGGTATCCGGATTCAGTTCGAAATCGGATGTTCTGCAGGTGGAGAATTTCTGCAGCAGACTCACATACTCCTGCATCGGATGGCCGCTGACATAGATGCCGAGCACTTCCTTTTCGAAGGCCAGCTTCTCTTCAACGGCGAATTCCCCGCAGTCGGGAAATGTGAGCTCCGTCGGGCGTTCCTCCGGCGCAAACATATCAAACAAAGAAAGCTGTCCGGCAACGTTCTTCTGGGCTTCAAAGGCTTCGCCTTCCATGATTCCGATGTACACCTGAAGTTTCTGCTTACGGGTGCCCGGAAGTCCGTCCAAAGCGCCTGCCTTGATGAAGTTCTCGACCGAACGGCGGTTGACTCCCTTCGGAACGGTCCGCTTGATGAAATCCTTCAGATCGCGGAACGGTCCGCCTTCATTACGCTCCTCAACAATCGCATCGATGAGCGGCTTTCCGAGTCCTTTGATTGCTGACAAAGCGTACGAAATCGCAAGCTTTCCCTCGGCCGTCCGCACGACACCGAAGGCGCTCTCACCCTCGTTGATGTCAGGCGGCAAAAGCGTCACGCCGAGCGGCTTCAGCGTCAGGATATAACCTGCCAGCTTTCCGGAATCATGAAGCACCGACGTCAGCAGCGCAGCCATGAACTCCTCGGGATAATACTTTTTCAGATAAGCGGTCCGGTAGGAAACGACCGCGTAACAGGCCGCGTGGGATTTGTTAAAGGCATATTTCGCGAAGTCGGTCATCCGGTCGAAGATGCGTTCCGCCACCTCCGTGGGAATGCCGCGCTCCTTACATCCCGGAACACCGGCGTCCGGCTTTCCTTCGATGAAATAGCGGCGCTCCTCGGCCATGACATGCGCCTTCTTCTTACTCATGGCACGGCGCACCAGGTCACTTCGCCCCATGCTGTATCCGGCCAGATCACGCACAATCTGCATAACCTGTTCCTGGTATACGATGCAGCCATAGGTGGGCTTTAATATCGGCTCGAGAAGCGGGCTGTCATAAACCACGCTTTCGGGATGCTCTTTGCCCTTTATATACTGCGGAATGAATTCCATGGGGCCGGGCCGGTACAGGCTGATTCCGGCGATGACTTCCTCAAGGTTCTTCGGCTTCAATTCTTTCATGAAGCTCTTCATTCCGCCGCTTTCAAGCTGGAACACGCCGTCAGTCTTACCCGAGGTGATTAAGGCATAAACAGCCGGATCGTCATAGGAAATGTTCTCCATGGAGAAATCCGGGTGGCTTCTCTTAACAAGCTCCTCCGCATCCTTGATGACCGTCAGTGTCCGAAGGCCTAAGAAGTCCATCTTCAACAGACCGAGCTCTTCGATGGTGGTCATCGTATACTGTGTCGTCACGACACCGTCCGCGTTACACGAAAGCGGAACATATTCGTCAACCGGAGCGTTGGAAATCACGACGCCGGCGGCATGCATCGAGGTATGACGCGGTAGTCCTTCGAGCTTCTTGGAAACCGAAATGAGTTCCGCGATTTCCGGGTCGGTCTCGACCAGAGTCGCCAGTTCTTTGTTAATCGAGAGCGCTTTGTCGATGGTCATGTCAAGCTCGTTCGGGATCATCTTGGCGACGGCATCGGCTCTTGCATACGGCATATCCATGGCTCTTGCCACGTCGCGGATGCAGATTTTCGCGCCGAGCGTTCCGAACGTCACAATCTGAACGACCTGTTCCTTGCCGTATTTGCGGTTCACGTAATCGATGACTTCCTGTCTTCTTTCGTAGCAGAAGTCGATATCGATATCGGGCATGGTAACACGCTCCGGATTTAAGAACCGCTCGAAAATCAGATTATACCGAATCGGGTCAATATCGGTGATGCGAAGCGAATAGGCGACAATGCTGCCCGCGCCGCTTCCTCTTCCCGGTCCGACCGGAATGTCATGCTCTTTGGCATAACGGATGAAATCCCAAACGATCAGGAAGTAATCTACAAAGCCCATATCCCGGATGACGCTGAGCTCATGGACAAGTCTGTCCTCATGCTCCGCATAGGTATCGGGATATCTCTTTTTGATGCCGTCCCGGCAAAGGCTCTCCAGATAGGAATATGCCGTAAAGCCTTCGGGCACGTCGAACTTCGGCAGTTTATATTCGCCGAACTTAATATCTACATGACAGCGTTCCGCAATCTTCTCCGTATTGTCAAGCGCCTCACGGGCATACGGGAAGAGCGTTTCCATCTCCGCCTCGGACTTCAGGTAGTACTGTCCGCCCTCGTAACGCATCCGGTTCTCATCGCTGACCTTGGCCTGCGTCTGAATGCATAAAAGGACATCGTGTGCGGAAGCATCGTCCGCCGTAATATAATGCACGTCATTCGTGCATACCATCGGAATGCCGGTCTCCCGGTGCAGCTTTATAATGCCCTGGTTAACGGCTTTCTGATCCGGAATGCCGTGATCCTGCATCTCAAGGAAGAAGTTGCCTTCACCGAAAATCTGCTGCATATGAAGGGCTCTCTGCTTTGCCTCGTCATAAAGGCCGATGCGGAGTGCCGTCGCCACTTCGCCGGCAAGACACGCGGAAAGCGCAATGATGCCCTCATGATACTGTTCCAAAACCTCATAGTCTACCCGCGGGCGGTAATAATATCCTTCGGTAAACCCTTTGGAAACAATCTTCATCAGGTTCTGATAACCGGTATTGTTCTCCGCAAGAAGAACCAGATGATAATACCGCTTATCGGTAACGGTGCCCTCTCTCTCAAACCGGGAGCCGGGCGCCACATATACCTCACAGCCGATGACGGGATTGATTCCCTCATCCCTGCAGGCTTTATAAAAATTGATTACACCGTACATAACCCCATGGTCGGTAATCGCCAGATGCTTCATGCCGAGCTCCTTCGCCCGTTTCACCATCTCACCGATTTTACCGGATCCGTCAAGAAGGCTGTATTCCGTATGCACGTGCAGATGTGTAAATCCCATGACCAACCCCCGAGTTGTGTTCGTGTTACCGTTTTTGCCGCCAAAAGAGAACATACTTAACCAAATGATATCATATCACATTTTTCACAAATCATAAAGGGTAATTTTTTTCTCCGAGGGCACGAAAAAAAGGAGCGCGAACGCTCCTTTTCTTCTGTATCGTATTCTATTTTCTGATGCAATTCTGGGTTACTATAATCTATTCACATGCATTTTCTGATGGTTTCAATCATATTGACGCTATGAAACCTCCGCGACACAACGATATACGCAAGAAAATGAGCGAAAATGATACCTCCGATAACAACTCCCAGTGCGCTCAGAGAAAATGTGAAATTCAGTCTTGCTCCAAATTTCAATATCGCCCCAATTACTACCGTCCCAATAATCGTGGTTAATACTGTAGCCGTCCCAAAATAGACGCATTCCAACATAATCATTCTGTCGGTCTGCTCGGAATCCATTCCCAATGTTTGCAGCGTAAAATAATCCTTCTCACGAAGCTTGTGATGGGAGTAAACTGTAAAAAACATATTGATATAGCAAACCACAAAAACAAGCGCCATAAAAACATAGAGGAAAGCTTTCATAACAATCATATCCGTTTTTTGTTGATCAAAATCAGCCGCTAAATCATGAACAGATACTCCTTCTTCCTCTTCAAATGCTTGTGCAACCATCCTATGATTCTCAGCGAAGAGAAAGATACAACCCTCTTCCGTTTTCCGGCCACGCAATAACTCTGAATTGTCTGGAAAAACAAATAAACTCTTTTCCATATCTGCAAAATACGGAAACTCCTTGCAAATATCATCCCACGGAATACAGCCGACAGAAAACGTCCCCGTACCCTCAAAGGTTTTCTGAATCAATTCTTTGTTTGAAAACAATGATTCATTTTCCTGAACAACGCTATCTCCTTTTACAGAATAACATACCATATTCTTTGCAGCCAGAAAATCTGTGTTTTTCAACTCTCCCGCGATTTTCTCATAAACATTTCCCGGGATTGAGATTACCTCTGCCTGTTCAGCGAAAGACTCCCAGGAATTGATCTCAACCGGGTTATACTCGATGTACCAATACGATTTTTCTACGTTTACACTATCTTTAGACAATGCTCTCGCAAGAATCCCGGAAAAATCAGTTTCTGAAACTATCTGCGTACGCAAGAATACATCATATGCAGAATGGCTTTCTTTTGCCTCACTGTCTTGAATTCCGGCATTGCACAGCCCAAGAGACAAAAGCAGAATCACAGCAGATGCCCCCAGCGAAATAAACATGATACGATACCTCGCTTTATTTGCAATCCGATAACGTTTGGCTAGAAAAGGAATTATCGCACATATTTTCACTTTCAAGAGTTGACGATTTTTCCTAAACGGAAAGGTTTCACGAATCAACTCAAGGGACGATGTATTTCGCAATCTATGCAACGGCCAAAGAATTGCCAAGAAGGATATCAAAAGAGTCAACATCCCACTTACTGCAAAGGAAATAAGCGGAGACGGAAAAACAAACTCCGCATTTACATAACATATTGAAAGCAGTTCCCCCCCAAACAAAGGAACACAAAAGCTAACCAATATGTACCCCAACGCATTTCCCAGTATTAATCCTGCAGCAGAGATCCAAAAAGCCTCTAATAGGAAAAGGGTTCTTAGCTGTTTATGGGTCCCACCCACGGATGACAAAACACCAAGCTCTCTGGCTTGATCTTTATATGAGAGCGAGAATGCATTCCCTACAAGCAACAATACAGCTATTGCCACAAGAATGATTAAAACAGTGCACAGAATGATTATGCTTCCAAGTACCGACTCCCCTCCCCCGCTGTAACCGACTGTCGTCAGATAATCTTTATTGAAAAGAGCTTCTGCGGGGTATCTTTTCTCCAACTCATCAAACTTTATCCTGTTTATTGCTTTTGTATATAAGAAAGTTTTTGAGTTTTTCTCTTTTTCTTCACATTCATAGAAGCATATCGCGTTGATACTGTTAATGCATGCTCTTCCATCATTTTCATATATTCCGACAATTGTAAAAGACTTTTCATCGACAACTGTTTTTCTTTCCGTTTCTTGAATTCCGTACCGCTCATCCAATAAGTTCCCATCGGAATCACTCCTCATAAAAACAGTTGCCGAAACTGTTTTCCCTATATCTCCTTTACTCATTCCGGGTAAATTGTCAGGAACAAGTATTTCCCCTTCATGGCGTGGGTATTCTCCATCTATCAAATTACAATCGAAGCACTCATACCAATCGTTCGAAACAGACCACAAACAAAAAAACTGCCCCTCATACTCTAAATACCCAGAGAAATCCTTTGAAATTATGCCATAATTCGAAAACAGATTTCTAAAAGAACTTTGCGTTTCAGAATCTGCGTATGCTACACCGACTGAGTAGTCTCCGTAGCGATGTCTGGCATCGTTCTGAATTGTTCTGCACAACCCCCGTGAGATATGCAAAACAGAAAAGAACAGAAGGGTTGCCAAAACAGTTGCAACGAACATAATCATAAACTGTGTTTTTTTCCGAAATACATAACGAAGCGACAGTTTAATCATTATTTGCCCTTTCCTTGTCTTCTACAATCTTTCCGTCAGAAATCTTGATTACTCGATCCGCATAAGCTGCTAGCTCCGAGTCATGTGTAACCATTACGACAGTTATATTACATTCCTTATTCAGCAGCATTAAAGCATTCATCACATCAATTCTGTTATATGAATCAAGGTTGCCTGTAGGTTCATCCGCCAAAACAACTAAAGGCTTGTTATAGATGGCGCGTGCTATTGCGACCCGCTGCTGCTGCCCTCCGGATAATTCCGACGGAAAATGTTTTTTTCTTTCTTCCAAATGAAGCTTTTCCATTAATTCCTTCAACTTTTCTGCATCCGATTTTTTACCGTCAAGTGTCGCCGGAAGCACTATGTTTTCTGCAACAGTCAATACAGAAACCAGGTTGAAGAATTGATAAATCAACCCTATATTTTTTCTACGGAAAACAGTCTTCTCGTCCCTGCTTAATCGGTCAGTTCGTATTCCGTTTATCCATACTTCTCCGGAAGTGGCATCATCGATTCCGGCCAGAATATGAAGTAAGGTTGATTTTCCCGACCCGCTTGTTCCGGTTATCGCAACAAATGAGCCTTCAAGAATCTCCATAGTTATTCCTTGAAGTGCGCGAATAAAGACTCCTTCCTTTTCATATACTTTTGTAAGATTCTTTACCTCTATGATCCCCATTTATTCTTCACCGCTGTCATATTTGGATTTATACTGATTCCCATTAGGAACTTCTTCCGTCGGGTTATTACATGCTTCTTTGAATTGTAAAACAAAAGGATTGTTTGAAACATCCTCACTATTCTCTACTCCAATAACCATGTTTGGCATTGGGCAATACAAATCATCCTCAAAAATCACAGCTGAAAAAAGATATGTATTGCCAGGTTTAGGCAACACATCCCCCTCACAAATCAAAAAAGTATCAGTTCCCTTACGTACCCCTCCGGCTTTTTTCACCACAATATCTTCATCCGTCCTCAGACTCCCTTTAATATTCTCTTTTACCCGAACATGATAATAGGTTAACGGCAGATTTGCATCACCGTTTATATACTCTGTTTTATCATAATCTATAACTTCGGCAACAAACACATATGAAGCATACGTAGTTACTTGAATAATATCATTCTCATCAACAACAAATGAAGCATGATATGGTTCAACCTTCATCTGATCAGTTCCGATGATTTTTCGTACATCAATACTCTTGCCACAACTGCATAAAACAATCGCCACTGCAACAATCAACGATAATAATCCTTTTACTCTGCGCATTTCTAACCTCCCGTTTTCCCATTTAGTTTTTTTAGGATTAGGCGACGGCCTTATTCCAAACCGGACTATAGCCATCGCCTTCCCCCGATTAATAATCTACCAAAATTAGAGTCTAGCTCTAATACCTTTTATATGCCGCATCATAGCCTTGCTTATCAATGATATCTAGTGTTGTAAAGTTCTTATATCCCGTCCGCATAATAGAAGTATCCTTCCCATTATGGTCAAGCCCCAAGGCATGTCCGATTTCATGCATAATAGTAGCCTGTCTTTGCGTCGGAGTCATCTTATCCATAGTATCTTGATAAAAAACTATTACACCATACGAATAGGTTGAAGCAAATGTGCTTCCATCACACTTTGATTTATCGTAGATATGCACATCCTCAAGGATATCCCATCGATCAACCCTTATTACACCGGGCTTATACGCATTCCAGGCATTTACAGCATTATACCACTCAGTCATATAATTTGTGCTTCCATCCCAATCCAGATGTTTGCCACTATCAACAAGGTCCCACGTACTGAGTACATAAGAATATGATGCCGCATCACAAACCGAATCCACTAAAAAGAAACCTGCCAGTAACAAAGAAACAATAAATAAAGATTTCTTCATCACAACGTCCCCCTTTAATATCTAGTGTAAGCAGCATCATATGATGCCTTATCGTTTGCAGAAAGAGTTGTTACTGAAGATGTGGAAGCATACATTACATCACTTGTGTTATGCGTTATACCAAGTCCCAACGCCAGTCCAAGTGCAAAAAGACAATCACTTGTCTTTTGTGCGTCACTATGCTTATCCATTACCATTTGATTGAACCTAATCTTTCCATTTGATGACACCGTGAGAATTGTAGTATTATCACCTGCATAATCTTTGATATTTACATCCTCAATGACTGTCCATGAATCCTTCCGAATAACACCAGGTTTATATGCATTCCAAGTATTAACTGCGGTAGTAAACATAGTCTTATAATTTGTATCTCCATCCCAGTCCAAGTGCTTGCCACTGTCAACAAGGTCCCACGAGTTAAGCGTCACAACCGGTGCTGCCGCCTGAACCTGATGTGAAAAGCCCATCAGAATAATCATCGTGAGTAATAAAGACATTGCTTTTCTAACATTAATAACTACTTTTTTCATCATAAATCTCCTTTCAATAATATATTGGCAACGCTCGAAAAAAGTAGTATACTTGGCCTAGGGCTCTTTTCGAGTTCTGCATTGCGGAGAGGAATCTGTTCATTTTGCGGATGCTACAGATTCCTTTCCCATTTTATATTAATGATCCGCAAAATCATCAATACCATAGAATCATTATTGCTTCAATTCCAAAAAAGGACCAAACTCAATTCTATATCTTATTTCAGATATGTTTTTCCCCTGAATCTATTATGCGGAAACACAAAAAAATAGCAACAACTTTTTGATGAACGACATATTCTCTTGATGAACGACATATTTTGTGAAAAAAGTGTGAAAAAAGCGTGAATAGAATGCGAAAAGACGCGGTTTCGGAGATTTCTCCAAAATCGCGTCTTTCTTCATTCTGATGCAGAAAACAAAAACCAGTCTTCTTAAAATATCAATCGGCCTACTTCCCGGTAAGGAAATCCTCGATACCCTTCATGGCGGCATTCTCATCCGGTCCGTCAACCGTTACGGTAATGGCCGTTCCCGCGGGGGTGGCCAGGCTCATCATACCCATGATGCTCTTGGCATTTACCTTCTTGTTTCCGCACTCTACGTAAATGCTGGAATCATAACGGCTTGCAACCTGCACAAGCAGCGCAACCGGCCGGGCCTCAAGGCCGCTCGGGATACTGATGGTCATGTTCTTGGAAATCATTCTTTACTCCTCCTTGCCAGATCCTCCGCAATATCACACAGTTTCTGCAACCGATGATTGACCCCCGACCTTCTGAGCGGAGGTGTCAGCATCTCACCCAATTCCGTCAGCGACGCTTCCGGGTTCTCAAGCCGAAGCTTCGCTATATCCGATAACTCCTGCGGCAGGCTTCCCAGACCTGTCGTTTCACTGATCAACTGAATGCTCCGAATCTGCTTCTCACTTGCCTTCGCGGTCTTTCGCAGATTCGACACTTCAATGTTCACCTTCCGGTTCACGTTGCCGTGTACCTCCCGCATGGCTCTTTCGCTTTCGTAGCGAAGCAGGGATGCATGCGCTTCCATGACATTCAGCATGTCGGAAATGCCGTCCCCGTCCTTGCGGTACAAACAGGTGATTCCCCTGCGCTCGGTCACTTTCGGGGCAAGCCCGAAGGAATCCATCAGTTCGGAAAGAATTCTTCCGACCGACTGCTCAGGCGCCGCAATCTCGAAGTGAAGTGACTTCTTCGGGTCGTTCATCGTGCCGGCCATGCAATAGGCGGCGCGAAGAAAGCTCCGTTTGCAGCAGCTTCTGCTCAGGCATTCCTCCTGTAAAAGGGTCAGCCTGCCGGGTCTTTCCAGGCTCGTTCCGAGTCCCAGGGAAGAAAGAACAAGCGCCGTTTCTTCGGCATCCGGAATCCGAACGACATGCTCTGTCCGGACGCGGCCCCCGACTTTCCGCTGCATTGCGGCTAGACCAATATTATATGACTTTTTCAAAAATGTAAAGACCTTTTTTGCAATCCCCTGATTATCACATACAAATTCCAGCGTTCCGTCCGAAAGAAGCTCGCCGCGGTATACGAGAAAACCGCATAATTCCGCCGATCTGCAATGTGCCTGCGAGGGCATTCTTCCGATGAGTTCTTCTTTCACTTCCCGGGAAAATGACATGCCGGTCCTCCTAAAATCCTAAAAAACGCACCTCAGGCTCCAGCACAACACCGAACCGTTCCGATACCGTCCGCTGCACATATCCGATCAGCTGCATCACGTCCTCAGCCGTGGCGTCCGCCTTGTTGATGACAAAGCCGCAATGCTTCTCGGAAACCTGCGCTCCGCCGATCTGAAAACCGCGTAACCCGCAATCCTCAATCAGCTTACCCGCAAAATATCCTTCCGGCCGCTTAAAGGTGCTGCCCGCGCTCGGGTACTCAAGCGGCTGCTTGTCCTTCCGTCTTGCCGTGTAATCCGCCTGCAGTGAAAGTGCCTCTTCCGGCGAGCCCTTCTTTAACGCGAATACAGCAGAGATTACAATCTCTTCCTTCTCGCTCAGGTTGCTGTGCCGGTACGAAAGCTGAAGCTCTTCCGCCGTTCTTTCGACGATTTCGCCGTCCTTCGTCAGAACCGTCACACTGCGTAACGTATCCTTCACCTCGCCGCCGTATGCGCCCGCATTCATCACGACCGCACCGCCGACGCTTCCGGGAATTCCCGTCGCATAGGCAAGTTCACTATAGCCGAGCTTTACAGCTGCCTTGGCAAATGAGGAAAACAAAACGCCTGCATCCGCGCGGTATAAAACGCGGTCTCCGTCGGTTCCGATCTCACTAAAAGAGCCCTCCTCCATCCGAATGACGATTCCGCGGATGCCGTCGTCACTGACAAGCAGATTGGTTCCGTTTCCGATGACCGTGAACGGAATGGCATTTGCCTTCGCGAAAAGGATGACCTGCTTCAGTTCCTCCGCATCCTTCGGAACAATGTAGCACTCCGCGGGTCCGCCAATGCGAAACGATGTATGCCTGCTCATCGGCTCCTCAAAGCTGATATGCTCAGACGGACAGATTGTCTTCAGTTCTTCTTTCCAGTCCAATAGTGTCACCTTACCATGCTTGCGGCACCGTAGATGCCGGCGTCATTGCCGAGCTCCGCAAGAAGAATCTTCTTCCCGCAAAGAGCCTTCAGAATGTTGTGGTTGTAATGTCTTTCAATTGCATCCGTCAGGATGGTTCCCGCCTTGCTGACGCCGCCGCCGATGACAAATGCCTGCGGGTCAACGACTGCTGCCACATGCGTCAGCACCAGAGCCAGATAGCTGCCGAGACGGTCGGTCAGCTCAAGCGCAATCTTATCACCGTTCTTTGCTTCGTCAAAGATATCCTTTGCCGTAAGCTTTTCGTATTTGCGAAGTGCCGTCATCTCATCGGACAGGGCAAGGCGCTTCTTGGCCATGCGCACGATTCCGGTCGCGCTCGCGTACTGCTCGAGATGGCCGTGTCCGCCGCAGCCGCATGCATCGGGTTCGTCGTTCTCCACGATGATATGGCCGATTTCCGCTGCTGCTCCGTTCGAGCCGCAAACAATCTGACCGTTTAAGATAAGCCCGCCGCCGACACCGGTGCCGAGCGTAACCATCAGAACACTGTCATAGCCTCTTCCGCCGCCGTAAACCGCTTCGCCGAGCGCGGCAACGTTCGCATCGTTTCCGACATAAACCGGGACACCGATCAGTCCTTCCATCGCGTCCTTGGCGTTCACCGTTCCCCAGCCGAGATTGATGCAGCCGAGCACAGTGCCGTCCGCAAGAACCGGTCCGGGAACACCCATGCCGATTCCGGCGATGTCCGTCTTTGCTATGCCATTTTCCGCGGCCTTGTTAAGAATGGCCGAGGCAACGTCTCTGAGAATGTTCTTTCCGTTGTCGGTGCGGTCCGTCGGGATCTCCCATTTGTCAAGGAGCCCTCCGTCCTTTTGGAACAGTCCGCACTTCACGGTCGTGCCGCCGATATCGATGCCGAAAATGTATTTCATGGCTTCCTCCGTTTACTGTGAATTCTTCTTCAGATTGTTCATGACGCGGTTGTGAAGCTCCTTGGCCGCGTTGTAGCCCATCTTCTTCTGACGGTAGTTGATGGCGGCCGCCTCACAGATGATGGCGAGGTTACGGCCGGGGCGAATCGGGATATCGTTGCAGACAACCCGGTTGCCGAGAAACTCGGTGTAATTGTCCTCAAGGCCGAAACGGTCATAATCCTTCTCGCGGTCCCACTCCTCCAAACGGATGACGAGGTTGATGGACTGCGTGTCCTTAACGCTCTGTACGCCGTACAGCGTCTTGACGTCGATGATGCCGATACCGCGAAGCTCGATCAGATGTCTCGTGACATCCGGTGCGGAACCGACCAGCGTCTCGTCGCTGACCTTCTTGATTTCGACGACGTCATCGCTTACGAGACGGTGTCCTCTCTTGATCAGCTCAAGCGCGGCCTCGCTCTTACCGATGCCGCTCTCGCCGGTGATCAGCACGCCTTCACCGAAGACGTCGACCAGCACGCCGTGGATGGAAATGCGGGGAGCCAGTTCTACCTGCAGCCAGCGCACGAGCTCCGCAACCAGTGCGGTCGTCTCCATGGCGCAGCCGAACAGCGGAACGCCCTTCTCAAGTGCCAGCTTCTTCATGCCGTCGCTTACCGGCAGGTTCCGGCAGAATATGATGCACGGAACACCGTAGCCCATCAGTCTTGAGAAGCAGATGTGGCGCTGTTCCGAATTCATTTCGTTATGATACATGTACGCGTATTCCACGTTTCCGATCAGCTGTACGCGGTTCGGGTCGAAATCGCTGAAGAAGCCCGCGAGCTGAAGCGCGGGACGGTTAATCTCGGGCGTGGAAATGACACGGCCCGTCAGATCGATTTCGGGTGTCAGGTTGGTCAGATGCATTCTCTCGACCATCTTGGTTATTTCAACTGTATACATAAAAACCTCCGAATATTATCACTCACATTTCAGTATACTTGACATCGCGCCGTCATGCAACGGCAAATGTGACCGATTTTACGTTACATTTTCCATCTATTTCTTCAAAAATTCCACAATCTGCTTCGCAACCTTCGCGTTCATTCCCGGCAGCGCGGCAATCTCCTCCTCGTTTGCGTTCCGCAGGCTTTCCATGTTGTCGTAATACCGCATCAGCGTCTTTCGCCTGGTCGGACCGACGCCCGGAATCTCGTCAAGCTTCGAATGCAGCTGGCTTCCGGACCGCAGATTCTTATGATAGGTGATGGCAAAGCGGTGCGTTTCATCCTGGATTCGCGTAAGAAGCGCGAACCCTTCGCCGTGCGTGTCAATCGGGAGCTCTTCGTCGCGGAAATAAAGCCCTCTTGTACGGTGGTTATCATCCTTCACCATGCCGGCAACCGGGATGGAAAGGCCGAGCCTTTTAAGGACCTCCTCGGCGATATGCACCTGCCCCTTGCCGCCGTCCATCAATATCAGGTCGGGGTATCTCGTGAAGCTCGATTCCTTCTGCGCCGCGCGCTCCTCCATGCCGTGGCGGAAACGCCTTGTCAGCACCTCCTCCATCGAAGCATAATCGTTCGGCCCCTCGACGCTTTGAATCCGGAATTTCCGGTATTCGCTCTTTCTCGGCTTGCCGTCGGCAAATACGACCATCGATCCGACCGACAGAAACCCGCTTATGTTACTGATATCGTACGATTCCATCCGGTGCACGTCGGGAAGCCCTAAAAGTCCGGCAATCTCCTCCGCCGCGCCCTTCGTCCTCTTTTCTTCGCGCGCCAGTTTGTCAAGATCCTGCTTCAGCACAAGCTGCGCATTCTGCTTCGCAAGCTGAATCAGATGCTCCTTGCCGCCGATCTTCGGCACCTTGATGTGAACGCTCTTCCCGCGCTTACCGGAAAGCCACTGCTCTAAAAGCTCTCGGTCCTCCGGCTCCTCCTCGATGACAATCTCCTTCGGGATGTACGGCATCCCGTCATAAAACTGCCGCAGGAATTCGGAAAGAACCTCACTGCTTTCCTGCCCCTCGGTCCCGCTCAGGTAGTGGTGCTCGCGGCCTAAAAGCCTTCCGTTTCGCTCAAAGAAGACGGAAACAACCGTGCTCCCCTTATCCGTGGCAAATGCGATGACATCCCGCTCCTCAGTATGAGAATCGTCCGCCTTCTGCTCCTCATGGAGCGACTGCACCTTTTTGATCATGTCGCGGTATTCGGCCGCTTTTTCAAAATCCAGTGCCTCACTTGCCGCAAGCATTTTGCTTTGAAGCGTCTTTTTTACTTCCTCGTAATCATGGGAAAGGAAACGGAGCACTTTCTCAACCGTTTCCCGATAATCCTCTTTCGTTATATAGCCCATGCAGGGCGCGTCACACTGCCCGATCTGATAATATAGACACGGGCGGTCCTTCCCGATTTCCTTCGGGAGCTGACGGTTGCAGGTGCGAATTCGGAACAGCTTCCGGATCAGTTCAATCATCTCGTTGACCGAACCGCTCAATGCAAAAGGACCGAAATACCTTGCATGGTCCTTAAGCTGCTGTCTTGAAAGGAGTACCCGCGGGAACTCCTCCGCCACCGTCACTTTGATGTACGGATAAGTCTTTCCGTCCTTTAACAGCGTATTGTATTTCGGTGTATGCTCTTTGATCAGGTTGTTCTCAAGAATCAGTGCCTCGAGCTCGGAATCCACAACGATATACTCAAACCAGGCAATCTGCCCGATCATCAGCTCAATCTTTCCGGACCTTCTGACACCGGTCTGAAAATACTGCTTTACGCGGTTCTTCAGGACCTTTGCCTTGCCGACATAGATAATATGATCCTCACGGTCGTGCATCAGATAGACGCCCGGCCGGTCCGGCAGCTGCTTCAGTTCCTTTTTCAGATCAAATTCTTTCACCGAATCATCCTCTCGGAATGCAGGCGATTACTGTGCCTTCCACTCTTCCACCAACTGAATGGTATGCCATGCTCTTGTATCACCGGCAGGAAATGTATGTCCAAAGGAATAGACGATTTTATATTCTAACGTTGCGGGTCCTTCATCTTCTGCCGGAATCAGATGAACTGTGATTTCCGCAGAAAAATCATCCTCCGAAGGATTGGCGGAAAAATCTTTCTCTTCTACAAGCTTTCCGTGTGTGCCGGTAATCAGATACCCGTCCGCAACTTTCTTCTTTTCTTCCGTAATAACAGCCTTTACGTGCCAGGTACGTTCCTCTTCAGAATTCTCTTTTGCTTCCTTTAGGACACTGTTGTACCACTTTGTCAGATTCAGGTCACTGACCATAAAAGTTCCCGTGTACGGCTGGTCATCCGTACTGTGAGGAAGGAAACCGCCTTTACGGACAATATTAGGAGCAAAGCCGGTCTCTAAATCCTGAAGCCCGACAAAGCAGATTCCGTGCTCATCCCGGATTACGGATTCATAACGAATCAGGTTTCCTCCCGCGGAATCTATTAATGCGGAATCCGGATATCCGTTTGCAAAGGTTATGTTTCTGCCGATTCCGATAACCGCTTCCGGACAACCCTCTTTGTAAAAAAATGTCGAAGTAAAATCGCCTTCACTCAGATAAATGAAATCCTGATTCTTTATTTTGTCCCCCAGGAGTTCGTTCGGAAGCTTTACCGTCGTCACCTCATATTTCTGAAACCATGAGAGCGGCGCAAAAAGATCTCTGTAATATACGTTATTCCGATATCTCGGGGGCGCGTTATCCTCACCCCAGTCATAATTCATGACATACCGCTTATGCGCCGCGTCCCAAAGCAGCGCCTGCGATTTGCTGCCGTACTCACTCCAAACGGTATATACTTTTTCGTACTTCGAAGCCCAGGCATCCAGTTCCTTTTGAAACCCGTCGCTGACATACTGCTCATCGACCGACAGGTTTTTCGGCAAATCCGGAAGCGTAATCGGATTAGCGGGATCCGGAATGTAAACCATTTTCGTGCTGTACGTTCCGGTGTCACCGAAACTCGGATACTGCACCTGAATGACGGAATTTGCATCCGAATCATCGGTCACATAGCAGGGGTTGCAAAGAGGAATCATAAAGTAGTCATCCTCATAGCATTCGCTTGCATTGTATCCCGGCGACTTCTCAATGATGTTCCGGTTCGGAATCATAACATATTCCGTTTGAACCGGGTGCTGTTCCTGTCCGCCGCTGCCACAGTACCTTCTGTTCTCAATCCGGATGAAAACCTCAGAAAGGTCATAGGTAAGATGCTTTGCAGCGTTCCCGAGATATTTCCGGACTTCTTCGGCATCCCGGAATGCGGCGTGATTTCCGCCAACCTGATATACCGTCATCTGCCCGTCGTGGAACCAGAGCACCCGTTCATTCGTGCTTAACGGGCCACCCATCCATTTTTCCGCATAATAATCCTTCGTGTCATCCCATACATACCAGTAGGAGTCGTATTTTCCGGAGAAAATGTCATACGGCGTCAGCGCCGGAGTGGGACTCGGCGTAGGTGTAGGCGTGTTTGTAGGTGTCGGCGAAGGTGTAGGTGTCGGCGACAAAGTCGGTGTCGGTGTTGGCTTATCGGTCGGCGTGGGCTTTCCTTCTTCGCTGTCCGTATGCTCCGGAACACATCCGAAAAGCCCGAGACACATGGCAAGCACCAGTACCGCGATTATGTTTCGTTTAAACGGTCTGCAATACACTCTCCTGCTCATTGTTTTCCCCCTCTTCACCCGATGCAGGTGCCTCTTCTGTCTCCGCTGCGGGTTCCTTCACCGCACGGAAGATTTCCATGAACTGCTTACCGGTGATGGTTTCCTTCTCAATCAGGAATTCCGCTGCCTTCTTAAGAATCTCTTCGTTCTCCGTAAGCATTGCCTTGGCCTGCTCGTAGCAATCCTTCATGACTTTTCTGACCGCCTCGTCAACCCTGGCTGCGGTCTCATCGCTGCAGTTCAGTACCGAACGGCCGTCCAGATACTGGCTCTCAACAGTCTCAAGCGCAACCAGGCCGAACTCGTCAGACATGCCGTACATCGTAATCATCTGACGGGCAAGACGCGTTGCGCGCTCGATGTCGTTGCTCGCGCCGGTCGTGATTGAGCCGAACGTGATTTCCTCGGCAGCACGGCCGCCGCAGAACGTCCGGATCATCGTCAGAATGTCTTCTTTCGAATTCAGGTATTTTTCTTCCTCGGGAACCTGCATCGTGTAGCCGAGCGCACCCATCGTACGGGGCACGATTGTAATCTTCTGAACGGGTTCCGCGTTCTTTTCAAGGCAGGCAACCAAAGCGTGGCCGACCTCGTGGAAGGCAACAATCTTCTTCTCTTCGGGTCCGAGGATCCGGTCCTTCTTCTCCTTGCCGGCAAATACGACCTCAACCGACTCCATCAAATCGGACTGCTTGACAACGGTGCGTCCTTCCTTAACGGCAAGGATTGCTGCCTCGTTGATGATGTTGGCAAGATCGGAACCGACCGCGCCGCTTGTTGCAAGCGCAATCTCCTCAAGGTTTACGGAGTCATGCATCAGTACGTTCTTCGCATGCACTTTCAAAACCGCAAGACGGCCCTTCAGATCGGGCTTATCCACAATGATCCGGCGGTCGAAACGGCCGGGTCTTAACAGTGCTTTATCAAGTACTTCCGGACGGTTGGTCGCCGCCAGAATGACGATACCTTTAGAAGTATCGAAACCGTCCATCTCGGCAAGCAGCTGGTTTAATGTCTGCTCACGCTCGTCGTTTCCGCCGCCGTAACGGCTGTCACGGCTCTTACCGATGGCATCGATCTCATCGATGAAGATGATGCACGGAGCGGCCTGCTGGGCCTGCTTGAAGAGGTCACGCACACGGGATGCGCCGACGCCGACGAACATCTCGACGAAATCCGAACCGGAAAGCGAGAAGAACGGCACATGCGCCTCACCGGCAACGGCCTTCGCAAGGAGCGTCTTACCGGTTCCGGGAGGTCCTACAAGAAGGGCGCCCTTCGGAAGCTTCGCACCGATTCTCGTATACTTGGATGGGTCATGCAGGAAATCAACCAGCTCCATGACGGAATCCTTTGCTTCCTCCTGGCCGGCCACATCCTTAAAGGTGACACCCGTCTCATTTTCCACATACATCTTGGCGCGGCTCTTGCCGACACCGCCGACACTGCCGAAGCCGCCGTTTTTGCTGATCATGCGGAACAGTGCCCACATGACAAGGTAAATCAGGGCAAACGGAAGGATGTACGCAATGAGGAAATCAAAAATCGTTGTCCCCTTGTCGATGATCTTACGCTTAAAGGTGATGTTATGCTCGGACAGAAACTCCACCAGGCCTTCGTCGTCCACGATGCCGGTGTAGTAGTACTCGACCATCTCATCCTCTTCCTTAAGAGGCTTCACGGGCTTAATGATGATCCGGTCATAATCCGCCTGGATTTCAACCTCTTTGACGTTGTTATCGCTGACCATTTTCCGGAATTCATCGTATGTGATTTCCTTGTGCTTCAGCGCATCCGCGAAGTTGCGGATGGTCATGAAGGCACCGATGAACAGGAAAAATGCGATGACGGTCACAATGATCCGGATGCCGATGCTTTTCTTTTTATCGTCCCCGTTATGGGAATTCTTGTCCTTGTCGGAACGGTCTTCCATAGTTACCTCCCACGTTTATTCCGCGGCATCTTCCATGCCGTTTACAGCTTCCGAAAGCACCTTGGCGATGTCGTCGTGAATGACGAGATCCGCCATGGAGTCGGCCTGTGTCTCGCTCTTGTTGATGAGCACAAGGCGCTTGCCCCGGAAATACTGGATCAGTCCCGCCGCCGGGTAAACCACAAGCGACGTTCCGCCGATAATCAGCATATCGGCATTTCGAATAGCCCGGACACTCCGGCTCATCAGCCAGTCGGACAGGCCTTCTTCATACAGAACGACGTCCGGGCGAACCATGCCGCCGCATGCATCGCATTTCGGAACGCCTTCGCAGTTCATGACATATGCCGCATCAAACTGCTTGCCGCAGTTCACGCAGTAATTCTTGTGGACGGTTCCGTGAATCTCGTAAACCTCCTCGGAACCCGCCATCTGGTGAAGCCCGTCGATGTTCTGGGTAACGATGGCTTTCAGCTTACCCATCTTCTCAAGCTTCGCAAGCGCATAATGGGCCGGATTCGGCTTTGCCTCGGGATAGACAAGGTACTTCTTGTAAAAGTCGAAAAAGTCTTCCGTATGGCGCACAAGGAAGGTATGGCTGACCATCTCCTCCGGCGAACACTGCCGGTTCAGCTTCTGCACATACAGTCCGTTCGAGCTTCGGAAATCCGGAATGTTGCTGGCTGTCGATACGCCCGCGCCTCCGAAAAATACGATGTTCTCCGACTCCTTCAGCCACTGACTCAGTAAAGCGGTCTTCTCGTCCATAAGCGCTCCTTTCTAATCCTCTTCGTCCTCCTCCGCTACCTTCTTGCGGTAATACATCGGGGACACGCCGTAATGCTTCTTAAAGAGCTTACTGAAATGATACACGTCGTCGTATCCGACCATGGCGGAAATGCTGCGGATGCTGCCTCGGCCTTCCGTCAGCATCTCTCTTGCCTTTGAAAGACGGACGCGAATCAGATAGTTAATCGGGGAATCCCCCGTCTTTTCTTTGAAAATCTTGGAAATGTAAACCGGGCTTAAGTACATGTTCCGCGCAATCTGGTCGAGGGAAATGTGCTGCGAATAGTTCTCGTTCAGATAGTTCAGAATGTTCTTGACCACGTAGCCCTTCGAATAGCTTTCGAAGTTAAGGCCCGGAGCCTCGCTCGGCTTATGACCGTTCAGCGCGCGGAAGATAATGACAAGCATGCGCATCATCTGCGCCTGAATCATGTAATAACGGCCGGGCTCCGAGGAGCTGTTCTCTTCGATGATCTCGTAGCAGCAGCGGCTCAGTTCACGCTTTGTCTCGCTTGAGAGCGAAAGAATCGGGCAGTCATCGGGAAGCACAATCCGGTTCTCCGGCATGTCGTGCAAATGGATGTCCGAAAAACCGCAGACAAACTCGAGCGTCGGATCCTCGGGATTGGTCACGATGCTCTGGTGCATGACGCCGGGATTGCAGATCAGCAGGTCTCCCTGCTTCACGTCATACGTCTTGCCGTCTACGAAATACTGTCCGTGTCCGGCGAGGACAAATGCAATCTCGATGTTTTTGTGGGAATGGTAATGGGCGAACCGGGAATCCCGGACCCTGCTGCAGTACCAGATGGTAGGATGCAGTTCCTGGTAGGAAATGTCGGAATAAATCTCGCTCATAGAAGCCCCTCTCCGTTTTTATTTTCGATCTGCCAGTCTATCGGATCAATCCCGTGTTCCGAAAGGAACCGGTTTGCCGTACTGAAATGTCTGCACCCGAAGAATCCGCGGTATGCCGAAAGCGGACTCGGATGAGGCGCCTTCAAAACCAGATGCTTCGGATTGTTGAGCATCTCCGCCTTTCGCTGTGCGGGAGAGCCCCATAACAAAAATACAATCGGACGGTCAATCTGATTCACGGCCGTGATGACGGCATCGGTGAACGTCTCCCAACCGACACCCCTGTGCGACAGCGCCTGATGCGCCCGCACGGTCAGTACCGTGTTCAGCAAAAGAACGCCCTGCTCCGCCCATTTTCCGAGATATCCGTTGTCCGGAATATAGCAGCCCAGGTCGTCGTGCAGCTCCTTATAGATGTTGACCAGAGACGGCGGGATTTCCACGCCCGGCTTTACGGAAAATGCCAGGCCGTGTGCCTGTCCCGGCTCATGATAAGGGTCCTGCCCCAAAATGACAACCTTGACCTTTGATAACGGGGTCAGCCGGAATGCCGTGAAGATATCATCCTTTTCGGGATACACCGTACCCTTTTGGTATTCGTAATTGACAAACTTTCCGAGCTTTCGGTAGTACTCTTTCTCAAACTCCGCTCCGATGATTGTCTTCCATTCCGCCGTGCCGTTCATCGCTTTACCGGGCGTCACAGTCTTACGCTGACGCCTTTCCCCCGAAGGTATTCTTTAACTTCTTCAATCGTCAGTTCTTTGTAGTGGAACAGGGAGGCAGCGAGGGCTGCGTCCGCTTTTCCGACGGTCAGTGCCTCATAGAAGTGCTCCTTCGTTCCGGCTCCGCCCGATGCAATCACGGGAATCTTAACCGCTTCCGCGACCTTTCTCGTGAGCTCTAACTCGTAGCCGTTCTTGGCACCGTCACAGTCCATGCTCGTGAGAAGAATCTCACCGGCGCCGAGCGCTTCGCCTCTCTTGGCCCATTCAATCGCGTCGAGTCCCATGTCGACTCTTCCGCCGTTTTTATATACATGATAGGTTCCGTCCGGGAACCGCTTCGCGTCAATCGCGAGAACGACGCACTGGCTGCCGAACTTGTCGGCCGCGCGGCTTATCAGTTCGGGATCCATGATGGCTGCGGAGTTCACCGCAACCTTGTCCGCGCCTTCGCGAAGAATCATCCTGAAGTCATCAACCGTCCGGATTCCTCCGCCGACGGTGAACGGGATGAAAACAGTCTCGGCAACCTTACGGACCATCTCCGCACGGATTTCGCGGGCATCCGAGGACGCCGTGATGTCTAAAAAGACAAGCTCGTCCGCGCCGGCTTCGCCGTAGGCTTTGCCAACCTCGACCGGGTCTCCGGCATCCCGGAGATTCACAAAATTGATTCCCTTGACCACGCGTCCCGCATGAACGTCCAGGCAGGGAATGATACGTTTCGTAAACATAAGGCCCCCTTACAGATTTCCGAAATTCCGAAGGATTGCGAGTCCCACATCACCGCTCTTTTCGGGGTGGAACTGGCATCCGAACACATTACCGCGCTCCGCTGCGGCATGGATGGTCACGCCGTACGTTGTCTCCGCGGCGACGTCCTCATGCCTGTCGGCTTTCAGGTAATAGGAATGGACGAAGTACACATAGCTGCCCTCCGGGATTCCCGCAAACAGTCTGCTTTCTTTGGGAAATGTGAGGTCGTTCCAGCCGATGTGCGGAATCTTCAGTCCGTCACCCTCGGGGATGCGGATGATCCGCCCGGGAAGAAGCGAAAGGCCTTCCGCTCCGGGGCTTTCCTCACTCGAGTCAAACAAAAGCTGCATGCCGAGGCAGATGCCGAGAAACGGCTTACCTGCCGAAACGACTTCTTTAATGACGCCGGTAAGTCCATACGTATTCAGCTTTTCCATCGCATCGCCGAATGCGCCGACGCCGGGCAGGATGACCTTGTCAGCCTTCCGGATCACGTCGGGATCCCTGGTCAGAACGGCAGGAAGTCCGAGCGCCGCAAGCGCATGCTCCACGCTCCTGATGTTGCCCGCATCATAATCGATTACCGCAATCATGCTTTATCCTCCCGCTTCTCCGACGCATCGTCCGACGCATCGAGTTCAAACCAGAATTCCACGCCGCCCTCATGGTTGATGACGCCGCACTTTCTGTTATGGGCATCCATGACGGCCTTTACGACGGAAAGGCCGATGCCGCTGCCGCCGTATTCTCTCGTTCTGGCCTTGTCAACTTTAAAGAATTTAATCCAAACCTTATCCAGATCTTCCTCCGGAATGGGCTCTCCTGTATTATACACGGAAACGCGGACCGTTGCATCTGTTTTTTTCACGGAAACCGCGATTTCCCTTGATTTCGACACATGATGGAAGGCGTTGCTGACGTAGTTCGTAACGACCTCCTCAATGCGGTATTCATCGGCCCATACATAGCACGGACCTTCGCCGTACAGATGCACGGTCACATCCTGCTGCTTCTGCAGGATTTCGGTGTCGCGAAGGACGCCGCGGAGCAGGTCGTAGATGTCGAAACGGTCATACTCAAGCGACTGCTCGCCGTACTCAAGCTGGTTCAGGGAAAGCAGCTTTCTGACGATGTTGTTCATCTTAGCCGCTTCGTCGATGATGACGTCACAGTAGTAGTTCCGGTTCTCGGGATCGTCGTTAACGTTGTCCTGAAGGCCTTCCGCATAGCCCTGAATCAGTGCAATCGGCGTCTTCAGCTCATGCGAAACGTTGGAGATGAAATCGGACCGCATGTTTTCGATTTCTTCTTTCTTGCGGATGTCGTGCTCCAACTCGTTGTTGGCCTGTTTCAGATCCCCGATTGTCTTTTCAAGCTTTTCGGACAGGACGTTTAACGACCTTCCGAGTTCACCGATTTCGTCGTCCCGGTCCTCCGGACAGCGTGCTTCGAAATCGAGGTTACACATCTTCTCCGCCGCCCGGCTCATCTTCTCAATCGGACGGGTGATGATGCGGCACAGAAGGAAGATCAGCCCTGCCGCAACCAAAAGGATTCCGATGGCCGCCTTCAACTGAAAGCTCGTGGCAATATCGGTCGCCTTCGAAATGCTTTCGTAGTCAATGCTCATGTAAACGTAGTACCGGTCCGTTGCCATCCCCGAAAGGTCGATGTACGTGCCGCCGGCATTCTGCGTCGTGTCGTCTTCCTCGCCAGATTCACTGCCCCACGTTGTCTGTGACGACGTGTTGCTGATCCAGTCCATCTCGTAAATCTCATAGCGGTCGTTCTTCGTGAGAAGCTCCGCATCCCAATGGATGGCGGCGAAATTGTAGCCGTCCTTTTTGGCCTTGATCAGCTCGAGCTCGAGCATGCGGTCACGCGTCTTGTGGCTTCCGGTGCTGTAAACCGGGTCACGCAGATACAGGCCGCGTCTGTCCGACGCATCCATGATCAGAACGGAAATATTCTTGCCGCTTTGCAGGCTCTGCAGGCTCGAAACGGTATCGTCCGTCACCTCACCGTCCTGAGCTAAAAGCACACTCACGGCATCAAACATGCTTGTCAGATCGTTGATCTTGGTCCGCAGATAGACGCGCGGAAGCAGCAGCTTGGTCAGAATCCAGGTGCAGATCAGAATGGCAGCCGTCACGAGGACAAATGCCATTACAAGCTTTACTCTTAACGATTTTATGCGCTTTCCGCCCATCTCTTCTTTTGGTCCTTTCTTTGGAAAAAGGCCCTGTTCTTCGCAGGGCCTTAAGAGATTCTCCTCATCTCACTAATACTCGAATTTGTAACCCATTCCCCAGATTGTCTTGATGTAGTCTCCTTTTTCACCGAGCTTGCTGCGGAGCTTCTTGACATGGGTATCAATCGTCCGGGCGTCACCGAAGTAGTCATAATTCCAAACGTTGTTCAGAATCTTCTCTCTGGAAAGCGCAACGCCGCGGTTCGTTACAAAGTAGCTTAAAAGCTCAAATTCCTTTACGCTCAGCTCAACCGGATTGCCATCGATGGTTACCTGGTGAGCCGTCTTGTCAATGACGATGCCGCCTGCCTCAAGGCTTGATTCTACGCTTGTAGTACGGCGCAATATCGCATCGACTCTCGCCATCAGGATCTTCGGGCTGAACGGCTTTGAGATATATTCGTCCACGCCGAGCTTGAAGCCGAGAAGCTCGTCCCGCTCCTCACTCTTCGCCGTCAGCATGATGATCGGCACCTTGGAATACTGTCTGATCTCCTTACAAACGGCCCAGCCGTCCATCCGGGGCATCATGACATCCAGAATCACCAGATTGATGTTCTTCTTATCGAAAAAGATCTCAATGGCTTTCTCACCGTCCTCGGCCTCAAAAGTCATATATCCGCGCTTCTGTAAGAAATCGCATACAAGCTTCCGCATTCTGGCTTCGTCATCTACTACCAGGATCCGAACTTCATCCATAGTCTGTCCTCCTTCCCGAACGCCGCACGGCCCGGGTTTTCTTTCTATGTATAAAAAAGTATCAAAGTTCTATGGTCAAAATGTGAACAGGCATAAAAGAATCTGCGAAACGCCTACTCAATCTTCGTAATTGTCACGCTTTCAATGAAAATTCCGGGGTTCGGCACACATTTCGACGTCACCTTTGCCTCGCAAAGCGTATCGAGCACATCAAAGCCTTCGATGATCTGTCCGAACACGGTCTGGTGCCCGTACAGCCAGGGCGCGCCGCCGTATGTGTAGAAGAACTGCAGCTGCTTCTCCGTCAGGTCGGTATGGTAAGCCTCGGACAGGTAATCGGAAAATGTGATCTGATACCTTGCATCAAGCGGTTCCTCAAGGCTCTGCAGTGTGGATGCCTTCGTTGCCACGAAGAAGAACGAGCTTGTATTCGTTCCGTCCTCTCCCGCGTCGGCCATGCAAAGCGCTCCGCGGACCGGCATCAGATTTTCCGATGTTTCAATGGCGAAGCCGCCGCCGTAAATGCTTCCGGAATATCCCTGTGCCGTCGACGACTGCACCATGTAATCCTCTACGATTCTGGCAAATTTCACGCCGTTATAGCAGCCCTGCTCGGCAAGCTCCACGAAGTTCTCAACAGCCTTCGGTGCTTCGTTCGGGAACAGCTTCACTTTGATGGTGCCGTATTTCTTCACGGTAATGGTTGCTACGATGTCCCCGGACTGCGGTGCCGCGAACTGGTAAATCTTCTGCGCGTCAACCGACTGGGAAGCCTCCTGCTTACCGGGTGTCGGCGTTGCCGTTTCAGCGGGCGTCGGGGTCGGCGTTGTCTTCTTCTTTTTGCCGCAGGAGGAAAGCACGCAAATACTCATCACGGCCAAAACCGTGACGGCAATCAGGCGTCTTATCCTTCTTTTGTAAATCCTGCTCATCCCTGACTTCCTTTCCGAAAGAACAATCAAAGACAGTATACCATTTTCCCGCCCGAACGGCAAGCATTATTGCATTCGGGAGAGCAAACGGCCCCCCGGGAAATGACATTTTGCTCTTGCATTTCCCAAAGTCGCATTGTATAATAAGATTCGCTTCTGCACCTGTAGCTCAGCTGGATAGAGTAGCAGCTTCCGAAGCTGATGGTCGGGGGTTCGAATCCCTTCAGGTGCATAGCAAAGAATCCATAGAGGTTATCCCCTATGGATTCTTTTTTTGCGCTTCTCTTCGCTATTCTTCCCCCTCGTTAAGGATTGCCGCGATCCGGTCGCGAAGCTCGCCGTAGCGGTAGACCGAATCCGACAGGAAATCCTCCTCCGGCACCTCCCGCTCGTTGACCTCATGCACCATCTGCAGAAGCCTATCCTCCGAGACGGCAGCGGAAAC
Source organism: Lachnospiraceae bacterium (assembly GCA_017546025.1). Taxonomy (GTDB): domain Bacteria; phylum Bacillota; class Clostridia; order Lachnospirales; family Lachnospiraceae; genus ISDg. Next base: position 78,899 of record JAFYYS010000015.1, on the reverse strand, counting down.
CGGCACAAGAATCAGCTCGTGAATGCTGCTCGGCAGGATGTAGAAATCCTCTTCCACCCGGTTTAAAAAGCCGTCCATGAACGGGATGTTGAGAAGTGTTCCGGCGCCGTACTGCCCCCTGTCGTTGCTCAGTACGTACATCGGCAGATTGCCCTTTTCGAGCTTCATCGCGGCCTGTGTCCGCATCTCCCGCTCGCTTTCCGTCAGGTCCTCGCGGTCCATCCCGTTCAGGATCAGCCCGACCAGCACCTTCTCAATCGGGTCAAGCTGCGGCGGCAGAAGCTTAGGCGTGTTCTCCAAGGCAAGCCGCATCAGGTCCCTTCTTTTCACCTCCCACGACTCTGCAATGTCATCGCTTATGACAAATGAGGACAGACACCCGTTATCTCCCGATACAATGCAGCAAAAGTATACCGCCAGATCGGACAGAATGAAGTGCGGCGTCCTTTTGAGCATCTCCCGGTTCTTCTCCGCGTTGACCATACGAAAGACGATTTTGTTCTTCGTTCCTTCAAAGGTGAAATCGACGCCTTCCGGCCACGGGTTTTTGTGTTCCTCGTAAATCCGGACGACCGATTTTGCAATTTCCGGCACGCTCATGCCTTTCTCGTAAGAATCGTAAAAGCTCTCCATGTAGATGGCCGGGACAACCTCACTGTTGCCGTCCCTGATGGTCAGGCTGCAAAACTCCTTCTGATTGTTCTTTTTAACGTTTCGGATGCCGGTTTCATAATCGCTTCCGAGCTGTTCCGCCACAAGCCGTCCGACCTCTTCGCAGAAGCGTGAAAAGTCGAGACAGGCATAGTTCTCCCCCGTATTAGGGCATAGTAATCCCATAACAATACCTCCGATGAATCAATGAAAAGATTGGATAAAAAGGACGGTCTGCCTTTGCGCAGGCTGACCGGAGATCGTCCGGGCGGTGCGGACGGGGAGGCCTTTCGGCCGAGAAATAAGAAATGTCTTCCGACAGGTTCATCGTATCATTTTCCATAGCGGAAAGCAACCGAAAACGGCGCTTGCGGGCGTAGAAAAAAAGGTGCCTCTTTTGGCGAAAATGACGAAAAAAATCCTGCCGGATTAATCCGACAGGATTCAGTCGAGGCGACGTGACTTGAACACGCGACCCCCACGTCCCTAACGTGGTGCTCTACCAAACTGAGCCACGCCTCGAAGTTATCATTCATTCGCGAAGCGAATGGAGGATAAACATGCATCGCCTCGGCGAAGCCGATTCTAATGCGATGCATTTCCCGCTCATTCAAAAGCGAATGGAAAAGCTGGAAATCAGATTTGAACTGACGACCCCTTCATTACGAGTGAAGTGCTCTACCGGCTGAGCTATTCCAGCACTTGTCATGTATTCGCGAAGCGAATGGATGACCTACGCGCATCGCATCGGCGAAGCCGATTTTTAATGCGATGTGCTACCCGTTGTCATGTATCCGCGAAGCGGATGGATGACCTGCGCGCGACACATCGGCGAAGCCGATATTAAATGCGTCGTGCTACCCGTTGTCATGTATTCGCGAAGCGAATGGATGACATATCCTCGAGGCGACGGGATTCGAACCCACGACCTCTGCGTCCCGAACGCAGCGCTCTACCAAACTGAGCCACGCCTCGAATGCACTTTGCGTGCTTGTCTATTATGCAACAAGAAAGCCGAAATGTCAACACCAAAAATTCGGTTTTCAAAAAGCAGAAAAAAAACGCTTTTCGGAGAAAAATATACCTGCTGTGAAGCCTTTATTTTGTTTCAATCTTTCGGAGCAATGCTTCCTGCAGTACCTGTGAGAAATTCACCCCCATTTCCGTAGCTTCTTCATTCAGCCACTGCGGAATACTAAGCGTCTTCTTCACAGCCTTTGCATTGGTCCGTTTTTGATATGCCAGCATATCAAATTCTATCACAACACACATCTCTCCGTCCTGAACAATAAAATCACACGGATATGAAGCGGCAGGAATAGCCTCTTTATTCTTTTTACGGCTTGTAATGGCCAATCCGAGCGCATCTGCCGCCATCGCATACGCTTCTTTCATATCTTCTCCCTGCGTCATACACTCCGGAATATCCGGAAAAGTCACCCAAAATCCGCCCTCTTCTGCTCTGTGAAAGATTGCCGGATAAAAAAGTCTGTTATTCATGGTATGTTCCTCCTGATAATCTGCTTATTTCAAACCCGTTTCTTCTCAACAGACGGATCATTTCCTGCGGTGCAAGCGGCATAATCTGAATCTCCTGCAATTAATTCCTTCTCCATTATAATACGTATTATTACGTATGTCAATGAAAAATGCCATAAAAAAACGCCGTACCTCGACGAAATCGGGATACGGCATTTTCACTCTTTTCGTTATTTGTTCACAATCAGCAACCCCATAATCTTGTTGCTTCGCTCCATGAACTTTGTCATGGCCTCGGGAGCGAGGGGTGCGTGGGCAATCATCGCAAGGTCGTAAAGCTGCTCGCAGATGATGTCGGTGTTTGCATCGTTCGGGTTCTCGAAGACGAATTTCACAAGGTTGTTGTTCGCGTTCAGAACAAGCGTAACCTCGGGCTTGAAGGCATCCATGCCGCCGCCCATGCCGTACATCTTCATCATATCCTGCATCCGGCGGTTCTCTTCGGAAAGCGTGATGACCGAAGCAATGCCGGCGTTCTTCAGCTTGTCGACTTTGACATCGAGCTTATCGTTGCCCATGACTCTTCTGAACAGGGCGGTCAGAGCATCGGTCTCGCCCTTCAGCTCGTCCGCGTCGGTCTCCTCCTTAAAGGCTTCCGTCACGTCGGCATCGATCCGCATGAAGCGGCACGTATCGTTGTCCTGCTCAAGCTGCGTGATGAACGGCTGGTCGATGTTGTGCGTCATGATCAGCGCATCCATGCCGGACTCCTTAAACATGTTGATGTACTGGCTCTGCTGCTGTTCGTCGGTCACGTAATAGACAACCTTCTTCGCCTTTTCCTTCGCCTCCTCGGCGTCGGTGATCGGCGTATCGGAAGGCTCCTTCTCTTCGCCCTCGGCCTCCGGCTCAGCCTTCGGTGCCGTCGCATGCTCGAGATACTCGGGAAGGGTGATGTACTTGCCTTCGAGGTTCTTGAAAATGATGAAATCCTTCATCTTATCGCGGAACTTCGTGTCCTTTAAGCAGCCGAACTTGATGAACGGGCAGATGTCGTCCCAGCACTTCTCGTAAGTCTCTCGCTCGGTCTTGTACATGCCGGACAGCTTGTCGGCAACCTTCTTCGAGATGTAATCGCTGATCTTCCTGACAAAGCCGTCGTTCTGCAGCGCACTTCTCGATACGTTCAGCGGGATATCCGGACAGTCGATGACGCCCTTAAGAAGCATCAGGAATTCCGGAATGACTTCCTTAATGTTGTCGGCGATGAACACCTGGTTGTTATACAGCTTAATCGTTCCTTCGATGCTGTCGTACTCCGTATTAATCTTCGGAAAATACAAAATGCCCTTCAGGTTAAACGGATAATCCATATTCAGATGAATCCAGAACAAAGGCTCCTTATAGTCATGGAATACTTTGCGGTAGAATTCCTTATACTCTTCTTCCTTGCACTCGCTCGGCGTATGCAGGAACAGCGGATACGTCTCGTTGACGGGCTCTGCCTTCTTCGGCTCCTCCGCCTTCCCGTCGTCCTTCTTCTCAGCTGCCTTCTTCTCAGCCTCCTCGGCTTCCTTCTGAAGCTTGATCTCATCTTCAAAGAAGATCGGAACCGGCATGAACGAGCAGTACTTCTCGAGCACGCCCTTGATGCGGTACTCGTTCGAGAATTCGTAGCTGTCCTCGTTCAGATAAAGCGTGATCATCGTACCGCGTTCCGCGTAATCGGAATCGTCCATGGTAAATTCCATGCCTTCCTCCGACTCCCAGTGAACGGCCTTGGCACCCGGCTGATAGGAAAGCGAGTCGATGGTTACCTTATGCGCTACCATGAAGGCACTGTAAAAGCCGAGACCGAAATGACCGATGATCTGGTCTTCGTTGGCCTTGTCTTTGTATTTTTCAAGGAAATCCGCAGCTCCGGAAAATGCTATCTGGTTGATGTACTCCTCAACCTCTTCGGCGGTCATGCCGATACCGTTATCGATAAATGTGAGCGTCTTCTCCTCGGGGTTCGTGCGAACGGTGATACGCCATTCGTTGTCCTCGGGAAGCTCCGCCTCGCCGATCAGAGAAAGCTTCTTAAGCTTCGTCACGGCGTCGCAGCCGTTCGAAACAAGCTCTCTTACGAAGATGTCATGGTCGGAATACAGCCACTTTTTGATAATCGGGAATATGTTCTCGGAATTGATGGATAAACTGCCCTGTTTCATAAAAATCGCACTCCTGTCTATAGGCCTTTTCGGCGAAAAAATATGCCATTTCCCATGGCCAACACTAGTATAGTCTTCCTTTTCGCAAATGTCAATAAAAAATTAGCACTCGAACGAATCGAGTGCTAACAATCGCATTTTCATAATGAAAATCAGCTGTGCGTCTTCACGAAAAGCATCATTCCGACAACGGTTAATGTTGCGAGAATCGCAGTGAAGGTCATATAGAAGGCATGCTTGACATACGGATGCGCTTCCTTGTTATAGCCGATTCTTCCGTTATAAGGAAGAATCAGAAGCGGGGCGATGGCAGCGCCGCTGCCGTACAGAAGACCGCCTGTCTCGGGACCCGCAATCGTACCGAACGTAAGACCCGCAATGACGCCGACAAGACACATCAGTTCTCTTCTCTCGCGAAGCAGAACGAAGATATAAACATACATCACCGCCATGATCGGTGCGGCGAGAAGTCTCATCGTCTGTGCAACGGCACCGATTGCGATGCCGAAAATCAGCACCACAAACAGCATGCATGCGTATAAAAGCGCGAACGGAACGTTCCGGAGATTCTCCTTGAATTTTTTGTTCAGCCTGTCTACGACCGCAATGAACAAAAGAGCCAAAAGCAGTGTGAACAGGTAGTTGAAAACCGGTACCTCACGCCATTTAATCAGGTACTCGAACTGCTCCTGCTCGGTAAGCTCCGCAAAATCCGTACGGAGCGTCTGGTTTGCGCCGTTTTCATAAAGCAGAAGCCCGAGGTTCGGAAGCTCGGCGGCGATGCCCCAAAGAAGGATTCTGCCCGCGTAACGCCATCTGGACGTTGTGCGGTAATAGCCTTCCGTCAGAAGGAATACCGCCAGAGGCATGCCGATGATGCCGGCGGCGCGAAGCGCCTGGCGTCCGGTCGTCTCCGGGTCGAAGAAAACGATGCTGCAGATGCCGAGTGCTGTCACCATCAGAAGAATGATCTTCAGGGTAACTGCCGGGAACGAAATCTTCCCGAGCACACGGTCCGGCTCTTTTACGGCGGGAGCGGCCGGAACAGCCTTCTCCTTCCGTCTCTGATCTCTCGAGATCTTCTGCTCCTTCGGCGCAGCTTCCTGCTTCTTCACATTCTGCGTATATTTCGGTTGGTTATTTTGTTTTTTTCCTTTGTGCTTTTTTTGCGCCATCGTTCTTTACACTCCGCAAAACTGCTATGGTTCTTCTCGGAACCGACAGTCTGTCTTCCGTTATCTCACCTTCCGCAAGTGCCGGATCGGTGGCAAGCTCAAGCCGCCACGTCCTTCCGCCGCTCAGTCTCGGGATATCGAAAGTCTGCTCCTCCCAATACATATTGAAAATCAAATAAAAGCTGTCATCGCTTTCCTCACGGTTCTTCTTCACGAATTCACCGCCGAGAAGTATTCCGAGCGTCCGGTTATACGGACTGTCGTCCGGTCTCCAGGCTGTCTTTCCGTGAATCGAAACGTCCGGGCATCCGCAGGACAGGTAATCCGTTCCGCGAAGATTTGCCGGATTGTGAAGCACCGGATGCTCTGCGCGAAGCGCGGATATCCTTTTGACAAATGCCATGAGTTCCGCATTCTTCCTTGCCTCACCCCAGGAAACCCAGCCGGTCGGGTTGTCCTGACAGTAGGCGTTGTTGTTGCCGTCCTGCGTGTTGCCGAATTCGTCGCCCGCAAGAAGCATCGGAACGCCCTGCGAAAGGAACATCGACAGCATGGCATTTTTCTTCATCTTAAGCCTGAGGTCGCGAATTCGCTTCCGGCGGTCGGGACCTTCGGCGCCGCAGTTCCAGCTGTAATTGTAATTGCTTCCGTCGTGTCCGTTCTCACCGTTTAATTCGTTATGCTTGACATCGTACATGTAGAGATCGCAAAGCGTGAAGCCGTTGTGATCCGTGATGTAGTTGATGACTGCCGAACGGTCGGGATGACGGATGACGCGCGAGGCAAATGTGCCTGCCATGCCCTCGTCGCCCTTTAAGAAGCGGCGGGCATCGTCCCGGAAGCCGTCATGAAACTCCGCAAGCGTAATCGTATTCGGAACTCTGTCTCTTTGATAAATGGTACCGATGTCCCATCCGTTCGCCAAAAGCTTGGTGCCGGAAAGATACGGGTCACCGGCCAGAAGAATCGGGTCGGTCTCACCGGGATTGATTCGGAAACCGTCCAGATGGTATTCACGCACCCAGAAACGAAGGGCGTCCACAACCATCGAGCGGTTCGTTCCCGCGGGAACGTTCAGTTCCATCAAAACCTCGATGTTCAGGGAATGAAGCTTGCGGACCATCGTCTTGAATTCCGCATCCGCGCGCTCCGGATTCGAAGCATACGAAGCCTTCGGCGCAAACAGGAAATAATGGTCTGCGTAGCCCCAGTAATTCACGCGCTGCGGAATGTCGGGCTTTAACGCGGGCTCTGTTTCCTCTTCAGAATCGTCGTTATTCTTATATGTACTACTCCTGTAGAAAGGTGAGCTGTAAAATCCGGGGATTCCCTCGTTGATTTCGGGCTCTTCGATTTCGTTGAACTCGGTACAGGGCATCAGCAAAACCGCATTGACGCCGAGCTCCTTCAGGTATTCCGCCTTCTCCGCTACGCCGAGATACGTTCCCTTGTGCGCCACGCCTGCCTGCATCGTGAAGCCGCGGACGTGAAGCTTATAAAGAAGCATATCCGCAAACGGAATGCACGGATGACGGTCCTGACGCCATGCAAACTCATGGAAACGGACAGGGCTTCGAAGCGCCTTCCGCTCGGCGCGGGTCAGCTTCTTTCCGAAATGATCCCGTCCTAAAACAAGCTTTGCATACGGGTCAAGAAAACGCTCTCCCTTGGTCTCGTAAAGGTAGGTCCGGTCCGGCTTATTGTCTGCGACCTTCACGGAGAAAATATCCCCGTAGCGGTCCTCTTCCGTCAGAAGAATGCTGTATAACGGTTTCTTCGCCCTGCCCTCAAACACGTGCAGCGTCACCTCTGCCGCGCCGGGCACTGCCACCGCATAATTCACATAGCTTCCCGAAGCGGTTGCTCCCAATACGGAAGGATCGCCTTCAGCCGTCGCAATGAATTGTTCGCCGAGTAGTTTCATCCTGACCCCTTTTAGTCGTCTTCCTCTTCGATTACGGCAAGCTTCTGACGCTTTCTCGCCATCTCGTCGCTCTCGAGGTATTCGTCGTATGTTGTCACCTTATCGATCAGCGTGCCGCCCGGAACGATTTCCATGATGCGGTTTGCAACGGTCTGAATGAACTGGTGGTCAAGACACGTAAACAGTGCCACGCCGCTGAACTTCATCATGCCGTTGTTGAGTGCGGTAATCGACTCCATGTCAAGGTGGTTGGTAGGCTCGTCCATGATCAGGACGTTGGCGCCCATAATCATCATCTTCGAAAGCATGACGCGGACACGCTCGCCTCCTGACAGAACGTTAACCGGCTTCACGCCGTCGTCACCTGCAAAAAGCATCCGTCCGAGGAAGCCGCGCACATACGTGACATCCTTTTCGGGGGAGAACGGCATCAAAAAGTCTACGATGGACTCGCTGCCGCGGAACAGTTCGGTGTTGTCCTTCGGGAAGTAAGCCTGCGTCGTCGTAACGCCCCACTTAACCTCACCGCTGTCGGGCTCCGTCTCGCCCGCAAGAATCTTGAACAGCGTCGTCGCAGCAAGCGTATTGCCGCCGACAAATGCAATCTTATCTTCTCTTCCGACCACAAACGAAATGTCGTCGAGAATCTTTACGCCGTCAATGGTTTTTGACAAATGTGACACCGTCAGCACTTCGTTTCCAATCTCTCTTGCGGGACGGAAATCGATGTAAGGATACTTACGGCTTGAAGGACGGATGTCGTCAAGCTCAATCTTTTCAAGCGCACGCTTACGGCTTGTTGCCTGCTTGGACTTGGAGGCGTTGGCCGAGAACCGCTGGATGAATTCCTGCAGCTCTTTAATCTTCTCTTCCTTCTTCCGGTTGGCTTCCTTCATCTGCTTGATCATCAGCTGGCTGGACTCGTACCAGAAGTCATAGTTGCCGGCGTACAGCTGAATCTTCGCGTAGTCGATGTCGGCGATATGCGTGCAGACCTTGTTCAGGAAGTAACGGTCGTGGCTGACCACGATAACGGTATTGTCAAAATTGATTAAGAACTCTTCAAGCCAGATGATGGCGTCGAGATCCAGATGGTTGGTCGGCTCGTCGAGAAGCAGGATGTCGGGGTTTCCGAACAGTGCCTGTGCAAGCAGCACCTTAACCTTGTCGGTACCGTTTAAGTTGCTCATCTGCTCGTAATGCATCGACGGGTCGATTCCGAGACCGTTCAAAAGGGTAGCCGCATCGCTTTCCGCTTCCCATCCGTTCATCTCGGCAAATTCGCTCTCGAGTTCGCTGGCGCGGATGCCGTCCTCATCGGAAAAGTCTTCCTTTGCGTAGATGGCGTCCTTCTCCTGCATGATTTCATAGAGCCGCTGGTTGCCCATGATGACCGTATCGAGAACGTTATAGGCATCGTACTTGAAGTGGTCCTGCTGTAAGAAGGACAGACGCTGTCCGGGCGTGATGATGACCTCGCCCTTGCTGGGCTCAAGCTGCCCGTTCAGGATTTTGAGGAAGGTTGATTTGCCGGCGCCGTTCGCACCGATGATTCCGTAACAGTTGCCTTCCGTGAATTTGATGTTGACGTCCTCGAAAAGCGCTTTCTTTCCGATTCGCAGGGTAATGTTGCTTGCCTGTATCATGTTCCTCTTGCTGCCAAAGGGCAGCATTCCCTCTCTTATTTATACTTCGTAAAGCAGCTCCGCATAGGTCGGTACCGGCCAAAGGGCATTGTCCACGATGGTCTCGAGCTCGTCAATCGGCTCACGGAGCTCGGCCATGACCGGGAATACCTTCTCGCGGAAGAATACTGCCATTTCCTGTCCTTCCTTCTTCGTTGCGGCTTCTTCGTCCATCGCACGGAGCTTGGTCAAAGCAGCCTGCGCCTTCGTAAGAAGCGCGGAGGTTCTCACAAGGAGTTCCTCCTGTACTCCGGTGTCAGCCGCGGGACAGGCCTTCTTTACGGCATTCACGGAGTCCGCCAGCCCAGTCACATACGTGATGACGGCGGGGATGTATTTCGTAGCCGCCATGGAAATCATGGTGCGGGCTTCGATATTGATTTCTTTTGCGTAGATTTCGTAGTAAATCTCCGCACGGCTTCTGAGCTCTGCCTCGGTCAGAACGCCCTGTCTCGTGAAGACGCCGATTGACTTCTCCGTCGTCAGAGCGGGAATGGCCTCAACCATCGAGCGCAGGTTCGGAAGCCCTCTTCTCTTGGCTTCCTCAACCCACTCCGGCGCATAGCCGTTGCCGTTGAAGATGATCCGCTCATGCTCCGCGAGGGAATTCTTGATCAGGTTATGTACGCCCTGCTCGAAATCGGGTTCCTTCTCGAGAATGTCGGCGAACTTCTGAAGCGTATCGGCTACAATCGTATTTAACACGGTATTGGCATCCGCGATCGACATCGAGGAGCCGACGGAACGGAACTCAAACTTGTTTCCGGTAAATGCGAACGGGCTTGTACGGTTCCGGTCTGTCGCGTCACGTCCGATGGACGGAAGCGTGGAAACGCCGGTGTACAGTCTGCCGACCTTCTTAAGTCTTGCGGCCTCACCGGTTTCGATGAGCTGGGTGACAACGTCGTCAAGCTGTTCGCCGAGGAATACGGAGATGATGGCCGGCGGTGCCTCGTTGCCGCCGAGACGGTAGTCGTTACCGGGGTTGGCGGAGGAAAGACGAAGCAGGTCTGCGTGCGTGTCAACTGCCTCCAGAACAGCTGCCAGGAACAACAGGAACTGGATGTTCTCGTTCGGCGTCTTGCCCGGATTCAGAAGGTTCTTTCCGGTATCGGTCACAAGTGACCAGTTGTTATGCTTACCCGAGCCGTTCACGCCTGCGAAAGGCTTCTCGTGAAGCAGGCACTCAAGTCCGTGCCGCTTCGCAACCTTCTTCATGCACTCCATGATCAGCTGGTTGTGATCGGTCGCGATATTGGCGGAGGTATAAATCGGAGCAAGCTCATGCTGCGCGGGCGCGGCCTCGTTGTGCTGCGTCTTCGCATAGATGCCGAGCTTCCAGAGCTCCTGATTCAGTTCTTTCATGAACGATGCGACACGTTCCTTGAGACTTCCGAAATAGTGATCGTCCATCTCCTGTCCCTTTGGAGGCTTTGCTCCGAAAAGCGTGCTGCCCGTGAAGATCAGGTCTTCACGCTCCATATACGAACGGTGATCAACGAGGAAATACTCCTGCTCTGCTCCTACCGAGCAGTCCACCTTCTTAACTTCCTTCTGTCCGAACAGGTGCACAATCCTTACGGCCTGTTTGCTGACGGCTTCCATCGAACGGAGCAGCGGGGTTTTCATGTCGAGCGCTTCGCCGGTATAGGAACAGAATGCCGTCGGGATGCAGAGCGTTACACCGGCTGCATCCTCCCGAAGGAATGCCGGAGACGTGCAGTCCCATGCCGTGTAGCCTCTCGCCTCAAACGTGGCGCGAAGGCCGCCGCTCGGGAACGACGAAGCATCCGGCTCGCCCTTGATGAGCTCCTTGCCGGAAAATTCCATCAGAACCTTTCCGCCCGGCGCAGGCGTAATGAAGGAGTCATGCTTCTCGGCAGTAATGCCGGTCAGCGGCTGGAACCAGTGCGTGTAATGGGTTGCACCGCGCTCGATGGCCCATTCCTTCATCGCTCCGGCAATCACATCCGCAACGTCCCTGCCTAAGGGCTCTCCGTCCTCCATAGCTTTCTTCCACGCGAAAAACGCTTCCTCGGGAAGTCTCTCCCGCATCACGGTTTCGTTAAACACGTCTATTCCGAAAATGTCCGTCAATCGTTCCATTATGAAACTCCTATCCGCTTATTTCTCTTTATTGGTTTCCGGTGCAGGCTGCTTAATCGCCACATCCACCTGTCGGAACGGAATGGTAAATCCGTTCTCGATGAATCCGTACCGGATCTTCTCCTGCATATCAAAGAAACACGGCCAGTAATTCTCCTTGCGAACCCAGAAGCGGAACACCAGATTGATGCTGTCCGCGCCGAATTCCTTCGTGTATACTTCGACCGGTTTGTTTTTGAGAATCAGCTCCTGCTGTTCCGCAAACGAAACAAGCATGTTGCGTACCGAGCGGATATCGTCCTCGTAGGAAATCGGGATGATCATATCCACTCTTCGCTCCGGCTCCGCCGAAACATTGATCAGATTCGAGTTGCTGAGCGAGCCGTTCGGCAGAACTACCAGTCTGTTGTCCGGCGTATTCAGCTTCGTATAGCAGACACCGATGTTCTTTACAGTGCCTTCCATTGTTCCGACCACGATGTAATCTCCGATGGAGAACGGCTTGTTAATCAAAAGAAGCACGCCGCCCGCCAGGTTTGAAAGGCTGCCCTGAAGAGCAAGGCCGATGGCGAGACCCGCGGAACCGAGCACCGTAACCAAAGATGCCGTTGAGAATCCGAGATATTCAACAATGACGAAGACCAGAACCAGGTTCAGGATTACGCCTGCGGCACTCTGCAGAAAACCGGCGATGGCCGGCTCGAGCCTCGGTGTCACCGCGCTGACGATGATTTTGCGGACCCAGCGGATGATCTTCCGTCCGATGAAGAAGATAACGCAGGCTACAATGAGCCGGAACAGATGCGGCCACATCACTTCCGCGGCGCCGCTGATATCCCCTTCCTGTATTTTTTCAATAAACTGTACCATAATCCCTCATTACTTTTCCGTGCTGACCGTTCCGGTAGGCGTGCAGGTGAAGATCGCGCATCCGAGCGGCGGAATCGTTACCACAACGGAATCGTCTCTGCCGTCCACGCGGACAGCCTTCGACTGCTTCATTCTTGTGTTGACATGACCGGAACCGCCGTAGATTTCCGCGTCACTGTTGAAGATTTCTTTGTATTTTCCTTCGAAAGGAACCCCGACTGCCTGCTTCTCGTAAACGACCGGCGTGAAGTTGCAGATGACGAAAAGCGTATCCTCGGGCCGTTCGGTCTTTCTGACAAATGTGACGATGCTGTGGTCGGCGTCGAGACAGCTCATCCACTCGAAACCGTCCGGATCCTGATCAAGCTCGTACAAGGCGGGATGATCGCGGTAAAGTTTGAAGAGATCCTTCATCATACGGTGAATCTTGGCATTTAAGGTGCCGCCCTTATCGCCCTCGACACGGTCGGTCAGAAGGTGCCACTCAAGGCTTCTCTCCTCACTCCACTCCGAAAGCGGTGCCATATCCTGTCCCATGAACAGAAGCTTCTTGCCCGGATGGGTCATCATGAAGCCGTAGGCAACACGGAGGTTCGCGAATTTCTCCTCGTAGCTGCCGGGCATCTTGCCGAGCATCGAGCCCTTGCCGTGTACAACCTCATCGTGGGAGAACACAAGGATGAAGTTCTCGCTGTATGCGTAAATCATGCTGAATGTGAGCGAACCGTGGCAGCCTCTTCTGAAAAGCGGATCCTGCCGCATGTACATCGTGAAGTCGTTCATCCAGCCCATGTTCCACTTGAAGTCGAAGCCGAGGCCGTCGTCCTGCAAATCGCCGGTAATCTTCGGCCATGCGGTCGACTCTTCCGCAATCATGAGTCTTCCGGGAAGTCTCTTGCCGACGATGGAATTCAGATGCTTCAAAAGCTCGATGGCTTCGAGGTTCTCGTTGCCGCCGTACATGTTGGCAACCCACTCGCCGTCGTTCTTGCCGTAATCGAGATAAAGCATGGATGCAACAGCGTCCATCCGGATGCCGTCCGCATGGTACTCAGACAGCCAGAACAGAGCGCTTGCAATTAAGAAGTTCGAAACCTCGGGACGTCCGTAGTTGAAGATCAGCGTACCCCAGTGCGGATGCGCGCCCTTTCTCGGATCCCAGTGCTCGTAAAGGCACGTTCCGTCGAAGTTGGAAAGGCCGAACGTATCTCTCGGGAAATGAGCCGGTACCCAGTCAAGGATGACACCGATGCCCTGCTCATGCATATAATTCATAAAATACCGGAAATCCTCCGGCGTTCCGTATCTTGCGGTCACACTGTAGTAACCGGTTACCTGGTAGCCCCAGGAAGCATCAAGCGGATGCTCCATGACCGGCATGAGCTCAATGTGCGTGTAGCCCATCTCCTTCACGTAATCCGCAATCATGACAGCAAGCTCGCGGTAATTGTAAAAGCTTCCGTTTTCTTCGGCAGGCTTCTTCCAGGAGCCGAGATGAACCTCGTAAATGTTCATCGGCAGCTGCTTGAAGTTCTTTCCTTCGAGATTCTTCAGATAAGCGTCATCCGTCCATTTGAACTTCCGAAGATCGGCAACGATGCTTGCCGTTCCGGGACGAAGCTCGGATGCGTTCGCATAAGGGTCGGCCTTCAAATAGGTCAGTCCGCCCTTCACCTTCAGCTCGTACTTGTAAATGTCACCGGTCTTGGCTTCGGGGAGGAACAGCTCGAATACGCCGCTGTCTCCGAGACGGCGCATCGGATTGCGCCGGCCGTCCCAGTGGTTGAAATCTCCTACAACGCTGATGCGGAGCACGTTCGGTGCCCAAACGGCAAAATAAACGCCGCTAACGCCGTCGACTGTCATCGGATGTGCGCCGAGCACGTCGTAAATCCGGTAGTGGATGCCCGCACGGAATGCCTGCAGGTCTCCTTCGGAAATCTGCGGTGCGAAGCGGTATGCATCCTCGCAGGTCCGCTCGCCCTGCGGATAGACAAACTTAAGCGTGTACTTCGGAATCTTCTTTCCGGGAAGAAGCGCGGCGAAATAACCGCCCTCATCCACACGCTCCATCGGCACGGCATCGCGTCCCGTCAGGACGAATGCCTCCTGTGCATCCGGGTCGAATGCGGCAAACAGGATTCCGTCGGCCGTCACCTTCGGTCCGAGTACCTGATGCGGATTGTCATGCTCCGAGTAGACGACTGCCTCGATTTCGGGCCAATTCATCAACTTGTACAAGGTTTCGTTCATAGCTGATCTCCTTTCGGAAATTTACTCGTAATACCAGGCTTCCTGCTCAATTTCGTCCTGATCCTCTTTCTTCGGCATGTAAACACGAAGCACTCTTTCCATCAGCAGCGAAAGAATCAGAACATATACGGCGGGGGCAAACAATACAATCGGGCTTAACAGAAAGTAGTCCCCGAGCAATACGACTCCGACCAGTCCGAGCATACCGAAAAGCGTTGTCGGAAAATGCCGGAAGCTCATATAAAGGCTCAACTTCAGAATATCCTTGGTTTTCATCGAGAAACGCGACAGAACCGGATAAACGTAGATGCTGACCATCACGAACAGCACCGACAGGATGATGACAAGCCAGTAATAAACCTGGCCGATGTAGCTCTTCTCGTTCATTCCCTGTGCCACAAGGAACGAGAAAATCAGGCCGGCCGCGATGACGATCTGGCCGATGCCGATGAAGGCAGCCTGTTTGAAGTTCTGTTTAAACGAATGGAAGAAGGTTTTGGACGGATATCCTCTGCTCTTCCGAATGTTCTTGACAATGGCATAATACATTGCCGTGCAGGCCGGTCCGATGAAGGCCGGAAGCGTGATAATCCAAAGAAAATCCACCACCATGAGATCCCAGATCTTGGAGAGGGCGGAGAAGAATTTGTTGTCAACATCGAAAACTTTGCTCATTACAACCTCCGAAAAAAGCACATACATAATTATCATACCATATACCGCGCGAAATGACAATTAAAGAAATGCAGGAATTTGCCTGTATTTGCCACCTTTTTCGTTGTCTTCCGAAGGAAAATGTGATAGACTTTCTAAAAAGGCACCCTGTGCCGCAGGAAAAGGGGGGATATCCACCGATGAACAACAAAAAATACGGCCTCGTTCTTTCCGGAGGCGGAGGAAAAGGCTCCTATCAGGTCGGTGTATTCAAAGCGCTCCATGAGCTCGGAATCGATGCGAACATCAGAGGCATCTCCGGCAGCTCCGTCGGCGCGTTAAACGCGGTTTTGCTGCTAAACGGCAATTACCGGACAGCGGAGGAAACCTGGGTCAGCATTAAGCCCATTCACTTCTTAAACATGGAACCGGACGGCTACTGCTCCCGTGAGGAACTCAGCAAGCTGATGGACGAAAAGGTCGACCTGAATAAGGTCTCCCAAAGTCCCGTCCCCGCTTACATCACGGTTACGAAGACCGATGCTCCGGAATCTTCCAAGATTCCCGCGCAGATCGGCTCGGCCGTGAGCAGTCTTCGGGAAGACCGCTATGACCGCGAAGGCGAATTCCTTCTGGTCAACGGACATTCCCCCGAATACATCAAGAAACTGCTCCTTGCTTCGACGTCCATTCCGCTCGTGTACGCTCCCGTTGAGATTGACGGCAGCTGGTATAGGGACGGCGGTCTTTACGAGCCCGTGCCGATTCGCCCGCTCATCGAGACCGGCCTCACGGATCTGATTATCGTCAAGTGTTCTCCGAATCAGGAGTCCGACCCGTATCTGCTCTCCCGTGCGGATTCGGTCATCGAAATCTCGCCGAGTTCAGACATCGGCTCGCTCTTCTCGGGCACGCTTGATTTCGACGGAAAGAATGCAATGTTCCGGCTTCAGCTCGGCTACTACGACGCAATCCGTGCCTTTGAATACGCCAAAAGAAAAGCGGACGGGTTCCCGCCCTCCGAAGAAGAAAAGCGCTTAAGAATCGCGCAGGACCGCGAGCGCGCATCGTCCCTTACCCGTGTTTCCGAGCACGTGCAGGACATCGACCGCAACCGCTCCAAGATTGATTCCATCATGAAAAAATACGGGCTGTAGAAGCCTACAGCCCGTACCCGTCATCCCGGCATCCTTACGGTGTCGGGTTTTCTTTTTTTCGTTTCCGTGATGCCCTCCGGGAACACCTCAGGCATCGATTTCACACACTCCGTGATTTCGGCAATCCGACCGGACAGCTGACGTCTGATTTCGTCCTCACCGAGCTCCGAAAGATGCAGCGGAATGTCGCTGATATAGCCCTCGCGGCGCACAAGCACATGCAGCTTGTTGCCGAACAGGCTCAACTCGCAGTCGCTTCCGATGGCGGCCGCAAGCCGCATCAGACACTGCTTATGGTACTCCGACGGCTTTTCTCCGCCCATATGGAAGAACAGCCCGCCGTCCTTCGCTTTTCCGAGCGATTTCCCCGGAAAATCGGACGTGGCATTCCGGGCGATGAACCGGCCCGACATATACGTGAGCCCCGTCATTGTATTCTCGGGAAGGGTAAATACCATCCAGTTCACTTCGAACACTTCCCTGCCCGGCGACAGATTCACATTGGCCCTCTCAAACCGGATTCCGTTGCAGATGCCGGTCATGTATTCCTTGTTGATCAGATGCGACCGCACCGGCGGGTCTTTGTAATAGTTCCGAACATCCGGTCTTCCGTCGTTCACGAGGCCGCTTCCGTATAACGTTTCCTCGGACAGACCTCCGAGCGGCGCGAAAGAAAAACCGTCGATGTAAGGCGCGGCCTCCTCATAAGCGGCCTTTTTGTAAAACGCCTCCATCTCCTTATTTCTTTCCTTGTTTCTGGTCAGAAGCAGATACGGGATGCTGAGTCCCCAAAACGCCATGTAACCGAGAAGGGTCAGCCCTCCCAAAGCCGAAAACACATCGGCATCCGTTGCTATGGTCCCTGTCATCAGTACCGCAACCAACGGAATGAATGCCAGCGAAATCCACTTAAACCATTTCTTCGAATTCTTCCGCTTCGATGCGAGTCTCTCGTATTCCTGCGCAAGACTCTGATAATCAGAAAAATACTCCTGCAAGGTTCTTCTCCTCCTTATACGCTCCCCCTATTGTAGCCGTTCTTTGCCCCGTCTTCAACCCTTTTTCGAAAAGACGTCCCATTTTCCGAAGGCGGAAGGCACGGAACATTCGGCCTTAAATGCGTTTTCATCGACCCAGATATAGTCCTCGGAAAGCGCGGAATCCTCCGCAGAAACCGTCCCGCGGTAAGCCTTCATCTCCCACTTGATGTGCGTGAAAATATGCACGGCATCCTCTTCTTTTTTGAGCTTTCCGTCCGTAAGGGAAAGCATCGGAAGAAGCTCCTTCAAAGCCTCTTTTGCTGCCTTCGCCGTGAGGGCGCCCGATACGTTCGGAAACTCGTAAAGTCCTGCCAAAAGTCCCTTTTCGGGTCTTTTGTGAAGCAGCACCCTGCCCTCTCTAAACAGCAGAAAAACGGTCCTCTTCTCGGTCCTTCTCTCCTTCTTCGCGGCCCTCACCGGGATCTCCGATACCGTGCCTTCGGAAAATGCCACGCAAAGGTGCATGAGCGGGCAGTCCTCGCAGTGCGGCGTGCCGTTCGGCAGGCAGATGCATGCGCCGAGATCCATCAGCGCCTGGTTCAGCGCACCGGACTCTCTTTCGGGCATGACGGCTCTGAGCCGTTCGGTCAGGTTCTTCTTGACCGCCGGTGACAGAATATCCTCCCGGCTTCCGGTCAGTCTCGCGCAGACGCGCAGCAGGTTGCCGTCAACGGCCGGCTCGGGAAGCCCGAACGCAATCGAGGAAACGGCACCCGCCGTGTAATCCCCGATGCCCGGCAGTTCGCGGAGCTTTTTGTAATCGGCCGGCAGTTCGCCGCCGTACTGCTCGCAGACAAGCTGCGCCGCCTTCTTCAGGTTTCTGCAGCGGGAATAGTATCCGAGTCCTTCCCAAAGCTTCATCAGCCTGTCATCCGGGCATTCTGCAAGCGCCCGGATGTCCGGAAGCTCCGCAAGGAACCTCTGGTAGTACGACCGGACGGCCTCCACCCTTGTCTGCTGCAGCATGATTTCCGAAATCCAGACATGATAAGCAGAAGGGTCCTCCCTCCACGGAAGAACCCTCGCGTTATAACGGTACCAATGTAAGAGATAGGGAATCATTTCCTCAAGTCTGTCCACGGTCCGCTCCTTTCTGTTTAACCGGCCGCCTGCTCCCCGGCTGCTTCGGGCTTTAATGCCTGCATCTGCAGCTGTGCGGTAACCAGTTTGTAGTAAATTCCTTTTTGCTCCATCAGCTCATTGTGCGTTCCGACCTCGGCAATGCGGTGTCCGTCAATGACAACAAGACGGTCTGCATCCTTCAGCGTCGAAAGACGGTGTGCGATGGCAAATGTGGTGCAATTTGCCGTAAGCCGCTCAAGCGCCTTCTGAATCAGGTACTCGCTCTCGGTATCGAGGGCGGAAGTCGCCTCATCGAGAATGAGAAGCCTCGGCTTGTTGAGAATGGCTCTTGCGATTGCCAGACGTTGGCGCTCGCCGCCCGAAAGGCTGTAGCCGTGCTCGCCGACGTATGTGTTGTAGCCGTCCGGCGTCTTCACGATGAAATCATGCGCATTGGCCATCTTGGCCGCCATGATGATCTCCTCCTCGGTCGCATCGGGCTTGGCAAATTTCAGGTTGTTGTAAATGGTGCCTGCAAAGAGGAAGTTCTCCTGCAGAACCACGCCGATCTGCGAGTGGTATTTTTCAATCTGCAGATCGTTGATGTCCGTTCCGTCAATCAGAAGGTGTCCGTCGTCCACCTCGTAAAGTCGCATGATCAGGTTGATGAGCGTGCTCTTTCCGGTACCGGACGCGCCGACCAGACCGATCATCTCGCCCGGCTTCACCTTCAGGTTGATCTTCTCAAGCACCGGCTCGTAAGAACGGTAACCGAATGTAACGTCCTTGAATTCCACTTCGCCCTTCAGGTCGATATCCTTGGCATTTTCCCGATCCCTGATTAAAGGCTCCTCGTCCATGACGTCGTAAATACGCTCAAGGCTTGTCATCAGCTGCGTAATCATACGCGGCAGGAAGGTCATCCAGCCGAGCGGTCCGTACAGCATCCAGGTGTAGTTGATGAACTGCTGGAGCTGGCCGACCGTGAAGCGGTCCTCCAGTACGCCGAGACCGCCGAAATAGGTGACAACGTATACGCCGAGACCCATGACGAACGAAATCAGCGGGAACAGCGAAGCCCAGAAAACCTCGTTACGCTCCTGAATCTTGGCGAACTCGCCGGTGAGCTTTTTGAAGTTCTCGGTCTCCTGCTCCTCGGTGCCGAACGACTTCACGACACGCATGCCCGACAGGATGTCCTGCAGGCCGCTGTTCGTCTTGTCGAAGCGGTGCCACTGCATATGGAACCGTCTGTGAATGTTTCTCCAGAACGATACCGAAATGCCCAGGGCAATCGGCACGAAGATGACCGACATCAGCGTCAGCTTCCAGTCCATCGTCATCATGACAATGACAACGGAAACCATCGAAATCAGGCAGGAGAACATTCCGGCGAACGCTTCCTCCATGAATCTTCTGACCTGTCTCGTATCGTCCACAATACGGTTCATCAGCTCGCCCGGACGGCGGTCCTGAATGAACGAAAGCGACAGCATCTGAATCTTTTTATAGAGCATGGCACGAAGGTCCATGCTCATCTTCGTTCCCATCGAAATACACATCCAGTAACGAAGCACGTGCAGCAGAATCGTGACGGCCGTGACACCGATCATGATGACGGCGTAGACACCGATTTCCGCCCATCCGCCGCGGCCCGGCTTCAGGTAATCGTCAATGAAAACCTGCTGAATCTTCGGTACCAGAAGCTGCACTGCGGCAACACCGACCATCAAAAGGGCGATGATGAAAAGCCACAGCTTATAAGCTCCGCAGAGCTTGAAAAACTTCCAAAGGACGGAAGGCTTGTGACTGCATTTCGGGCACTCTCTCGTGCCGCGAAGCGCCCGTCCGCAGATTGGACAGGTCTTGTCGTATTCCCGGCTGATTACCTGCTTTTTGATGCCGTCCCGAAGGAGCAGCGCACCCTTTGCGACAAATGCGACGCGGCTCACGTGCTTCATCGTGAATCTCGCAAGGATGTGCTCCTCGGGATTCTGCACGGTCTTCGCAACAAGCAGTCCGTTGTTCACAAGCGGATCGCACTTGAGGTACGTGATGTCGGAAAGCTGCAGCTCCGTCTCCACCGTCGTTCCCGAAATCACGAGCAGTCTCGTGTCGGTCACGACAAGGTAGCGGTCGTGCGTAAGCTTTCCGTCAGTCCCGATGTCGCAGGGCGAACAGTACCGGATTTCCTCTCCGTCCGCCGGCTTAAAGGCGCTTCTTTGCGCCGCCGGCAGTTCAAAATTTAAGTTCATGGTTTCTTCCTTTCCGGTTCGGCATGACCCCGTCATGCCTTTGTCATCATTACAGGAACAGGTCGAGCTTTTTCAGTTCTCCCGCAGTCAGCTTTGTGTAATCCGGAATCTCGAAGCGGTTGCCGTCGAGGTCGGAAATCATCAGTCTGACGTCGCTCAGGCTTACAACCGAGCTCGAATTCATGTAGATGACAAATTTGCACGGTCCCTCGGTCGTCACAACGTCCCAGTAAGCGTGACCGTACTCTTCCTTAATGTCGTTGATTTTCGTGATAACCGGCGTGAAATAGCGGAGATTCATCTGCTCCTCGAGCATCTTTCTCGTCTCCTTCGAAACATCCTTCGTGATGTCCTTGATGATGCCGATTTCCTTGCTCTTCTCCTCCGTCGTGCGGATGGAAATGTATGTATTCGGAGCGGTGAACGGGAAGCTTCTCACGACGCGCACGCGGTCGTAATGCTCCGGCGACACGGCATCCGCCTCCCCGACGATGTCCAAAGAGACAAAGCCGCCGGGCGTGCGGGCAAACGTCGCATTTTCCGCATTCAGATAGCGAAGACGAAGCATGGCGTCGGTCTCGGCTTCCATCTGCTCGAGATTGAACTCTTCATCGGCTCCTTCAAAATTCTTAAAACCCATTTTGTTCTCCTGTCCCGGTGCCGAAGCACCGCTTTAATCAGCTTTTGATTACTCGATTCCCTTCAGCGCAAGCGCCTTGGTCTGGAGTTCCTTCAGCTTGTAATAAACGCCCTTCTTCGCGAGAAGCTCTTCGTGCGTTCCTTCCTCGACAATCTTACCTTCGTCAATGACAATCAGCGTATCCGCGTCACGAAGCGTCGACAGACGGTGGGCGATTGAAATCGTCGTACGTCCCTTGATCAGCATGTTGATGGACTGCTGAATCGCCTGCTCGGTTTCGGTATCCACGGCTGCGGTTGCCTCGTCAAGAATCAGAATCTTCGGATTTGCAAGGATGGCACGCGCAATCGAAATACGCTGTCTTTCACCGCCCGAAAGCTCACGGCCCGACGACCCGATGATTGTGTCGTATCCGTCCGGCATGCGGCAGATGAAGTCATGCGCACTCGCAAGCACGGCTGCACGGATGATTTCCGCACGGCTTGCGTCCTTCTTCGCATAGGCAATGTTCTCGGCAACGGTTCCCATGAACATGTAGGTCTCCTGCGATACCATTGCCACGTTTCCGCGAAGGGATTTGAAGGAAAGGTCCTTCAGGTCGATGCCGTCCAGGCTGACCGTACCCTCCTGCGGGTCATAAAGTCTCGAAATCAGGTTGACGATGGTCGTCTTGCCCGCGCCGGAACGTCCGACGATGCCGAGCATGTGACCGCCCTCGACCTTCATGTTGATATGTTTCAGTACCGGCTTGTTCTTCTCGTAGCCGAACGTGACATCCTTCATCTCAATCGTGCCTTCGATGGTTTCGGGAGAAACAGCGTTCTCCTTTTCCTGAATCTCGGGAACGGCATCGATGATTTCAAACATACGCTGCGCGCTGTTCATGCAGTTCGTGAACCAGCGGAAGAAGAAGGACATGAAGTCCATCGGACCGGTCAGCTGGCCGACATATCCGGCAAATGTGATGAGCACCGCATAGTCGAACCGCTTCTGGATGAGAATCAGGTATGCGCCGACGATGTAAACCATCAGCGATGCGAGGTTCTCGGCTGCCGAATAAAGCGCGGAGAATTTGTTGTCGTAGTTCATAACCGCGAGGTCGGCGCTTCTGACCTTTTCGTTACTCTTGTCAAAACGCTTTACTTCGCTGCCTTCCTGACCGAAAGCCTTTACGACACGCGCGCCGCTTAAGTTATCGTGAACCTTCGAGTTCAGCGATCTCGTTGCGCGGTGTCTGCGGCCGTAACGGTGCCACAGTCTCGGGAGCATCTTCCAGCTGACGATGAACGCCGCCGGCATGAACATCAAAGCGACAATGGCAAGCGGCCAGCTCAGTTTGAACATGACAACTGCCATCGCGATGATGGAGAAAACGTTAATCAGAAAGTACGGCAGTCCGTCGATGAAGAACCCGGAAACCTCGTCCGAGTCGGACATGACACGGGTCATCAGAGAACCGGTCTGCTTGCTTGTGAAAAAGTTGATCGAGAGCTTTCCCATTGCGCCGAACACGTCGTTTCGCATTGTTCTTACGACTCTCGGAACAATCTTTGCGGTCATGCGTCCCTGGATGATGCCGACAAGCTGCATGGTCAGCTTGGTCATGACCATCGTCAGCACCAGAAGCAGAAGGATTACCGCAAAGCGGTTGCCTTCAATCGAAAGAAAGGCAAGGAACCTGTCGTTCTTCTCGAGCACCTTCTTGTACAGAACAACGCCGTTCAGATAAGGCCATACGATGTTCAAACCCGCAGTGATCAGATAGCAGCAGAACATGACGGCAATCCGCCATTTGTAAGGCTTCAGGTAGCCGATGGTGCGGCGGAAAATGGACTTCTTGTTCATGCACTTCGGGCAGACCTTACGGTCGGCGTCCGGATACATCATGCCGCAAACCGGGCAGAATTCCTCTTCTTCGTCGTCCTCAATCGACTCCTCGTCGATTTCCTTGTCCTCAGCAAGCTTCTCGCAAAGGCGCTCGATCTTCGTGGCACTCGACATGCAGTGGTTCGAAACCGCTGCCGCAGTTTCTGCAAGACCTTCCGCCTCGGGGTCCTCTTTGTCCTTATGCACAAGGATCAGGAATCCGCCGCTGACGGAACGCTCCACGTATGCATTTTTCAAATCGGAGACATCGAATTCGGTGAAGTTCCACTTCCGGTCCTTCGAAACCGTTCTCGTTGCACGGGTCTCCATTCCCTTAAAAAAGTGTATTTCTCCGGAAAGCGGATCGGCCGTTGCCGAAATCAGATGCTTATTCTTTAAAAGAATCAGCCAGCCGGGCGTGAAATCACAGTTCAGGTCCATGTCCGTGCGGACACATACATGGATATCTGCTTCCGTGATGCCGCGGCTTCTCAGTTCCGCTTCGATTTCCTGCGGAAGCTTTCCGGAATTCTTGTTCGTCTTATCCGAAATCTCCCGTTTTTTGTTACTCATTGTTATCCTCATTTCTCTGCCGTAAGGCAGCCTTTAAAGCTTGATTTCCCTTCGCAGACCTGATGGCCTGCTTCCCTTTTTGAAAGCAATAAAAAAGGGCACAACGGAAACCGTCGTGCCCGATCCATTTCACGTTGGTTTCGTCACATTTGCCGAAACCGAATCAGAAATGACCTTTCATAATGTCGCTGAAATCAAAGGTTGCGAAGTAATCCCCCGGCGTTTCCGCTCTTCGGATCATTTTCACGGAACCGTCCGGCCGTAGCAGGAGCTCCGCAGATTTCAGTTTACCGTTGTAATTGTACCCCATGGCAAAGCCGTGGGCACCGGTATCATGTATGAACAGGTAATCGCCGATATCGATCTTCGGCAGTTTGCGGTCAATCGCAAACTTATCATTGTTTTCGCAAAGGGAACCTACCACATCATAAGTGTGATCACACGGCTCATTCTCCTTCCCCAAAACCGTGATGTGATGATACGCCCCGTACATTGCAGGCCGCATCAGGTTGACGGCGCAGGCGTCCACGCCGATGTACTCTTTGTAAATGTGCTTCTCATGAATCGCCCGGACAACAAGCCCGCCGTAAGGCGCAAGCATATAACGGCCCAGCTCGGTATAGATGGCAACATCACCCATACCTGCAGGCACAAGAATCTCGTCAAATGCTTCCTTCACGCCGCGACCGACTGCCGCAATGTCAACGGCTGACTGGTCCGGACGGTACGGGATGCCGATTCCGCCTGAAAGATTCACAAAAGCGATATGCGCACCGGTAGCCTTGTTAAGCTCCACTGTGAGCGTGAACAGAGTCCGAGCCAGAGTCGGATAATAGTTCTCCGCCGTCGTATTGCTTACGAGGAACGAATGCACACCGAAATGCTTTACTCCGAGAGCTTTCAACTCGCCAAAAGCCGCGATCAGCTGCTCCTTCGTGCAGCCGTATTTGGCGTCGCCGGGGTTGTCCATGATGCCGTTTCCGAGCTCATAGATTCCGCCGGGGTTGTACCGCATGCAAACGGTCTCCGGAATGCCGCACTCCTCCTGCAGGAAAGGAATATGCGTAACATCGTCAAGGTTGATATATGCACCCAATTCACGTGCCTTGGTAAACTCTCCGCGGGGCGTTTCGTTGGAGGAGAACATAATATCTCCTGCCTTCATTCCCGCCGCGTCGGCAAGGCAGAGTTCCGTATAGGAAGAGCAGTCTGCACCGCAGCCTTCTTCCCGCATGATTTTCAAAATATACGGATTGGGAGTAGCCTTAACCGCAAAAAACTCCTTATAACCTTTATTCCAGGCGAATGCAGCCTGAAGTTCGCGTGCATTGCGTCTGATCGCAGCTTCGTCATAGATATGGAAAGGCGTAGGATACGTCTTTACAATCTCTTCAATCTGCTGTTTGGTTACAAACGGTTTCTTGCTCATGTTACTCTCCTTTCTGCAAAAATCTTCGTCATTATAACACGATGCCACCCCGTTTGCAACACATTTTTCAGAGAAATTAACCCCTTTCCTCCCATCTTAAGTTGATTTTACAACGGAAAAGCGAATTCCGTAAATGGAGCATATTTTCCCATATTCGGACGATTCATGTCATTTGCTTTGGAAAATACGAACAAATTTTCGATTTTGCCATCTTTTGCTTGCAAACACTTGCTAAATATGGTATATTTTTATTGGTATGGGCACAATCGCTAGTGTCTGACAATTCTGGTAAGGAAGGTTCTGTTATGGCTGAATACGACGGCAGTCAAATCGTTGTTCTGGAGGGTCTTGAGGCGGTTCGGAAACGTCCCGGCATGTATATCGGTTCAACCGGTACGAAGGGACTTCACCACCTCATCTGGGAGATTCTCGACAACGGCATCGACGAGCATCTGGCGGGATATTGCAACGAGGTTCAGATTATCTTACAAAAGGACGGCGGCATTACGATCATCGACAACGGCCGCGGCGTTCCGGTTGACATTCATCCGACCAAGAAGATTCCGACCGCGCGTGTCGTTTATACGATTCTTCACGCGGGCGGCAAGTTCGGCAATACCGTATACAAAGTTTCCGGCGGTCTGCACGGTGTAGGCGCTTCCGTCGTGAATGCGCTCTCCTCGAAGATGATGGTTGAAATCAAGAGGAACGGTAACATTTATCTCGATTCCTATGAAAAGGGCGGGCATCCGGTCACGAAGCTTGAGAACGGACTGCTTCCGGTCATCGGAACGTGTAAGAAGAGCGACACCGGAACGAAGGTCACCTTCTATCCCGACCCCGAAATCTTCGAAACAATCAAGTTCAGCCCCGAGACCATCTGCAAGAGGCTCAAGGAAATCGCCTTCCTCAACAAGGGCCTGACGCTCCGCTTCCGCGACGAAAAGACCGGCGACGAGCGCGTCTACTATGAGGAGCACGGCATCAAGAGCTTCATCTCCTACATCAACCGCGAGGCAACGCCGCTTCACGCCGAGCCGATTTACATCGAGGGCAGCAAGGGCGACATTGAGGTTGAGGTTGCCCTGCAGTACATCAACGATTATTCCGAACAGATTAATGCATACTGTAACCGCATCAACGTCGTGGACGGCGGTACGCTCGTGACCGGTTTCAAGACCGCGCTCACCCGTGTGCTGAACTCCTACGCAAGAGAGCTCGGTTACCTTAAGGATAAGGACGAAAACTACGACGGCAAGGATGTCCGGAACGGACTCGTCGCCATCGTTTCGATCAAGCATCCCGACCCGCAGTTTGAGGGCCAGACGAAGACGAAGCTCGGCAATACCGACGCGAAGACGGCAGTTGACGAAGTATTTGCCGCGGAGGTGACCAGATACTTTGATAAGAATGTCGAAGTGCTCCGCGCGATTCTCGATAACACCGCGCGTTCCTGCAAAGCCCGTCAGGCAAGCGACAAGGCACGCTCCGCCGTTTTGAAGCAGCTGAACGACTTCGACACCAAGAGCAAGCTTGCCGCATGTTCCTCGAAGAAGCCCGCCGAGTGCGAGATCTACATCGTCGAGGGTGATTCCGCAGGCGGCACCGTAAAGAACGCCCGCGACCGTAAGACGCAGGCCGTGCTTCCGCTCCGCGGTAAGATTCTGAACGTTGAAAAAGCAACGCTCGAAAAGATTTTGCAGAACAACGAAATCCGCTCGATGATCTCCGCCTTCGGCTGCGGCATCAGCGAGGAATTCGATATCAACAAGCTCCGTTACGACAAGATCATCATCCTGACCGATGCCGATGTCGACGGCGCGCATATCAGTACGCTTCTCCTCACATTTTTCTACCGCTTCATGCCGGAGCTGATTTTGGAGGGCAAGGTGTACCGCGGTCTTCCGCCGCTTTACAAGATTGAATACGAGGTTCCCGGCAAGAAGGGCGCGAAGAAGGAAAGCATGTATCTGATGAACGACTTCGAGCTCGACAAAAAGCGCCGCGAGATCGAGGAAAGCAAGGGTAAGATTCATTCCCTGCAGCGCTATAAGGGTCTCGGTGAAATGGATGCCCACCAACTTTGGGAGACAACGCTTGACCCCGCGCAGCGCGTGATTGCGCAGGTTTCCATCGGCGACACCGTGGAGGCCGACGAGGTCACCAGTCTTCTGATGGGCAGCAACGTTGTCCCGAGAAGACAGTTCATCATTGACGAAGCCAAGTACGCGAATCTGGATATCACCTGACAGGAGGCAATAAGTTTTGAATACCGAAAAAGAATCCGTAATCCAGCTGGATTTTGCGGAAGAAATGAAAACCTCCTTCCGTGACTATGCGATGAGCGTCATCATCGCCCGTGCCATTCCGGATGTGAGGGACGGCTTAAAACCGGTGCAGCGGCGTATCCTTTATGCCATGAAGGAACTCGGGCTTGACCCGAAGAAGCCGCACCGTAAGAGCGCCCGTATCGTCGGCGATACCATGGGTAAATACCACCCGCACGGAGACTCTTCGATTTACGAAGCACTCGTGCATATGACCGAGGACTACTCTCTCGCCATCCCGCTTGTGGACGGCCACGGCAACTTCGGTTCAATTGACGGTGACGGCGCTGCTGCCATGCGTTACACCGAGGCAAGACTCTCGGAAGGCGCCATGACGATGCTCGATCACCTGGATCAGGGACTCGTCGAATTTGTCCCGAACTTTGATGAGAACGAAAAGGAGCCGACCGTTCTGCCGGCCATGCTCCCGAACCTTTTGATCAACGGCACGACCGGTATCGCAGTCGGCATGGCAACGAGCATTCCGCCGCACAATCCGGTTGAAGTCATCGACGGCGCGATTGCGGTCATGCATGACCCGTATATCACGACTGAGGACCTGATGCAGCTCATCCCCGGGCCGGACTTCCCGACCGGCGGCACAATTGTCAACGGCGACGAGCTTTTGCAGATGTATGAAACCGGCGAAGGCAAAGTCCGCATCCGCGCCAAAGCCGAAATCGAGAACGGCGAATACGGCAAGAAGAACATCGTCATCACCGAGATTCCGTACACGGCTGCAGGCAACAAGACCAAGCTTGTCGAGGAGCTCGCGGACGCCGTCCGAAATAAGACCTTTGAAGAAATCGCGGACGTCAGGGACGAGTCCTCCAAGGAAGGTCTCCGCATTGTCATCGAGGTCAAGAAGGACCGCGACCCCGAGAACCTTTTGAACGGCTTATATAAGAAAACCTCTCTCGAGGATACGTACGGTGTAAACTTCATCGCGGTCAAGGACGGCCAGCCCGGTACCTTCCCGCTCAAGCGTCTTCTCCAGGAATTCATCGACTTCCAGGATGAGCTTTATACAAAGGAATATCAGTATCTCCTGGACCGTGCGACAAAGCGTCTCGAGGTTGTGGACGGTTTGATTCGCGCCGTTGATGTCATCGATTTCATCATCGAAGTGCTCCGCGGCTCGAAAGATCTCCGCCAAGCCCGCGAATGCCTGATGCACGGCATCATCGACGATATCCGCTTCAAGACTGAGGAAGCCAAAAAGGCCGCCAAGCAGTTTGATTTCACGGAACGTCAGGCCGATGCGATTCTCGCGATGCAGCTTTCTAAACTGGTCGGTCTCGAACTTCTCAAGCTGCAGCAGGAGGACGACGAGCTCCAGAAGAACATCAAGCGCTACAACAGGATTCTCGGCCGCAAGAGCGAACTATACAAGGTCATCGAGGAACAGCTTCTCGAGTTCCGCACCCGCTTCTTCACCGAGCGCAAGACCGTCATCACGACCGAAGCGACAAAGGCATATGTCGTCGAAGAAAAGATTGAGGATCTGATGCTTCTCATCGACCGGTTCGGCTACATGAAATCCGTCGACACGCCCTCCTACCAGAAGGCCGCCCCGGAAACACTTGCCGAATTCACGCACATCTGCCCGATCCGCTCGAACGACCGCCTGTGCATCTTCACCGCGCAGGGCAACATGTACCAGCTCAAGGTTTCCCAGATTCCGCGTGCCAAGGTCCGTGATAAGGGTACCCTCTACCAGACGCTCACCAAGATCGGCTCGGAAGATGCCGTTTTGTTCATCGCCTTTGAGGACCTGTTCAATTCGATGCTCCTCTTCGTCACCAGAAACGGCCTTGTGAAGCAGGTTTCCGGCATCGAGTTCGACACGAACCGTGCCGTGGTAAATACGACGAAGCTCGAGGACAACGACCTCATTGTCGGCCTCCGCGCCATGACCGCCAAGGAAGTGACCTCCGGACACCAGAAGGTCATTTTGATGACCGAGAAGAAGCTTTCTCTCGGTTTCCCGCTTGACGAGGTGCCCGAGCTCAAGAAGACCAGTAAGGGTGTTAAGGGCATTTCTCTTGACAAGAACGACCATGTCATTTTCGGCACGTCGCTTGATCAGAACGCAGAGGAATTTACCTTTGACGGCAAGACCTACCATGCCAAGAAAATCCGCAACCGGAAACGTGCAGCAAAAGGACAGAAAGCGACTTTGTAGGTACAGTTTTACGGTTGCATCGACAGGGTACAGGGATGCAGCCCCAGGGACCTGTGACGGACGGTTGCATCGGAGATACAGAGATTAATAGAAGCAGCCTGCCTAAGCAGGCGGCCCTGAAGAAGGAGAACAATCCTTCTCAGGGCCGCCTCTTGGCGCGGCTGCTTTCCTTGAATTACCCGATGCAACCGGAGTAAATTGTATCGGGGCTGCAGTTTATGGTTACTGACGATGCAACCGGAACAGGTACATAGGTGCTTTCAGGCCCTTGGCGGAGCATCGTAAGCGATTCGTTTGCAGGGTATCGGGATGTAACCAGTTATACTTGCAGGTAGGTTGCAATTTCCCGGCAACAGAATAGTTTGTACTGTAACGGAAGGTTGCCGGTTATACGCGAAATATTGTCACGGTATGTAAAAGTTTTTGCAACCAGGCGGTTTGTTCTTTCGACTTGTTGGGTGAGAGAACAAACGGGAGGTATCCTATGACAGACTCGGAAATCATAGAATTGTATCGAAAACAGGACGAAGGTGCCATCCGGCAGACCCAGGAGAAATATCACCGGTATCTGATGAAAACGGCGATGCAGATTCTCGGGAACGAGCAGGATGCAGAAGAATGCGTGAACGACACATATCTGGCCGCCTGGGAGTCCATCCCCGCAAACCGCCCGGAGCACCTGTCCTTATATCTGGCAAAGATTGTCCGTGCTAAGGCAATCGACCGTGTGCGCTATAACACAAGTGAGAAGCGCCGGTCGGAAGAATTCACATTTTCCATCGAGGAGCTTGACGAGGTTGTTTCTCCGGAGGCTTCGCCTGAGGAAGCGTTGGATTCTTCTCTTCTTCGCGAAGCAATCGGCTCATTTTTGCTGAAGCAGCCAACGAATGTCCGCAAGCTGTTCCTTGCCCGATACTTTTCCTTTCAATCTCTCAAAGAAGCTGCTTTCTCATGCGGAATGAGCGAGTCGAAGGCCAAGACCATTTTATTCCGGCTGCGAAAGAAGCTCAGGTCTTACTTAAAGAAGGAGGGATTTTCGGTATGAACAAAAAACAGTTGATAGATGCCATCGGACAGCTGAATGATTCGGTATTTGCCGGGACGGAAGCAATCGACTCTGCTTCGGAAACCCGGTTCGCGGCGACCGAATCGCGGGGCGGAATGCGCAAAGGACGCAAAGTCTT
Source organism: Lachnospiraceae bacterium (assembly GCA_017546025.1). Classification (GTDB taxonomy): domain Bacteria; phylum Bacillota; class Clostridia; order Lachnospirales; family Lachnospiraceae; genus ISDg. The sequence continues at coordinate 48,171 of JAFYYS010000015.1, read as the reverse complement.
CCTACTGGCTGCAGCCGCTGTTTTACTGATCGGCGGAACCGCACTTGCTGCGCCTCTTCTGCGTGGCGGCACCCTGAAGAACGAAAAAGAAAAGGTTGACGGAAAAGAATATAACACCTTCCGTTACGAGACCGATGAGGACACGCGGGTGAGCGTTTCGGATATTAAGGGCAGCGTTCTTGCCGCGATGGATGAGATTCCGGAACGTGTCGCAAATGCTTCCCCTACAGACAGCATTATGCCGGAAACCGTTATAAGACGTTTTAACTCTGTTGATGAGGCGCTCTCCTACATCGGATATGCAAAGATGTTTTTCCCGAGGCTGAATTACAGCTATGAATCGATCCATACGGAAGTACTCGGCACGAAGCCTGACGGATCGGATCAGTATGTTCCGGGACATATCCTTTTACAGACGACGCAGAAGTACACGGGCGTTTCCGAACTGCATTTCACCGTAGGCGCAACCATCCGCACGGATGCTCTTCCGGCAGACAGTTCTGTCATCCGTGTTGACATGTACCCGTCCCAGACCGCTTATTCAACCGAGGAAGTAACCGTTAACGGACGTACCTTCACGGTCGTTAGGCAGAAGAATGAATCCTTTGATCCGGGCTGGGAAATGATGACCGAAGTATATTGGCAGGAAAACGGTGTGTCTTATCTGATGTCCGTTCCTTACACCGAGGCTGACGCGGAATGTGCCGAGCAGCTCGTTAACGAGTGGATGAGCAGTTTCCCGCAACACTGACAATAAAAATTTTTACCGCCACAAATCGAGCAGGAGGAAGTTTTTCCTCCTGCTCGATGTCCGTTCTCACAAAAAAGACCTCCGGCAATCCCGGAGGTCTCTTATCATTTTCCTATTATCCCAACAGTTTCTTCAGTCTCTTTGCTGCTTCGATGGTATCTTCACGATTGCCGAAGGTCGAGAACCGGAAGAAGCCCTCACCGCAGGCTCCGAAGCCTTCGCCGGGGGTTCCGACGACCTGGATCTCGTGAAGCAGGTAATCGAAGAATTCCCAGCTGCCCATGCCGTTCGGACACTTCATCCAAATGTACGGAGCGTTCTTGCCGCCGGTGTACCAGATGCCGAGGCTGTCAAGCGCATCGGTCAGAATCTTGGCATTTTCCTTGTAGAAACGGATGTTGGCGCGGATCTGCTTCTGACCCTCTTCCGTGAAGACGGCAGCGCCGCCCTTCTGGATGATGTAGCTGACACCGTTCGTCTTGGTCGTGCGGTTTCTGACCCACATATCATTGAAGCACATGCCGTTGCGGACAAGGTCCTTCGGGATGATCGTGTAGCCGAGTCTGGTGCCGGTAAAGCCTGCCGTTTTGGAAAATGAGCAGATTTCAATTGCACATTTCTTAGCGCCTTCGATTTCCATGATGCTTCTCGGCAGATGGTCTTCCTCTATGAAAGCCTCGTAAGCCGCATCAAACAAAATGACGGAACCGTTCTCGTTTGCAAAATCAACCCATCTCTTCAGCTGCTCGCGGTTGAATACCGCTCCCGTCGGGTTGTTCGGGGAACAGATGTAAAGAAGGTCTGCCTTGGCATCGTCACTCGGGTCGGGAAGGAAACCGTTCTCCTTGCCGCTTGCAAGATGAACAACCTTCCGTCCTGCCATGACATTGGCATCCACATACGCCGGATACGCAGGTTCAATGACCAAAGAGCTTCCGCCGCGGTCAAACAAGTCTAAGATATCACCGAGCTCATCACTGGCGCCGCTCGAAACGAATACCTCATCGTCAGCAAGGTCGATGCCGCGCTTTCTGTAGTACTCCGCAATCGTCGTACGAAGGAAAGGCGCACCGGGTTCGGGCATGTAGCCGTGGAACCGCTCGGGACTTGCCTGGTCGTCTACCGCTTCGTGAAGCGCTTTGATTACCGCATCACAAAGGGGCAGGGAAACATCGCCGATGCCCATGCGATACAGATGGGTTCCGGGATGCTCCTCAAGGTATGCTTTGGTCTTCTTGGCAATGTTGAAGAACAGATAGGAATCCTTCAAATCGCAATAGTGCATGTTCGGTGTAATCATCTTCCGTGCTCCTTAGATAAAGTTTATGCTTCTGCTCTCGCCGTGAACTCTCCGTCCTTCACGTCTAAGACGATGGTCTGACCCGGACGGATTTCGTCCGCCAGAATCATCTTCGCGCTCAGCGTCTCCACGTGCTGCTGCAGGTACCGTTTCAGAGGACGTGCTCCGAATACGGGATCATAAGCGGCATTCACCGCATACTCTCTCGCTTCCGGAGTCAGTTTAACCGAAATCCGGCGTTCATGCAAGCGTTCGTTGAGTTCTTTTAAGAGCAGATCGATGATTCCGTTCACATTGTCCTTTGTAAGAGGACGGAACAGAATCGTCTCATCCAACCGGTTCAGAAACTCCGGTCTGAAATGCAGCCGAAGCTCTTCCCTGACAGCCTTCTCGCTTTCCGGCGCAATCGTGCCGTCCGGACGGATTCCTTCAAGAAGGTACTCCGCGCCGAGGTTCGAGGTCATGATCAGAATCGTGTTCTTGAAGTCCACGGTACGACCCTTCGAATCCGTAATGCGGCCGTCATCCAAAACCTGAAGCAAAACATTAAAGACATCCGGATGAGCCTTCTCAACCTCATCGAACAGCACGACGGAATAAGGCTTTCTTCTGACGGCTTCCGTCAGCTGACCGCCCTCGTCGTAACCGACATATCCGGGAGGCGCTCCGATCAGTCTCGCAACGCTGTGCTTCTCCATATATTCACTCATATCGATACGAACCATGTTCTGCTCGTCATCGAAAAGTGCCTCTGCCAGAGCTTTTGCAAGCTCGGTCTTACCGACACCGGTCGGACCTAAAAACAGGAACGAACCGATGGGCTTGCCGGGATCCTTGATGCCCGCTTTCGAGCGAAGGATAGCCTCCGTCACCTTGGTCACGGCCTCGTCCTGACCGATGACACGGCGATGTAAAAGCTCACCGAGACGTAACGTCTTCTGCTTCTCGCCCTCTGTCAGCTTCGATACCGGAATGCCCGTCCAACGGGACACGATCTTGGCGATTTCGTCCTCGTCCACGGTCTCGTGAACAAGCGCGTCCTCTCTGCCCTTGGTTGCAGCCTCTGCCTCCTCAAGCTCCTTTGCGAGCTTCGGCAGTCTGCCGTACTTCAACTCAGCCGCCTTATCGAGATTGTAATGTCTCTCGGCGTCGCTGATCTGCTTGGCAACTTCTTCCTGTTCCTCCTTGATGCGGCGGATCTTCTCGATGGCCGCCTTCTCGGAATCCCACTGTGCCTTCTTGATGGCAAACTCTTCCTTCGTCTCCTGCAGTTCCTTCTCAAGTGCCGCAAGACGCTCCTTGGAGCCCGCGTCCTCTTCCTTACGAAGAGCCGCTGCCTCAATCTCCATCTGCATCAGGGAACGGCGCATGTCGTCCATTTCGGTCGGCATGGAGTCAAGCTCGGTCTTAATCAGAGCGCAGGCTTCGTCCACAAGGTCAATTGCCTTATCAGGAAGGAATCTGTCGGAAATGTAACGGTGGCTCAAAACCGCGGCACTGACAAGCGCGCTGTCGGAAATCTTCACACCGTGGAATACTTCATAACGTTCTTTCAGGCCACGCAGAATCGAGATTGTATCCTCGACCGTCGGCTCATCCACCAAAACGGGCTGGAAACGACGCTCGAGAGCCGCATCCTTCTCCACATACTGACGGTACTCGTTAAGCGTCGTCGCACCGATGCAGTGCAACTCACCTCTTGCGAGCATCGGCTTTAACATATTGCCGGCATCCATTGCGCCGTCGGTCTTGCCTGCGCCGACAATGGTATGCAGTTCATCGATGAACAGAATGATTCTGCCGTCGCTCTTTCTGACTTCCTCCAAAACGGCCTTCAACCGTTCCTCGAACTCACCGCGGTATTTCGCGCCGGCAACCAATGCACTCATATCGAGGGAAAATAACACCTTGTCTCTCAGTCCCTCAGGCACATCGCCGTTTACAATACGCTGTGCAAGCCCTTCCACAACAGCGGTCTTGCCGACACCGGGTTCCCCGATCAGGACAGGGTTGTTCTTCGTCTTACGGGAAAGAATCCGGATGACGTTTCGAATCTCCGCATCACGTCCGATGACTGGGTCCAGCTTCTGCGCACGGGCACGCTCCACAAGGTCGTAGCCGTACTTCTCAAGCGTATCATAGGTTGCTTCGGGATTGTCGGTATTCACCTGCTGGTTCCCGCGGACCGTTGCAAGCGCCTGTAAGAAGCGCTCTCTCGTAATCCGGAACTCATTCAGGATTGCTGCCGTCTCACGCTCCGCATACTTCAGAACCGAAAGGAACAGGTGCTCCACGCTGACATAGGAGTCGCCCATTGCCTTCGCCTCATCCTCGGCGTAAATCAAAACCTTATTCAGGCCCTGCGACACTCTCGTATCACCGCCCTGAACCTTCGGGAGCCGTTCGATCTGACCCTTAATCTGAGCCGTGAAGACCGGCACCTGTATTTCCATCTTGCCGAACAGCTTCGGCATCAGTCCTTCAGCATCGGTTAAAAGAGCATAGAGAAGGTGCTCGGAACGGATTTCGGGGTTACCGTAATCATAAGCAACCTTCTCGGCTGACTGTACCGCCTCAAGAGACTTTTGTGTAAACTTATTAATGTTCATAAAATCACCTTCTTTGTTACATTTGTATTATATGTTCTACTTCCCATAGCACAAATATAACATTTTCCGATGCCTATGTCAAGCTTTCTGCGCTTTTTTCTCTTTTCTTCCGAGACAGAGACCGATAATGAGAATGATGGCATTTACCACGGTGATGACAATTCCGGCAATGACCATGGCGAGCGCGCCGCTGCGGCCGCTCTTCCACTCGCTCCAGAGAGGCTTTACAACGAGAGGCGCAACCCAGTCACTGTAATCATAGTCGCCGAAGTACTCGTCGAGCGCCTCGCGTTCCTCTTTATTCAGCTTCACAACACGTCCTTCCACGGAATAAACGGTTTCCGTGGGAATCGGGCCTGTCCCGTCGCACCATGCCTGATATGCCTTTGCGGCCTCTTCAAGCTTCTTGAAGTTGCCGGTTTTACTTACCATGACCCAGTGATTAAAGGAATACTTATCGTCCTCTTTGTCAAGAACATATACAAGATAGTAACGGGTTTCGGAGGAATACGAAACCGTGTTTCCTTTGCCGAGCCATTCGTTTTTCTTAATGGCACAGCCTTCCGTCAGAACAACATCGACCGTCACATGGTCACCCGCCTTCAGATCGTTCAGTCCTACTGAAAGCGCATCGTAAGGCTTCTTCTGCTCGGTAATGAAATCCAGAATTGTGCCTCTGCTGAACCACAATACGATGATGCCTGAGAGCATGAACGAAAGCCCCAAACCGATCATTACGCCTTTCACAATCTTCTTTGCGGTTGACATCGTGATGTCCTCTCTTTCTTTGATTTAGTTTTGCTGCTCCTTCATAGCGGGATAAGTGAGCATGATATCGAGATCCACGTCGCCCTTGATGCCGGGGACGGTGCCGCTGCTCGTATACTGCCAGATATCAAAATCAAACCGGTAGGTAACCTTCTCACCGTAATATGCAAACCAGAACGGATACTTTGAAAGCGCGTCACGGTCGTAATTCAGAATCGACCAGCGGGTGCTTGCATAAACCATCGGCGTAAAGCCGGCCTCTTCGATAACCTTACAGAATGCCTGCAGGCACTTCGTGCGCTCCGCTCTCGTAAGCAGATTGCCGCGCGCGGTGCTCTTGGTCTCATATAACTCAGTATCAATGACGATCGGAAGCTTGATTTCCGCGCCGTATGCCTGATACTCCTTAATCCGCTCAAGGCAGAACTGCGCTTCTTCAATGGCCTCCGCCTCGGTGATGGCCTGCGTGTAGAAGTACAGTCCGATGTCGATGCCGACCGAAGCAGCACCGCGTATGTTATCAAGCTCAAAGCGGTCCTTCTCAACGGAGCCCTGCGTCACACCGCGGTAACCGCAGCGGATCATGGCAAATTCTATGCCGGCCTCCTTCACCTGATTCCAGTCGATTTCTCCTTTGTCATTGTTATGATGCGAAAGGTCGATACCCATGCGGGAGATTACGTTGCCCTCGTCATCGCGGAGCTCACGGAAGCCGTTATCCTTAATCACAAGATTGTTCCAGTCATACGAATGGAACGGCACATTGGCAAAGCGGGGCAGGTAATACCGGCCCGACGAAGCACCGGTCAGAACAATCGGATTGTCAATCGGCTCCGCGGCGGGCTCGATGATTTTCGTGCTGCCGGGATCCTCGTAATCAAGTCCGACGTAAGCGCCGAATTTCGAATTGATCATGGCGAAATGGTCGCCCGACGGAACAATGGTTCCGTCCAGATATCCGATATACTCTCCCTTCGCGAGGCAAACCGGCGTCGAAATCACAAGCAGGTGGTTCTCGTCGCTGATCTGGAAGCCCTCAAAGGATACATAAGGCGTTCCGGAACGGAACGTGTATTCTGCTCCGGCAACCTTGACGGAAACCGTCTCATCTTCCTTCGCAGCCGTTGTAAAATACGACGCTGCCACCGTTTTCGGATCAACCGAAACGGCCTCGTCGAGTGTAATCATATTGATGAAACCGTACGTGCCGTCGCCGTTCCCGAAGAAGAGGTACTGATAGTCCTCCATCGTCACCGGCTCCTGCAGGGCGAGTTTGAAGATGCTCTCCGGCGTCACGTCGTTATGCAGCTTGCGGATCTCCCCGCCGTTTCGGATGAAGGCCGACAGGATGTCGTCGGATTCAACACGTTCCTTCGGGTACTCGTTACGCACGCTCAGCGAAAAACCGCCCGGATAGGAAAGCGTGATATACTGCCATCCGAGGATTGTCTCAACCTGAACCGTGCTGTGTTCTCCCTTAAAAGAGGCTGCCTGTTCCGCTGCGTTTTCAAGCACAAAAACCGTAGCCGGTTCTACAGGTGTAGTCTCCTTATTCTTCTTACTCTTCTCGTACTCTGCCAGCATGATGCCGAAAGCTGTGGCAGCCACGATGAAAAGGGCAAATACAACCCAGAACGCAATGCGCCGGTTCCGGAGATGTATCTTCATCTGTTCCATGATTTCTTCCTGTTCCATAATTCCGTCCGTTCCCTGAAAAATTCGGGGCATTCCCCATAAAGATTATATGTGGAAACGCCCGATTTATCAAGATAAAAGGAAAAAAATCTCTTGACATATTCCGTGCGTCTGCTATAATCACGATAAGCAAAAGGCTTTGACGGGACATAGTACGAGGGCACGAACCTACAGAGAGCGGCCGGACGGTGAGAGGCGCAGGGAACAACCTTCGGAATACCTCCCCGATGCTGCGCACCGAAAGGGTTCGAGTAGGCTGCGACGGCTGCGACCGTTATCCTGCAGGAGTATAAGCTTCGGCCGTACTCGCTAAGGCACGGGATGTGAGTCCCGCGCGAATAAAGGTGGTAACACGAGATCCCCCCTCGTCCTTTAAAAAGGACGGGGGTTTTTGATTTTCCGGGAGGTTTCATTATGAAGATTTACGACGAACTGAAAGCCCGCGGCCTCATCGCACAGGTTACGGACGAAGAACTGGTTTCAAACCTGATTAACGAAGGAAAAGCAACCTTCTACATCGGATTTGACCCGACCGCAGACAGCCTTCACGTTGGACACTTCATGGCACTCTGCCTGATGAAGCGTCTGCAGATGGCAGGCAACAAGCCGATTGCCCTTTTGGGCGGCGGCACCGGCATGATTGGCGACCCTTCGGGCAAGACCGACATGCGTAAGATGCTCACCAAGGAGCAGATTGACCACAACATCGAATGCTTCAAGAAACAAATGGCACGTTTCATCGACTTTTCCGACGGAAAAGCCATGATTGTCAACAATGCAGACTGGCTCCTCGACCTCAACTATGTTGAGCTGCTTCGCGAGGTGGGTCCTCATTTTTCAGTAAACCGCATGCTGACGGCCGAGTGCTACAAGCAGCGCATGGAGCGCGGTCTTACGTTCCTTGAATTTAACTACATGATCATGCAGAGCTACGACTTCTACAGACTGTTCCAGGATTACGGCTGCAATCTGCAGTTCGGCGGCGACGACCAGTGGAGCAACATGCTCGGCGGTACCGAGCTGATCCGCAGAAAGCTCGGCAAAGACGCTTCTGCGATGACCATTACTCTCCTGCTCAATTCCGAAGGCAAGAAGATGGGCAAGACCGAGAAGGGCGCCGTTTGGTTGGATCCGGAGAAGACCTCTCCGTTCGAGTTCTTCCAGTACTGGAGAAATGTTGCGGACGCCGACGTCATGAACTGCATCCGCATGCTGACGTTCCTGCCGCTTGAGGAAATCGACAGGATGAGCAGCTGGGAAGGCAGCCAGCTCAACGAAGCGAAGGAGATTCTCGCTTTCGAGCTTACCAAGCTCGTACACGGCGAGGAGGAAGCCGTTAAGGCCAGGGAGCAGGCACGTTCCCTCTTCGGCGCAGGAAGCGCTGAGGACGCACCTGAGGCTCCCCTTACCGACGAAGACTTCACCGACGGTGCCATCGACATCGTTTCCATCCTCGTAAAGGCAGGACTCGCTCCTACCCGTTCCGAGGGCCGCCGTAACGTCGAGCAGGGCGGTGTCCTTGTCGACGGCGAGAAGGTCACCGACTTCAAGGCAACCTTCACCAAGGAACAGTGCAACGCCGGTCTGCTTGTCAAGCGAGGCAAGAAGAACTTCAAGAAGGTTGTGCTGAAATAATATAAAGGCAATAAGAACCCGGTCGAAGCATCTTTCGACCGGGTTCTTTTTTAAACACTGAAATCAGTGATTAAGCCATCCTCAATGTTTATGATCCGTTTGGCGTAGGCCGGAACATCTCTGTCATGTGTGACTGCAACAACTGTTTTGCCATTCTCATTCAGTCGTCGCAATACCCCCATAATCTCCTTAGTGGTTTTAGCATCCAAAGCACCTGTCGGCGATTGATGAGGGCAAAATTCCGGAATCCTTTCTTTCACCGCAGCCTCCCGGTTTTGCGCCGTTCTGCGCTCATTTTCACTCCCTCACTAAGCTTCTGTTCCCACGGAATCACATCATTTACAATTTCAGTTGGAAACTATCTGCCCCGAATTCATACGGAACTAAACTTATAAAGGATTCAGTATGCACATCCAAACAACTCGTTTCATACGATAGTCAGTCTTTACAAGATTTCGTATGAAAATGACAGATCCGGCTTCCTACCTTTTTTTCTTAAATTCTAAATTCCGTATGAACCGCCTCGTCCCTGTTCCCACCAATTCTTCAGATTCTTGATTCTCGTAGGTCCCAAATCCTACCCAATTCTTAAACACAAACATTTCGTAGGCCGGAACTTGCAGAAACCACAAGCAAATCACACCTTCCCTGCCAAGAGTCATGTAGGACGGCCACTCTGAAATAGAAAGCAGCCGCGCCAAGAGGTGTAGCTGGCAGGTCGCATCAAAAAAGACAAGAAAGCAGCCGCGCCAAGAGGTGCCCCTGAGAAGGATTATTCTCCTTCTTCAGGGGCACCTGCTTAGGCAGGCTGCTTTGATATTTCTTTTCTCTTTCGATGCGACCTGGCAGGAGATAATCCGACGCGACTGCTTAAGTTGCTTTATCTGTTGCCATCCTACATGACATAGAATAATATCCCGAAAAACTGCAGCAAACATCCGAAAATGACGAAGATGTGGAACACGCTGTGGAAGTAACGCACTTTTGATCCCAGTGCGTACAAAACGGCGCCGAAGGTAAATGACAGGCCGCCGAGAAGGATCCACAAAAAGCCGTTCCAGGTCATGACTTCAATCACCGGTTTAACCGCAAAAATGATGGCCCATCCCATCGTGACATACAGGATGAAGGTGAAAATGTTATAGCGGTCGACGTCAATTGCTTTCAGCGTTGCCGCGAAGAAGCAGCAGCCCCACTCGATCCCGAAAATCACCCAGGCAAGCACCGGGTATGTCGGACGGAGCGCCACCAGAACTATCGGCGTATAAGTTCCGGCAATCAGGAAATAAATGTCGCAGTGATCGACGACTCGCATCACCTGTTTGCCCATATTCTTATGCAGGCCGTGATAGATGGAAGAAACCGTGAACATCACAATCATCGCGCTGCCGTATATGGACGCCGTGACAACAGCCCACGGGTTATGATGGCAGGCTCCCATGACGATGCACAGTACCGTGATGGCGATTGCAATCGCCGCTCCGACAATGTGCGTCACCATGTTAAAGATTTCTTCCCCCTTTGTATAATCCAAAAACTCTCTTTCCGCAAGCGGAGTCCGTTTCATGACTGTATCCTCGATTTCAATAAAATAAACTATGACACGTAGTTTTCATTACCACATGTCATAGTTTATCATATTCGTTCTTCAATTGCAACTCTTTTCACCGAGTCTTCACAACTTTTCCGACCGCTCAAACCGGGCGCGGACCACCCTTCCCCTACTTCGTATATGTCGTCTTCACGGTCACGCCGGGCAGACGGCCGATTCTGCCGGAAAGGGCCGAAATTGCATTCTGCGGGGCATCCATAGCGATGCTGATGATGTTGACCTGTTTCTGGTGGTACGGGATTCCCATGCGGCCGATGATGTACTGGCCGAACTCGTGTAAAAGGGCGTTCAGCTGCTTAACCGACTCCGAAGGGCGTCCCTCTGATTCTTCTACCAAGATGCTCATCACTGCTACTCTCGTTTCCATGGTGTGCTCCTTTTCAATGAATGATAAAGGGGCTGTACCCGCAGGTACAGCCCCGTCCTTTTTAACAGATTGTCGCAGCCGTAATCGTGTTCAGATCTTCGGCTTCCAGGGTGGACAGGACCTTCTTGTCGGGATCCTTCAGCTTAACCACGCGGATGGCGTGATTCGTGATGGCCTTCTCGAGATAGTTTCGGGCTTCACGGGCATTCGCAAAGTCTTCGGCCTTGCTCTCCACGCGGCTCTCGAAATACTTAATGGCCACCTCTCTGGCTTCCGGACTCAGCGAATAATCCTTTCCTTTGCACATGCCCTCGAGAATCTGAATCAGCTCATCGGGCGTGTAATCATCAAAACGGATATACTTATTGAATCTGGACTTCAGTCCCGGGTTCGAATCGATGAACTGCTCCATCGGTCCCGTATAACCTGCAACGATGACAACCAGCCGGTCACGGTTATCCTCCATTGCCTTCAAAAGCGTATCAACGGCTTCCTGACCGAAGTCATTCTCACCTTTACCAACGTTCAGCGTATAAGCTTCATCGATGAACAACACGCCGTCGATGGACTTGTCGATGACTTCCTGCGTCTTAATCGCCGTCTGTCCGACATAGCCGCATACCAGGCCGCCGCGGTCCACTTCAATCAGCTGTCCGCCGGAAAGAACACCGAGCCCGCGGTAAATCTTCGAAAGCATTCTCGCAACCGTCGTCTTACCGGTACCGGGGTTTCCGAAAAATACCATGTGCTTGCTGATGTCCGCCGACTTCATGCCATTTGCCTCACGCATCTTCTGCACGCGAATCAGGTCCACCAAAGCAGAGATGTCAGATTTGACATTATCAAGTCCGACCAGGGAATTCAGTTCCTCGAGTATCTTCTCAACATCCTCAACATTGTTGACGTCGGTCTTGCTCTTTGCGGGCATGGCCTGCTTGGAGCGGACAACCTTGAACTGATTGGTGTAAAATACGCCGTATTCCTTGAGAAATGTCTCCAGCATCTGCGTATACTGGCTCATGCGGGACACCTGCTTCTCGTCCGCTTCGGTCTGCTGGGACAGAATATGCTGTCCGAACGCCTTATACGTATCGACGAGAATCTGGGCGTTCTGACCCATATACGGATCGTTAGGAATCTTCTTGCCTGCATCGGCCAGAATGAAATACTTCAGAGCCTTCGGTCTCGTGGAACCGTACGAGCTTGTCGGGGCATTCAGCCGGTCTCTGATTGTGCGCATCTCTGCGATGGTAAATGACACGCCGAGATATTCTTTAATCAGTCCCTGCTCTTCTGCCGTGATGACGCCGTCCGTATCCTCAAGGAAAATCGCGAACTCTGCCAGTTCCTTATGCAGTAACGCCTTAAACGGTGTGCCGAGACAGAGCACCGCACCGACGTTAAGACGGGCAATGGTACTGCAGATCTCGTCACAGATGGCGAGCATTTCCTTTAAGCTTTTCTCACTTTTCTCTGCCAAGGAGAATTCCTCCGGTTTACAAAATTACAGAACTCTTACTTTCAAAACACCGTCAACCGCTTTGATCCGGTCAACCATCGCATCGGTGATCGTGCCGCATACGTCAAGAACGCTGTATGCATAATCGCCTCTGCTCTTGTTGTACATATTCTCGATGTTAATGCCCGCAACGGCACCCGTGAACTGGCTCAGAACATTCGGAATGTTCTTGTGCAGGATGCAGATACGGCTTTCCACGCGGCAGATGCCGGCATCGAGAGTCGGGAAGTTAACGGAATTCAAAATGTTACCGTTCTCGATAAACTCACGAAGCTCCTTAACGGCCATCTTCGCGCAGTTGTCCTCGGACTCTTCGGTGGAAGCGCCGAGATGCGGGATTGCGATAACACCCTTCATGCCTGCTGTTCTGGCATTCGGGAAATCGGTGATATAATGCGCTACCTTGCCGGAAGCAAGTGCCTCCTCCATAGCGTCGTCGTCTACCAAAAGGTCACGTGCGAAGTTCAGGATGACAACGCCGTCCTTCATCATGGCAATCGTATCCTTGTTGATCATCTTCTTCGTGTCGTCAAGAAGCGGCACATGAACGGTGATGTAATCGCACTCCTGGAAAATCTCTTCGCGGGTGTTCACATGAATGATGCCGCGGGAAAGCTTCCAGGCATTCTCTACGGAAATGTAAGGATCACAGCCGTATACGGTCATGCCGAGTGCATGCGCTGCGTTGGCAACGAGCACGCCGATGGCACCGAGACCGATGACACCGAGCTTCTTGCCCTGGATTTCCTTACCGGCGAACTTGCCCTTGCCTTTCTCAACAAGTTTGGCAACGTTCTCGTCGTCCTTAATGCTCTGTACGAAATCGATACCGCCGAGGATATCACGGCTCGTCAGAAGAAGACCTGCAATCACAAGCTCCTTAACACCGTTGGCGTTTGCGCCGGGCGTGTTAAATACGACTACGCCTTTCTCAGCCAGCTTATCAAGCGGGATGTTGTTAACGCCTGCGCCTGCTCTTGCTACTGCAAGAAGCTTATCGTTGAACTCAAGGTCATGCATTGCTGCGCTTCTTACGAGGCAAAGCTCCGCATCGTCAAGGTTATCAACCTTCTCATACTTATTCTCAAAAACGTCAAGCCCTACCTGGGCAATCGGATTCAGACATGCATATTTCATTCGCTTACCCTCCTATGCGTTCTCTTCTTCGAACTTCTTCATGAAAGCAACGAGCTTCTCAACGCCCTCGATCGGCATAGCGTTGTAGATACTTGCGCGCATGCCGCCTACGCTTCTGTGACCCTTGAGGTTCACGAAGCCGGCCTCGGTAGCTTCCTTGATGAACTTGGCATCAAGATCGGCGTCACCGGTTACGAAAGGAACGTTCATGAGGGAACGGGAATTCTTCTCAACAGTGCCCTTGAAGAGCTTGCTCTGGTCGAGGAAATCGTAAAGGATGGCAGCCTTCTTCTCGTTGCGCTCCTTCATGACCTCAAGACCGCCCTGCTTCTTGAGCCACTTGAATACCTTGCCGCAGATGTAAATGCCGTAGCACGGAGGGGTGTTGTAGAGGGAATCGTTGTCCGCATGCGTCTTGTACTGAAGCATGGTGGGAGTACCGGGAAGAACGTCCTCGGTAATCAGATCCTCACGGATGATGACGATGACAACACCGGCAGGTCCGATGTTCTTCTGTGCGCCGCCGTAGATGACAGCATACTTGCTGACGTCCATGGGCTCGCTTAAGAAGCAGGACGAAACGTCGGCAACGAGATCCTTGCCCTTCGTGTTCGGGAGGGTCTTGAACTTCGTTCCGTAGATGGTGTTGTTCTCACAGATATACACATAGTCCGCATTCTCGTCGATCAGAAGATCGGAGCAATCCGGAATATAGGAAAACGTCTTGTCTTCGCTGCTTGCAATGCACTTTGCATCGCCGAACTTCTGAGCTTCCTTGAAAGCTCTCTTGGCCCACTGACCGGTTACGATGTAGTCAGCAACCTTGTTCTTCATCAGGTTCATCGGAATCATCGCGAACTGCAGATGTGCGCCGCCCTGAAGGAACAGAACCTTGTAGTTATCCGGGATGTTCAGAAGATCACGGAGATCCTGCTCGGCATCCTTGATAATCTTGTCAAAAACTTTGGAGCGGTGGCTCATCTCCATAACGGACTGGCCGCTCCCCTGGTAGTCGAGCATCTCTGCTGCGGCTTCCTTCAATACTTCTTCCGGCAATACGGCCGGACCCGCGGAAAAGTTATAAACTCTTGCCATGGTACTTCCTCCTTTAGAATATATCGGTTATTTGCCTGACTGACAGGCTTGCCCTGTACGGTTGTCCTGATTCCGGGAGACACTATCTGCCGAAATCGCCATACACAATCATTCTATTCCTTCCTCCGTGAAAAGTCAATATAACGAACGGAATAATTCCGCCGAAAAAGAAATAAAAAAGGCGGGTCGGTTCCCGTCCGTTTTACGTGGCATTTGTCATAAAAAAGAGGCAGGTCATCCTGCCCCTTTGCTTATCTCGTGAAATTGGTCCAGACTCTCTGCTCTTCCTCGGGAAGGCCGATTTCCTTCTTCCCGAGCGCAATGCTTTTCATGAGAAATACCATGTTTCTCGCCAGTACACGCATGACCTGCCGTCCCTCGAAATCCACGCTTCCCTCGCCGGGATCCCAGCCGTAGATGTTGTTCCAGTACTGGCTCGTCGCCACGGGCATGTTGCAGAGCGTGAAGAATTTGTTCAGCTCGTCAAACGTCGCCGTGCAGCCCGAACGTCTCGCGCTCACGACGCTTGCGCCGACTTTTAAGCTCTTGTCGAAATGCGTGCTGTAGAAAAGTCTCTGAAGCGCCGACATCAGCGTGCCGTTCGCCGAACCGTAGTAAACCGGCGAAGCAATGACGAGCCCGTCCGCCTCGCGGAACTTCTCCGCAATCACATTGACCTCGTCATCGAACACGCAGCGACCGGTCTTACGGCAACTCTCGCATGCCACGCAGCCGCGGATGACTTTGTTTCCGAGACGGATCGTCTCAAACTCCACGCCGTTTTCGGCAAATACCTGCTCCATCTCCTTAAGAGCGAGCGTGATGTTGCCGTTCATGCGCGGGCTTCCGTTCAACAAAAGAACCTTCAATGTGTCTCCCATACCTCTTCTCCTAAACGCGCATCACACTTTTCCGACGGAACCGGAAGTCCAGAGGCTGTCCTCGGTATGCAGCTCGCACACGATGACGGCCGGTCCCTTTGCGGAAAATACCATGCGGAATACCTTTTCCGCTTCTGCCTTTGTCCGTACCCGGTACCCCGGGATTCCCATTGCCTCGGCGATTCTGACGTAATCCGGACCGTCCGGCAGCTCCGTTTCATAGAAACGGTCCTCACAGAACATATGCTGCCACTGGTGCACGAGGCCGAGTGCGTGGTTGTCAAATACGATGTCGATGACCGGCAGTCCGTATCTTGCCACGGTCGACAGCTCATTCATGTTCATGCGGAAGCATCCGTCACCCGTCACGTTGATGACATTCTCCCCCGGGCAGGCCAGTGAAGCACCGATTGCGGCCGGAAGGCCGTACCCCATCGTGCCGAGACCGCCGGAGGTCAGAAAGTGGTGCGGCTTGGTCACTCGATAATTGCGCGCCATCCACATTTGATGCTGTCCTACATCTGTAGAAAGAATTGTGTTTCCGGCTGTGATCCGATCGATTAACATCGCCAGATAACTGCCGCAAAGGCTGTTTCCGGAGCCGGGATCAAAGAGTCGGAGCCCTTCCTCACGGTCCTGCTCGCGAAGCTCGCACATTTCTGCCATCCATTCGGGATGCGAACCCTTCGGAAGCTTAGAATCGAAGTCCTTCAGGCACTCTTTGATGTCGCCTTTAATCCAGGCCGAAACCCGGACGTTTTTATTGATTTCCGCCGGATCGAGATCGATCTGGCAGATTCTTGCCTTGCTGCCGAAGCCGTTTGCGCCGCCGGTCACACGCTCGCTGAACCGGACGCCAAGCGCCAGGATGCAGTCACTCTCCCGGATTGCCGTGTTGGCTGCCTTCGTGCCGTGCTGGCCGACCATGCCGAGATACCGGCAGCCGCTGCCCGGATAAGCGCCCTTGCCCATCAGTGTCTCACAAACCGGGGCGTCCATATATTCCGCCAACGCGGCGATTTCCTCTTCCGCATCGGCCCAGACCGCGCCGCCTCCGGTCAGAATGACCGGCCGTTCCGCCGTCTTCAGATACTCCCAAAAAGCATCGGGATTGCCTTCCTGAAGCTCGGGAAGTTCTTCCTTTCTGCTTCGGCCTTCCGCCTTTTTGCAAAGCGATTTGAAATCCGCCTCGCTCATCTCCGCCTGTGTGACATCCTTGGCGATGTCCACAAGCACGGGTCCTCTTCTGCCGCTTCCCGCAATACGGAATGCGCGGATCAGGGCACCCGGAAGGTCCGCTATGTCCTTTACCAGGAAATTGTGTTTCGTAATCGGAAGCGTGATGCCGAATATGTCGACCTCCTGGAAGCTGTCCTTTCCGATAGCCTCCACGGAAACGTTACAGGTGATTGCCACCATCGGCACGCTGTCCATCATTGCGGTTGCGATTCCGGTCACGAGGTTGGTCGCGCCGGGGCCGCTCGTTGCCATGCACACACCGGGCTTTCCGGTCACACGGGCATACCCGTCCGCAGCATGGCACGCGCCCTGCTCATGGGCCGTCAGAATATGACGGATTCCGTGATTGCGGCACAGTGCATCATACAGCGCCAGATTGGTCGCGCCGGGATACCCGAACACGACGCTCACGCCCTGCTCACGAAGACACCGAATGACGATTTCCGCTCCGGTCATGGCAAATCCTCCGAATCTTTTTATCTTGTCGAAACGCCGTTGATGTTGTTCCAGTCAACGACCTTAATCTTATCGCCCCAAAGCTGCCTGGCGAGGTCCTCCATGCGCTTCTTGGAGAACTTCTTTCCTTCTCCGAACATAAGGCATCCGTGCTGCTTCTCGAGTTCTTCCGTATAATCCTGAAGCGCGTAAACGGTGAAGTTGCAGCGGCTTCTGAAACGGTTCTTATCGTAGTTATAATGGTTTACAAGCGGAATGACCGTACTCTCTCTGATGTACTTGTTGTCTCCGTCCTTGACAAATTCCAGGTAAGCCATGCCTTCCAGCTCACAGTCGGCATTCTTGAAAATGGAGATGAAGTTTCCGAGAGAATAGTATACCGGCATCGTGCCGCCGTCCGGGCGGGTCACGATTTCCATCGGCTCGCAGATATGCGGATGTGCACCGATGACGGCATCCACACCGTATTCGGCAAAACGCTTCGTCCAAACCTTCTGGTCATCGATGACGGAAAGCTCATACTCCTTGCCCCAGTGCGGAAATACAACGACGAAATCGGCAATCTGCTTCGCCTTTTCCACATCTGACTTGACCCGCTTCGCGTCAAGGATATCGACCGAATAAGGCGCCTCCTTGGTTGCGGTTGTCAGGTTCAGTCCGTATGTATAATTAAGAATTGCAATTTTGATTCCGTACTTCTCGAGAACCGTAATCGTATCACGGGATTCCTGGCTGTCATGAATGCCGACAACCGTAACCTCGGGATGTTCTGTTCTCCAGTACTCAAGCGTCTTTTGGATGGCCTTGTACCCGTGGTCGGAGGAATGGTTCGTTGCGGATGTTACCACATTGAACCCGGCCTTCACGAACTCCTCGGCAGCTTCGTACGGCGTATTGAAGGTGGCGTATCCGTGGTAGGAACCCCAACGGTTCCGGCTGCCGATAAACTCAAGTTCCTTATCGGATCCTGTATAGCCATTGTCTCCGCCGAGCGGTGTTTCCTGATTGATGACGGCGAAATCCGCCATTCTGACGTACGGCTTGATATTGTCATACCAGCCGCTGAAATCAAACTGTCCGTCTCCGACCTTGCCCTTTCTCTGGTCTCCGTCTTCGAGCATATCCCAGTCATAGAGATTGTCTCCGACTGCAACCATCGAAACAAAATTCGGTGTCGGCGTCGGGGTCGGCGTTGAGGTCGGGGTGGGAGGCACTTCCTCGGTCGGTGTCGGCGTGTCCGTCGCCACAGGGCGGGACGTGGGTGCGGGAGTAACCTTTGACTTATCAGTCGGTTCTTTGCTGTTCTTTCCGATGAAGTTAATCAGGCAGGCGACGACAGCGACAACAACAAACAGAAGCGCAATCCATCTCAGAATCACTCTGATCTTCTTATTGCGTCTTTTCTTCGCCAGATATTCCCGTCTTTTTCTTTCGTACTCTGCGCGGTCCAAAGCTTTTCCTCCCTTTCGGAACCCAATCTGTCATACCTTTTACCATACCAAATTTTCCCGTTTCGGTCAATAGTCACCCCCGGAAAACGCCCCTCCGGAGGCCGATTCCGGAAGAAAAGGTGCATAAGAATGTATAAACCTCAAAAAAAGTTGAAAAAACTTGAAATAAAGGATACCATTTTCCGAAACGATATGATAGAATATAAGAACACTCATGAAAACTCTCAGGAGGTATTGTAGCAATGACTTTTTCAGAATTGTTGGAGATGGCTACCGACATTAACTGTTCGGATATCCATATTACCGTCGGCACGTCCCTCGCTTTGAGAAGGTACGGGGAACTTCGCATACTCGAGCCGGCGCCCAGCGCACAGGAATCCAAAGATATGATCTATTCCATCCTCGATGAGGATCAGAGAAGATTTGTCGACGCAGGAAACGACCTCGATGTCGGCGTTATGCTGCCGGACGGCCGCCGTATCCGTGCAAACATCTACCATCAGCGTAATAACCTCGCTGCCAGCATCCGTCTTCTGGAGCAGGCAATCCCGACGTTCGCAGAACTCGGCCTGCCGCTTGCCATCAAGGACATGGCGGAGACGCCCCGCGGACTTGTTCTCGTAACCGGTCCTACCGGAAGCGGTAAGTCCACCACTCTTGCCTCCATTGTTGCTTATATCAACAAGACCCGGTCCCGTCACATCATCACGATTGAGGACCCGATCGAATATGTATACCCTTACAACAAGGCTATGATTCACCAGCGTGAGGTTGGCCGTGACGTAGATAACTTCTCGTCCGCTCTTCGTTCCGCTCTTCGTGAAGACCCCGATATCATCCTCGTTGGTGAGATGCGTGACTTTGAAACGATTCAGGCAGCCATCAGCGCAGCTGAGACCGGTCACCTCGTTCTTTCCACGCTGCATACGACTTCCGCAGCACAGACGATTGAGCGTATCATCGATGCATGTCCTCTTGAAGGCCGTGATCAGGTCAGAAGCCAGTTCGCCAACGTTATCCGAGGCGTATTCACCCAGCTGCTTCTTCAAAGAAAGGACGGACAGGGCCGTGTGCTTGCTTCCGAGGTTATGATCGGAACACCCGCTATCACCAACCTGATTCGTGAGAACAAGACGCTTCAGATTCCTACCATGATGCAGGCAGGCCGAAGCGCCGGAATGCGCACCATGAACGAAGACCTTGCAAACCTGATCCGCCAGGATCTCGTTACCAAGGAAGAAGCTTTCAAGTACTCTCCGGACGTTGCCGCCCTGAAGAAGATGCTTGCAGGAACTTAATTGATTTGATGATAAGAAATCCCGGCAGATCGCTCTGCCGGGATTTTTGTTTTACTCAGGAATTGCGGTTCTGCCGTCGGGTCCGGGCTTTTGGCCGGGCTCGAATTCTTTCGGGGATACCCTGTCACTGTCCGAAAACCTCACGGAACGAGGTGTAGTTCTTTCCGTCTTCCTTTCCGTAGATGGCAAAGCAGACGTTATCGAAATATGCGCCGTAACCCTCGTCCGTAAGAACGGTTTTAAAGTATCCGGCCACCTTGACCGGGTCGTTTCGAAACGCGCCGCAGCCCCAGGCGCCGAGCACCAGGTCGCGGTAACCGTTCTCCTTCGCTACCGCAAGCATGATGCGGATCCGTTTCGTCATTGCCGCGGCGATTTTGTCCGCGGATGCAAACATCGCGCGTCCGTTCCGGTTCGGCGCGGGAACGGTAATTACGCCTACATGGAAAGGCTTCTCAAGGAAATTACAGTTTTCGTCCCGGAATACGAAAACCGGGTCCGAAAGCAGCATGTAATCCGATTCCGTCGCACTGATATGCTCATGATTGTAGCGGTACATCTCGCGTGCCGCTTCGCTCGTGATGGATGCATACAATGTACTGCAGCGGCACAGACTTTCCTCCTGCGCGGTAGCGCCGATTTCGAATCCGCCGCCCGGATGATGCGCGTTTGCGAAATTCATTACAAGCGGGTGCGTAAAGCGGCTTGCCGCCCGGTACGAATCCTCGGTCGTAATCTGAACCTTCGCGTTTCCGCCCGGCTCGCCCGGCCACATCTTACATAATGTCTCCCCGGCCTCCGGCGTATACACCTTAACCGCTCTTCGGTCTCCCTCCGGGAATGTAACAACATGCCCGTTCAGTTCGTAGCGGCCTTCCTTCGTAATCTTCTTGGTTTCCTTCGCTACTGCTATCAGGTTCTTCATGTCACACCTCTTATCCCTTAAGTGCCACGACCAGCTTGACACGGTCATGAATGCCGGTCTTGTCGTAAATCGCCGATATGTAATTCTTCACCGTGCCCTCCGAAATGTACAGACGGTCGGCAATCTGTCGGTTCGTAAGCCCCTCGACAAGCAGTGCCGCAATCTCCTGCTCACGCTCCGTGAATTCCCCGTAAGCCGGCTCCGGCTGCTGCGGCGCAGTCTTTCCGACCAGCGAGGTAAGACGCTGCATGACCTTCGGATCAAGCACGCTGACACCGCCCATGATCTGCCTGATGGCGCCGAGAATCGCGTCCTTTCCGCTGTCCTTTAACAGATAGCCGTCCGCGCCGCCGCTGATGGCGTCGGTGATGTTCGCGTCGTCGTAAAATGTCGTCAGCACAAGAATCCGCACTGCCGGATACTGCTTCTTCATATGTCCGATCAGCTCAATCCCGCCCATGCCCTTCATGTTAAGGTCCACAAGCGCGATGTCGCAGGTTTCTTTCCGAAGAACCGAAAGCGCCTCCGCGCCGTCATGCGCCTTGCCGACGACCTGCATGTCATTTAACGTCAGAATTACTTCCAGGCTGTCAAGAAGCATCGTCTCGTCATCTACCAATAAAACCCGAATCATAGTATCTCCTTAAAGCGGCAGTTCCACTTCCGTGCGGAACCCTTCGCTGTGTTCAAAAACCGCCGACCCGCCGCACCGTTTCGCATAGTCGAGAATCTTCCGAAGCCCGAATCCGGCTTTCATGCGGTCTTCGGGAATCGCGCCTCCGAAATCACTCGTTCCGTTATCCTTCACGACCAGCTTCACGTGCGCTGAATCCGCCGAAAGCGACACTGTAAAATGCGACGCGCCTCCGTGCTTTACGCCGTTCGTGAACGCCTCCTGCAGAACACCGGTCAGAAACTCCACATGTTCCCGCGGCAGGTTAATCTCCTCGGCGTAGCTCTCCTCGATGAAATCAACCGCGCGCTCCGTATCCATTGTGAAATCCTCAGCTGCGTTTCTAAGGTACCGTCTGAGGTCCGCAATCGGCAGCTCCCCGCCCTCCGCATCAAGCGCGCGCACGGCACTCCTGATGGAATCGAGGCTTCCGCGGATGCGTTCGTTCGCATCGTTCATCCGCTTTCTGGCCTCCTCCGGCTTCGTATCGTAAAGCATGTCAGCGGCATCAAGCGTCATGATGGCCGCGGTAATCGAGTGTCCGACGCTGTTATGGATGTTCCGGCTGATGTTCTCCCGTTCCATCAGTCTCGCGTTCCGGTCTGTTTCAAAGTTCTGCTTTGCGAGTTTCTTATTGATGCGCCGCTCATTCATCTCGCTGATGCTCGTCTTTAAAAGCCTTTCTCGGGCGACCTTCTTTCGCTGCTTCACTTCTTCGGCAAGCCGATTTAAAAGCCGGAGTATCACAACGCCTGCCGCAATGATTGCGGAGAAAAGAATCATCTCCGCGATGTCCCTGGCCCCGATATCCGGGAACCTTCGCACGCAGACCGAAAGGGCATAGCAAAGAGGCGCCGCAACCGCGATCGGAACAATCCCAAAACCTTCTATGCAGGCAAATGCGAAGAATGCCCACCACTGTCCGATTGTCACTGCCATTGCCGCGATGCTGACCGCAATCAGGCCCCGAAATAGCCTGCGCTTTTTCACGTCCTCATCCGGTATAAGGCTCTCCGTCGTCAGAAGAATCAGCAAAAGCCCCGTAACCGAAAGCATCACAAAAGGGGCGCCGGAACAGACGGCGCCCGCAATTCCGATTACCAGAATCACGCAAAGATGAAGCAATGTGACAACCATTCGTGAGGGCTCCTCCCGAAGCATTCTCTTATCCTTATCATCATAGCACATCAGCCCTGTTTTGAACAGGAGATTTCGGGTTCGCGTCGCATTTTCCATCGAATGTCTCCCTTTTTGAAGCAGGCTGAAAGGAACGGAAAAACGGGAAATGCCGTGTGGCATTTCCCATTGTGTTTTAAAACTCCGTTACGTCGGCGCGGCACATGGAGCGGCCGCGGAGCAATACGACAGGAATCAGGACGAGGGCATTTGCGACGACCAGGCCGACGATGCCGAGGACCGACCAATAAGGCAGAAACTGTCCGTGCGGGATGTAATAAAGCTCATTCATCAGAAAGGTGTAGAGCTCAATTGCGGCGATGCCGATGACGGTTGCAATGGCATCGGTCAGAGCAATTTCCGCAGCGCATTTGCGGCGGATTTCGCCTTTTGTGCGCCCGAGGGCGCGATAGATTCCGAACTCATACGTACGCTTTGCGTAATGCCCGGCGATGACCGAGTTTACGGATACGGCAAGCACGAACGAAAGCAGGAACAGGGCTACGTAAAAGATGAGGTTAATCGGGCCGAGGTTTTTCTCCACTTCGGCGCGGACGGGAACGTTTATCTTCACCTTCCGGTCTCCGACGACCTGCGTCACGCGCTCTCTTACTTCCTTCGGGCTTAATGTCTCACTCAGGACGTGTGCGCGAATCAGATTTTCCTCTTCCGTTTCCACAAAGAATACGGCAAAGATGTCCTCATCAATCAAAGCGTCAAGCGTGAATTCGCCGTGCAGTCCCTCTTCCGGTCCGAGCGTATCCCCGAGCTTAAAGCCTAAGTTTCGCGCAAGCGGCTCGCTGATGATGACGCTTCCGTCATGCACTTTGCTGAAGTCTCCTTTATAGCCGAAAATGCGAAACGCGGTCTGAAGGTCCTCCGCCGTATTGAACCTGGCGCAATGGCTTCCCATGGTGAATCCGAGCGTGCACTTCCAACTGAGGGCGCTCGCGCTGAATCCCGAATTCAGCATGACGATGATTTCCGGATCCGCCTCGAGTTCTTCGATGACGGCCTTGTAGTCCTCATAGTTCTCGTCGGTCGGAAGGCCGGCGATGTCCGTCAGGGATTCGGTATACTCGCAGATTCCGTCCCAGTAATAGTAATTGCTTTGAATGTAGTTTCCGGCGAGCAGCAGCATGGTCGTCAGAAAGAACATACAGCCGATTAACAGGGAGCGGCCCACGTTTTCTTTCACATAGTAAAATGCGGAGAAAGGCTTTTTCATTCTGTTTCCCTCCGGCTGATCTCGCCGTCCCAGATTTCAATGATCCGGTCCGCCTCGTTTAAGATGCTCCGGTCGTGCGTCACGACAAGGACAAGGCGGTCGGCGGAATATGACTTCAGAATCCGCATGACGTTGAAAGCGTTCTCATGGTCAAGTGAAGCGGTCGGTTCGTCGGCAAATACGACCTTCGGATTGTTGATCATCGCACGCGCAATTGCCGCTCTCTGGCACTGTCCGCCGGAAAGCTTCGCCGGGCGCTTAGAAAGTTCCCGCTCGCCGAGACCGAGGCCGGCGAGAAACTCTTTTGCCCGCTTCTTCGTCTCCTCGCTCTGGTCGGCTGCTGCCACAAGCACATTATCAAGCGCGTTCATGTACGGCACAAGGTAATGCTTCTGGAACACAAAGCCGAACTCTTTCCTTCTGATTTTCTCACGCTCCGAATCGGTGATTGTCGTGAGCTCGGTGCCGTTGTAGCATACGGTGCCTTCCGTAGGCTTCTTAAGCGTCGACAGGCAGTACATAAGCGTGCTCTTGCCGCTTCCGGACGGTCCGATGATGCCGATCAGCCCCTTATCCGGGAGCGTCAGGTCAAAGCCCTTTAACGCGTACATCTTCTCATCGGTATCCATGTCATAAATCATGCTGATATTCTTTACTTCAAACATTGCTTCGCTCCTCATCTATTCTACAGTAGTAGTATATCTAATCTTCCAACCTGTCAATCGTCTTGATTCCTCTGATGCACAGAAGCAGGGGAATCTGTATGATGCCGAGGATGAACAGCATCAGTCCCGCGGTCTGCAGCATCTTGTCCGGATAGAGCAGCCGGCAGATCATTCCGCGCGGGTCGATGATGGTCAGCCGGAATATGAGACAGACCGGAATCGCCGTGAGAATGCCGGCAACAAGTCCGCTCACGAAGATCAGTAACATTTCCCGCATCATCATGCCGTACACCTCAAAGCGGCTGTATCCGATCGATGTGTACAGGCAGTATTCGTTCACACGGTTTCTGAGAAATGACACGTATGCAATCAGCATCGTCACACCGAGGAAGAACATGACAATCGCCGAAATGGCTTTGACAACGTTTTCAATCAGCTCGACGCAGTCCCGTTGGTAGAATGTCCGGTTGGTGACCGCATCGTCGATTTCATCCTCGGCTCCGAGCTTAATGCCGTACTGCGCAAGCAAAGATTCCAGATCCGAGTGTTCCCCGTCACAGAGCACGGTATTGTACCAGCCGTTATTGACAAATCCCTTCGGCGTTCCGACGCAGTACATGCCTTCCGATTTGATGGTCCCGACAATCTTAAATACCTCGCCGTACCAGTCAGGCAGGTACCAGTCGCCGATCTTCGCATTCATGTTTTTAAGAATCACTTCATCAACCAGAATCTCACCGTCTTCTTCAGGCATCCGCCCGTCCGTAAGCTTTGCGTCGACATGCCTGAGAAACGCCGGAATATCCTTGGCCTCGTACAGCGGAAACTTCATCGACAGCGTCCCGATCACCGCCCGGTAATCCGTCCGAATGATCTGCGTCCTGATGACGCTGTCAATTCCGTCCGTCTGCTCCAGCAGTTTCACGAGCGCGTCCCGTTTTTCCTCCGCCGTGCCGTCCTCCGCGCCGGGAACGGCTGCCTGATCAAGCGTCGACCGGCTCAAAGCGAAGAAGCACATCTTCTTCGGCTGCGTAAGCGCCAACGGCTTAAAACTCTCGACACTCGTCATTAAAAGCATATGCACAATATAGATTGCGGCAAATGAGAGCGCCAGCCCCACAACCATTGTGGTGACGTTCTTTCGATTGTTCTTTACATATTTCCATGCGGACAGGTTTGACTTCATTCCGTAATCCTCTCCTTCGCGTCTTAACGACGTTCTCTTCTTTCTGCCCTTATCATATCGAATCCTTCCGAAAACGAAAAGTGACCGCGGTCACATTTTCCGAAAGGAAAACCATGACTGCGGTCATGTTCAAGAAAGCGACGGCAGGCATTCGCCCGCCGCCGTTTGAATTCTTCCGTTTTACTTTTCCTGCCGCTCCTTCTCATATGCCGTGAAGATGCGTTCCCGTCCTTCTTCGGATACATCTTCCGAAGCCTTCTTAAAGAGGGCCTCAATCTCCCCGTCACCGGTTTCTAAGTTTGCGGAAACCGTTCTGCCGTCCGTGGTTATTGCCGCTCTCCGTCTCGCCCGGATAAGCCCGAAATACAGTGCGGCAAGCCCGACAGCGAAAACAGCGGCAGACACGAGAATAATCGGGAGCAGATGCCCTGTGTTTTTCTTATCATTCCGATAATCTGCGTAGGTTATCTTTCGCAGCATCTGATAACCGGTTCCCGGCTGAGCGGTAAAACTACTGTCTACGGGATGGTTTATGCCCTCGTACAGGATTTCCTTGTCGCCGATGTAGTCTATCACCACCGCATTCGGGTCGGCAAGCTCAATGACGACCTTGTTCCCGTACCGGTCAAACAACTCCGCAATGACCCGGTCCTGACGTTCCTTTGGGAGATCATTGAGGACACCGATTTCAACCGCGTTCAGCTGCTCCGAGAAACCTGCATAAACCAGTTCCTGTTTCTCCGGGTCCGTACGGAAATTCTCATCCGCGATGTCCGTAAAGTACTTCTTCACGATCTCCTCGTACGTCTCCCAGACTTCAGCGTATGTGTATTTCACATCGACGAAACGGATCCAATCCCGGAACGAGTCCGGAATTTGCGCAAGAATCTTCTCCCGGTCGGCATCCTTCGTAACGCCGATGAAGAATGCTCCCGGCTCCGTATCTGCGTCCTTCCAATACCCGCCGTAGCCCGCCGTGCCGTCCGTCTTCATTGCTTCCAGTGCTTTATAAGTGTTCGCCAGTTCCATATCCCAGGGAGACATTGTCGGGACCGGTTCCTCGAGTCCGGGCTCCTGCGCAGAATCCCCGATAACGATTCCCGCAGGCGTCGGCGTAGGGGTCGCGGTCGGCCCGACATCCGAACCGGCTGCTGCGATACCGCACAGAAGGCCCCCTGCCAATACGGTTATGCTTAAGGCAATTCCTGCCCGTCTTAAATATTTCATAGATTTCCTCCTATTCTGCTCCGTAGCTTCTTAATTGCTTTTCGGTATCTGCGGTAGACGGCCGACAGGGACATTCCGAGCATGCCCGCGATTTCTTCAAAGCCGAGTTCACCGTTCACATGCAGCGTGAATATGTCCCGCTCCGTCGGCTCGAGTGCCGAAAGCGCACCGAGAACGGCTGTCCGGTTCTCTGCGTTCTCCGTCTCCGTTTCTCCATCGGGCACGTCCTCGGGGATTTCCCCTCGGAGTTCTTCCTTCGAACGTTTCCGAAGCAACATCAGCGCCTCGTTCCGTACGGTCTGAAGAATGTATGCCCTTGCATTGTCAATCGATTCTCCGTCGTCCCGCTTCAGCAGTTTAAGAAACACGTCCTGCACGATGTCTTCCGCATCCGCGCGGTTTTTTAGGATCCGGCATGCGACCGTATACATCGGCCGGCTCATCTCATTGTAAAGCGCTTCGAACGCCTCCCGGCTTGTTTTCATGTTGCGGATCCAGATGGTGAGTTGATTATTCTCTGTCGACATTTTCTTAACCTCCTCACTGACTATGATGCGTGAGAGCAGAACTTTTTTCGCACAAATGAAAAAGCCGGCGAGGCATCCCGCCGGCCTTAGTGGTTACTCTAAAATTGTGATTCTTCCGTCCACCTTCGCGTCGAGCCCGGTGTTCGTTGCGAAGTACTCTTCGATGATGTTGTTGACCGAGGTCGCCACAACCCGCGGCTTCATGTTCGCTTTAACCTCCTCAAGCGGAACGCCGAAGAAGTCATCGAAGTTGTTGAAATGATAAGCCTGCAGACCGAGCTTAATCCGCATGTCGTCCGTCACCGGCTCCCCGCGGAACGTCAGCGACTCAATCGTATGCGTCGACTTCCGATACGTCACGCGAAGCGCGCTTGAAATCTGATAAAACTCCGTCTCACCGACCCACGCCTCATCCCGGAACAGATGTTGGAAAATACGACGCATCTGCGCCCCTGTTACCTCAACCATATGAAGCGTATCGTCAAACGGCGTATTCTCAACCATGTCCTGGTACTCGATGACCGGACCGAGTTCCTTCTTCCGGATGCTTCCGGAACCGAACATCATCACATCGTAGCTTGCTTCCCACGCCATCAGGTCAGCGTAGAGGTTGCCCATTTCGGTCTCCTGCTCGCGGCAGGGATGCGTCAGCTTTCTCGCCCATCTCGTCACGACGCGCTTATACTTGCGGTCGGTCTCGGTGCGGTAGCTGTCGACAAGCTCCTCCATGATCGTATCCTTCGGCGCGGTGTCCTCATTGATCGGAACAAGACGCCACTTCCAGTCTTCAACCGTTTTCTTCTCGGTATCATACTGAATGTCGAACCGTCCGATGACACCGGTGCCCGTGCCGGCCTGCACAATCGGAATGCCGTTCACGACATCGGCCTGCTCCATGAACGTATGCGAGTGGCCGCCGATGATCATATTAACGCCCCAGTCAGGATCCAACAGCTCGGCAAGCTTGCGGTCGTTCTCATAACCGACGTGCGTCAGCAGAATCGTCATGTCGGTTCTGACGGTCCGGTAGTTGTCGCAGATGATGCCGACTTCCTTCGCCGCCGACTCGAGATCGATGAACGTGCCGATGATCTTTTCGTTCTTCGTGGAGGCAAGCACCTCCTCGGTGAGGATGCCGATGAACATGATCTTCATGCCGCCGACTTCAAGGTTGATGTACGGCGTGAACACGCGGGAGTTGTTCATCGTAATGAACAGGTTCGCGTTCACAATCGGGAACTTCGCACATTTTTCAAGGAATAAAAGGTGTGCAAAGCCGTAGTCGACCTCATGGTTGCCGATGGTGGCAACATCGGGGTTCAGGTTGTTCATCAGATCGATGGTCGAAAGACCGTGGAACTCGGAGTCGATGATGGAGCCGCGGAACATGTCGCCCGCGATGGCATAGATCACATTTTCCTTCTCCGAACGGATCTTTGAGACGTAGCCCGAAAGGCGGCTAAGTCCGCCGGTTTCCTTCCCGTCCGTTTCCTTCGGGAGGAAGTCCCCGTGCAAATCGTTTGAGTGTAAAATCGTCAGTTTCTTAATGCTGTCTCCCATAAGCTGCTCCCTTCTCTACTCTTCGAAAATCAGATCGCGAAGCTTCGGATGAATCTCCGAATACGCCACGCCGAGATTTCTTACGTGAATGACAAATACCAAAGCGGTCTTTCGCTCCGGCACCATGATTGTGCAGCTGCCTGCCGCGCCGTCCCAGCCGAAGACGCCCTTCGTTGCGGGTGACGGCTTGCCGTCAAGGCCTGCAAGCTCCGGCTCAAGAAGAATCTGCATGCCGATGCCGTAGCCGTAGCCCGGACGCCCCATTGTCCGGAACATGTCGCCGCGGGAGACATCCGAAAGCTGGTTGGTCCGGATGGTTTCAATCGACTCCGGCGTGAGAATTCTCTTGCCGGTCGCCGCAATGCCGCCGTTTGCAAGCGCGTCAGCCAAAAGCGCGTAGTCCTCGGTGCAGCTCACAAGTCCGGCTCCGCCGCTTTCATACGCTTCCGAAATCTGGTAATCGCACGCTTCACCGGTCAACGGAACGATGCCCTGCTCCGTCGCGATATGCTGGCAATTCAAATTGGGCTCCGCCACGCTCTTCTTATAGAAGTACGTCCGCTTCATGCCGACGGGCTCCCAGATGTTCTTTCTCAGGTATTCGGAAAATGCCATGCCGCTCACGACTTCAATGACAGCCGCAACGACATCGTGGCTTAAACTGTATAAGAAGTGCTCACCGGGATGGAACAGCAGCGGGGACTTCACAAAGGAGTCCACAATCTGTCTTGTCGTGGCAGCCTCGCCGTACTTCGAAACGGTCTCTAAAATGCCCGGTCTTCGCAAATCGTAATCAAGGCCCGACTGCATTGAACACAGATGCCGCATCAGTAGGGGCTTATTCGCGGGAACAACCTTATCGCCCTCGCGGACGGTCAGATTTTTGTAAGCGGGAAGGTATTTGCCGACCGGGTCGTCAAGCGAAATCTTCCCCTGCTCGCAAAGCTGCATGAACGCCGTCATCGTCTGAATCTTGGTCATCGAAAACATCAGATACTGATCGGTTGTGAGCACCGGCTCGGTGTGCTTTTCGTCTCTCGTTCCGACCAGGTGGCGGTACACCTGCTTATGGTCCTTCATCACGATGCAGTCCGCGGACGGAATGCCGTAACCGTTCGGCAGACTGTCCAGATAGGCTGTCAGTTTTTCAAAGTTCATAGCGTCTCCTTTTCCATTTTTATCCTCTATACACGCATAACAGACGGCGTAGCAGAAGCCGTCCTCAGGTTCTTTTGAAACGACGGTCCAATGCCCGTCGTCAAGTGACTGCATAAGGCAGTCTTCACCCTTCTCATCAACGGTCGAGAAGGCTGTCATATCCGTTGCGATGCCGACGCCGACTGCTTTCAAAAAGCTCTCCTTCCGCGCCCAGATCTTCGCAAGCCGCCGGGCCCGTTCATCCTCCGTCCCCGCTTCGTAATAAGCAAGCTCCGCAGGCGAGAAGCAGCGCTTTGCAAGCTTTAAACCGTGCTTACCGATCTGCTGCACATCGCAGCCGGTCTCCGTGTCGCAAACCGTCAGCATGACGCGGTTGGCGGAGTGGGAAATGTTATAGTGAAACTCCGGGAATGAAGAAAGATACGGTTTGCCGCCTTCGCGGCGTTCCGTCTTCAGCAGGCTGTCCTCTGACAAATCGTCCTTTGATAACGAAACGAAGGATACCGTGCGGTATCCTTTTCCTTCGTTTTTCGACCGGTATTCCGAGAGTGCCAGGGAAAGCAGAATCCCTGCCCCGTACGAGGCAAGACGCCCGCTTTCGGTGCGGATTCTCTCCGCTTCCCTGCGGCGATTCTGCCCGATATACGGAAGAAGCTTTGCAAGCACTGCGGAATCACGGAGTTCGTCTGTGTCTGCTAAATAGACCCGATACATTTCCGATACCTCAGATAGAACAGCAAAGCGGTGCCGAGGAACATATGCGTATACTCGCCTGTTCCCATTTCGGCAATTACCTCATCAAGCGGAACCAATTCGCTTCGGAGCACTTCATCCGCATCGGGATGCAGCTCTCCGGTCGGAACCAGGTCCTCCGCAAGGCAGACATAAAGCATACTGTTTTTCTCGAAAAGAGCAGGATTCGGATTCATCTGTCCGAGAAGCGTAACCTTCCCGGTGCGGAATCCGCTCTCCTCCTCGAGTTCTCTTCCTGCGGCTTCCTCGGGCGTCTCGCCTGCGTCTACGATTCCCCCCGGAAGCTCCGACGTAATCCTGTCAGAACCGTGTCGGAACTGGCGCACCATCACAAGCTTGCCTTCGTATAACGCGACTACGCAAACGCACCGGCTTCCGCTGACGGAATAATACGCGCCGGTGGGTCCGGCCTCTGCCGTCTGCATTTTCTTCTTCACTGCAAACACCGGAGTGCGAAAGACGGTCTCTTCCGAATCGGTGTGCCACATCAGATTTTCCTTGTCCATATGTACTCCGAAAGATTGTTTATCTCGTAAAACGGCTCATGAACTGCCAGGCGTACTCACACGTATGCTCCCTGCACTCATGTCCCTGTCCGCTGATGCTTCCAAGCGCGGTACGAACCACGCCGTCACGGCTTTCAAAGAAGTGCACGGTCAGCACGCTGTCGCGGCTTTCGTCATAAAACGTTTCCGTGCTGTCGCCCTCGATGCCCCAGATCGGGTTCACCCAGTTCGCCACATCGGAAAGCTCGGCTGTGTAAGGCTTCTTCACCCCGTTAACGGCGAAGAGATTCCGGATTCTGTCCACACATTTTTCAGCCTGGAACGGAAGCTCGGGAAGGGGTGTGATTTCTCCGCCCGAGTAGAATACCGGCACGGGGACGTTACGGTTGATCTCGCACGGTGCTTCCTTACCGAATACATTAAGGCCGACCTCAAATGTCGCATCCATCGGCGCAAGCGCAGCGAACAGCGAAGGATATTCCTGGAACAAATCCCACGACTTACATCCGCCCATCGAGAATCCGCTCGCATAGATGCGGCTCTCGTCAACCGGATATTTCTGCTTCAGATGATTGATGAACTCCACCATCTCCGTAGCCGTGCTGTTCAGGTGGTTCTCAACCGTCACCAAAAGGAAACGGTTCCGCATGGCAACCCGCCACCAGCCGGAAACATGCGCGATATGAAGGGCGGAATCTCCGCCGCCGTGAAATGCAAGTACAAGCGGCACGGGACCGTTATCAAACAAATCCTTTGCGTGCCATGCAATATAGCCGATCCGGTGCGTCTCGGTGCCGGCATCGTCTCCCATATTGTCCTTCGAGGTCTTAACCGTCACGCAGGCAGGCTCCTCGACCATGCCGTACTCCGACAGCTCGGGCTCTTCGCAGAGCACGCCGCACCATCTCTTATAGCGGCCGAACACCTCGCGGAAATCGCGGACATAATCCTCTTCGTCACGAAGAAACGCATAGTCAGAACCCTCGGCAATCGCCTTCTCAATCTCAGGCGTGTTGCAGATGGAAACAATCGGAATATCTCTTCTCTCCGGCTTCGGAACAACGGAAAGTCCTGCAAGTGAAACGCCGAGCGGCGTAATCTCGCCGGGGCCCCACAGGTACAGACCGTCAATCTTTTTAAGAAGGCAGCGCGCGATATAATCGGCGGAGCTTCCCCAACCGTAGAGGCACGTCCTGAAAATCGCGCCGCGGATGAAATACTCGCCCCACTCGCCCGTGAAACGGTTGCGGCTCTTAATGAAGCCGTCCTCGTAATACTGCTGGATTCTGGACTCCGCAACCAGATCGATGAACAGCTGCTCGTCCGCGCTCTCCCATCCGCCCTCACCGGTCGGATAAACCAAAACAACGGAGCCCGAATACTTCGCTGCAATCTCCGTAAATCCCTTTTCTTCGGCAAATGCGACCGCCTCTTCACTGTTCAGCTTCTTCTCCGTGAACAGCAAAAGATACGGCGCGGCAAACCCGAAATTCACGATGTCCGCAAGGGCATCCCCCTCCGGTACCACAACCTGCGCGCGGAAGCGGTCAAACGTGTGCTCCCAATACTTCATGCCGCCCGGTTCCCGGCGGACATGCGGCATTTCCTTCATTGCCATAGCTTCATCCTCCTCAATCCCGATTATGCGCGTAAATAACCTTCTTTCATCATACAACAAAGAACGCCGAAAAGCAAACATCACATGGCATTTTCCACGGGAAAACGAATCGGATAAAATAATACATTTCCCCGAAAAATGGAAAATATCCTTTAAATTTATTAGCTAAAATCGGTTGTTTTTCGGAAAATGAAATGGTATACTGTATGATAGCGTGTTTTGGGGATTTGCCCGAAGCACATGATCATGCGAAAAGGATTCACACACATGAAACTGTTCCAAAAAGACCCTTCTTTTTATAAAAAGGTCATCATTCTTGCTCTCCCGATTGCCCTCCAGAGCCTGATTGCCGTCGGCGTCAACATGCTCGACACAATCATGGTCGGAAGCATCGGATCTTTGTACACCGAAAACTCGGAATGGATCAGCGAACAGTCGCTGACCGCCGTTTCTCAGGCCAACACCTTCATCGGAATCTATCATATCTTCTGCATGGGACTCGGCATGGGTGCCTCGGTTCTGGTGTCCCGCTACTGGGGCATGAAGCAGAAGGGCGATGAGGACGGAAGCGCGACGCACGCACTCAAGCAGACAATCTGCCTGATGCTCCGCCTGACGCTTCTTCTCGCCACGATTTTCGCCGTAGCTACCTACATCATGCCGGATGTCATCATGAGCATGTACGCGAAGAAGGGCACGAGCGGCGAAGAATTAAGAGCCGTCAACGAGGTATTAAGACGCGGTGAGGATTACCTGCGTTACTCGGTTGTTACCTATTTCTTCCTCGGCACCTCGCTGACCGTCACGATTGTGCTTCGAAGCGTCGGGCAGGCACTGTTCCCGCTCTTCGTTTCCATCGGCGCGCTTGTGGTAAACCTGGTCGCTAACTACACATTTATCTTCGGACACTTCGGCGCTCCGCGCATGGAAGTTAAAGGCGCTGCGCTCGGTACGCTGATTGCACGTATCTTCGAGGCTGTGCTGATTGTCGGATATCTTCTCGTCGTCGATAAGCGGGTTCGTTTCCGCATAAAGGATATGTTCATGAAGACCGGCTCGCTGCTTAAGGAGTATATTCGGATCAGCATCCCGGTTCTGATCAGCGACGGCATTCTGGCGCTCGGCAATAACTCCGTCATGATGGTCATCGGCCGTCTCGGTTCCGAATTCACGTCGGCAAATGCCATCACGGCCGTCACACAGCAGATGAGCACGGTCGGCATCCAGGGCGTATGTCAGGCCGGCGCAATTGTAACCGGACAGACGCTCGGTCAGGGCGACCGCAAGAAGACGATGAAGCAGGGCTGGATGTTCTTCGGACTCGGCCTCGCGCTCGGTCTTCTCGCAGCAGCCATCATTCTGATGATCAAAAAACCGGTCATCAACGGCTACGATGTCGGTCAGTCCACCAAGGCGCTTGCCAACCGGCTCATGATTGCCATCAGCTTCATCATGATATTCCAGGCCACGAACAGCATCATGACCAAGGGCGTGCTTCGCGGCGGCGGCGATACGAAGATGCTGATGCTGATGGACAACGTATTCCTTTGGGCTATCGCTCTTCCGCTCGGCATCATTGCGGGCTTTGTGTTAAAGCTCGATCCGTTCTGGATTTACATCTGCCTTAAATCCGACCAGATTGTAAAGGCCTTCTGGTGCTATTTCCGCTTAAAGAGCGAGAAATGGATCAAACGAATCTCCACAGGCACCGAAATCATGAAGGCTGCGGAGTAATCATTAAAACGATTTCAACCGCGTACTGCGGTTTGAATAAGCCTTCGCTCGCGTAACGGAGGCTATCAATTAACGGAGGTATTACTTATGGCGAAAAAAGCAACCGTCACCGTGCATCCGAATTTTGAGATCGGGGAAATCTCAAACCGTCTGTTCTCGGCTTTTCTGGAGCCCATCGGATCAATGGTGAACGGCACCATGTTCAACCCGAAGCACCCGACTGCGGACGAGCAGGGCTTCCGCACGGACTTCATCAACGCACTGAAAAAGACCGGTCTTCCGGCCGTACGCCTTCCCGGCGGCAACTTCGTTTCGGCATGGCAGTGGAAGGATTCCATCGGCCCGAAGTCCGAAAGAAAGGTTCACCTGGACCCCGCCTGGTATCAGTACATCACGAATGAGGTCGGTCACGACGAATATCTGCAGTGGGCAGAAAAGGTCGGCACCGAGCCCCTTTATACCGTTAACATGGGTACCGGACGCACACAGGATGCGATGGACCTGATTGAATACACGAACCACGAGGGCGGCACCTACTGGTCCGACCTGCGCCGAAAGAACGGCCATGAGAAGCCGTACGGCGTTAAGACATGGTATCTCGGAAACGAGATGGACGGCCCGTGGCAGCTCGGAAGCTGGGACAAGGACCCGTTCGGCTACGGTGTCATGGTCAATGAAACGGCAAAAGCTATGAAATGGATCGACGCTTCGATTGAGGTCGGCGTCTGCGGTTCCTCCGCTCCGTTCATGGAACATTTTCCGGAATGGGATGAGAAGGCACTTGATGTGTGCTACGATGCCGTAGATCTTCTGTCCGTGCACCACTACCATGCAGCGCCTCCCGGAGACGTGCTCTCCCTTCTCGGCGGCGCCGAATACTATGAGGATTTCATCAACACGATTACCGCGATGTGCGACTTCGTGCAGTCCAAGCACCGTTCCCCGAAGAAGATCATGATTTCCTTCGACGAGTACGGCGGCATGATCCGTCCGAACGCGCCGTTGAATCCCGGCTGGGGCCGTTACAACATGACGCGTTCCCACTACCGTTTCAATCCGGAGCGCAAGTACATCCTGCACGATCCCGATAACATGCCCGACCGCGAATGGCCCGGCGGAGACCGCATCCACATGCTCTCGATGGCTTCCATCCAGCTTGCTCTTCTCCGTCACGCAGACCGCGTCAAGATCGGCTGCATGACCGGCGGTCTCGGCGCCCTGTGCTCCGCAAACCACGACCATGTATGGCGTTCCGCTTCGCACTACGCATTCATGTCGATGCTGCAGTATGCGAAGGGTACCTCGATGCAGGTTAGCGTTGATTCCGAAACGTTCGACATCCCCGGCTACGCGATTGATGACACCTCGCAATACACCGGCAAGCAGGGTCTCAACTACATCGACAGTGCCTGCGCATGGGATAAGGACAACAACCGTCTTTCGGTCTTCATCATCAACCGTAACGAGAAGGACGATTACGCGCTCAACATCGACGCCAAGGGCTTCAAGGGCTACAGCAAGTGCACGCACCTCGAAATCGCCTGCGACGATCCGGATTTGAAGAGCCGTTTCGGAAACGACGAGCTGTTCGTTCCCGTTGAGAACAAGGAAGCAGCCGTTAAGGCAGGCGTGCTTACAACGCACGTGAAGCCCCTTTCCTTCAATGTTTTGGTGCTGGAGAAATAATCGTATCATTTGTCACAAAAAGAAACGACCCCGGACATCCTGAGATGTCCGGGGTTTTCTTCGTTATAATCAGAATATGTTCTTCTTGATGCTGTCCTTTGAAACAAACGGTCCGGGAAGCGTTGTGATGCCTCTCGTGTCGCCGAAGTAGTCGCGGTCGAAACGGATGGTCGAGCCGTCCGGATTCTCGAAGCGCTGCTCGGGCTGGAATGCCTTGCCGAGCGTGTCGCTGTCGATGATGCCGGTGGTGTAATCCTTGATGATGTCGTACAGGTTCGTCTCGAGATAAACCTTTCCGTTCTTCTCCTTCAGTTCAACCTTAACGTCCGCTTTTTCATCGACGAAGCAGTTGGTTTCCTTCTTCCACTTCTTCGCGCCGCCAAGGTAGGCGTTACCGGAAGCCCAAACCGGCAGGTGCTCCTTCTCATGCCACTGGGCGAGCTTCATCATGCTCGGCTTCGGGTTATCAAGCTCGAAGTTCGGAATCCACTCCTCGTAGGTCGGATACTCATCAAACTGCCAGGTTCCGACGAGGGAATCCTTTTCCTTCTTCTCTCCGGTCTCCTTATCCACGATAATCGGATACTTCTGTACGAAGATGTTGTTGTAGAAACGGTCGTCGCCGTGCAGGATCGTCATAAAGCCTGCAACCTCGGTCCTGTGACGGATGTGGTAAGGCGTATAACGGAGTCCCGTGCCGCCGCCGACATTAAGGAACGCGCCGAGCACAAGGTTATGGACCATCGCAACGCTTTCGGTCGCAATCATCAAAGATGCCTTCGAAAGCATGATGTTGTTATCAATCAGAGTCGGGCCGTGGCCGACCTCAACGAAGATATCCTGGCTGCCCATGCCGCCCTCTGCCCATGTGCAGAAGTCCGGTCTCTGGTTATCATGCAGAAGGTTCTGCGTGATACGCGTGCCCTGTGCTTCCCAGTCGCACCAGATGCCCATCGTGGAGTGATGGATATGGTTTCTGCGCATCACAACGTCGATTGCCGCATGCAATTTGATGCCGGATATTTCGGCGCCGCCGAGCTGCTGCATGTTGTTGATATGATGAATGTGGTTATCCTCAATCAGTGAGAAAACAGCGCCCATACGGCCGACGATGCCGGTCTGCTCACAGTTGTGGATGTGGCAGCGGCGTACGATGTGGGAACCGACCTTTTCCTTCAGCCAGCCGTGATACTGACCGCGGCAGACGGCGTCTCGCTCCATCTGCGTCGGGCTCTTCATGTGCCTGGTGGTGAAGTAGTGATCGTTTTCGGCGTCATAGTATTTGCCAAGGGAGATGCCGCAGCACTTACTGTTCGAAATCTCACAGTCCTCAATGATCCAGCCCTTGCTCCAGTGCGGACCAATCATGCCGTCCTGGAATGCTGCCGGAGGCGCCCAGGTCGTGGCGGCCTTCATGATATTGAAGCCGCTGACGGTAATGTAGCCTCTGCCCGTCTTATCGGGGAAGAAGCAGCGTCTTCTGACGTTAATCTCGACGTTCTCCTTATTCGGATCAGCGCCCTGGAAGTTTGCGTACAAAACGGTCTCGTCGCCGTCCTGCTCGCTGTACCACTTGTAAATCGAATACTCGGGCTCCCACGAAGGCGTGTAAACCTCGCCGGCAATACACTCTTCAAGAGACTCGGTCTCATATAACATCCGGTCGTTCAGATACACGGCACCCGTATGTCTTACTGCCGGTGCAAAATACCAGTCACCGTAAACCTCGGTCGTATAAGGGTTGTAATCGCCGAAGATGCCGTTCGGAATGCGGACGGTCCAGACGTTCTTATACCGTTTATATTTCTTCCAGCCCTTAACCTCTTCCGCGCCCGTGATGACTGCGCCGAGCGGTTCTTCGGAGCGGTACACGATTCTTGCGTCTTTCGTGCCGCCGCGGAACGGATTGACATACTCTCTGTAAACACCCTTTGCCACAATTACTTCATCACCCGGCATGGCAATTCTTGCCGCATCTCCGATGCGCTTGAAGGGGCGCGCCTTGGAGCCGTCGCCTTCGCATGCCGCTTTCTGATCCACATAATAAATCATAGAAAATACCTCCTGGTTTTCTGCACCGGTTCCGCAAAAGTTAACCCCGAAAACGGTCCGGTGTCGCGCCTTATGAGCCCATCATATCGAAAACAAAAGCTTGTGACAATGGGGAATCTTCTCTTTCCTCTGACAAAGATGGTGTTTTCCGAAAAATAGCAATTTTTAAGAAGTGTTTAGCACGATTCCGCTTGTCGCAAAAACCGTTTCCGCTTATTGTATAATTATCAATCTGTACGTAGAAATACGGAAAGGAAACCATATGAAGAAGATCAAATTGGCAAGACCCAATGAAAGAAAGCCTCTTGTCACCGGCATTTTCACGGCTGACCCTTCTGCGCATGTGTTCAACGGCAAGATTTACATCTACCCTTCCCACGACTTCGCGCATGACTGCCCCGACGATGACAACGGCGATCAGTATATTATGCAGGACTACCATGTACTTTCCATGGACAGCCTGGATTCCGAATGTGTTGACAACGGACTCGCTCTTTCAGAAGACGACGTTCCGTGGGTTAAGAACCAGATGTGGGCACCTGACTGCGTATACCGCAACGGCAAATACTATCTCGTATTTCCGGCTAAGGATTACGAGGGTCAGTTCCATATCGGCGTAGCGGTTTCCGACAGCCCTGTCGGTCCCTTCGTTCCGCAGGAAACCTGCATCCCCGGCAGCTACAGCATTGACCCCGCTGTATTGGTTGACGACGACGGACGCACGTATTGCTATTACGGCGGTCTGTGGGGCGGCCAGCTTGAGATGTGGCAGTCCGGTTCCTTCGATCCGAACGCACACCGTCCGGAAGGCGAAGAGCCCGCACTCGGACCGATGTTCGCGGAATTCAACGAGGATATGGACGCTTTCATCACCGAGCCCAAGCATCTGCAGATTCTTGATGAGAACGGTGAGCCGATTAAGGCAGGCGACGAGGACCGCCGTTACTTCGAAGGTCCCTGGATGCATAAGTTCAATGGTCGGTACTATCTCTCCTACTCCACGGGAACCACGCATTATCTTTGCTACGCGGAAGGCGAGAAGCCGGACGGCCCGTTCACTTACAAGGGACGTATCATGGAGCCCGTTCTCGGCTGGACGACGCATCATTCCATCGTTGAAATCAACGGTGAGTGGTACCTCTTCTATCATGACTGTGAGCTTTCCGGCGGCGTTACCCATGAGCGCTGTGTGAAGTACACCAAGCTCAACATCCATGAGGACGGAACGATTGATACGATCTATCCTTACGAGTACGAGGAAGCATAATTCAGAGCAATAAGAAAGGCCTTCGCCAAAAGCGAAGGCCTTGTTTTTTTGTTCTGATCAGCCGAAGAAAATCGGCAGCTCGTCGGGGGCTTCCCCCTCCGGCTCCGGGGTGGGGTCGAGGATCTTCCTGGCATTTTCCTTCAGGCTTCTGCAAAGAAGCACCAAAGCGATAATCATCAGGAGCCCTTCAAAGAACCAGCCCGTGTATTTGATTCCGGTGAAGCCGTACACATCGGCCATGCGGGACAGGAAGCCGCAGAAAAGCGATACCATCATCAGCATGTGCGAGATGTCCGTCTCCATTCTGGTCGTGCGGATTTCGGTTCTTCTGATCCATTCCGCCATGACGAAATAGACGGCAAGAAGCGGCAGGAAAATATCGGCCAGGTGAACCAGATACTCCGATGCGTATACCCATTTGCCGTTCACATAGAACGGGAGGATCCGCATGGCGACAACCGCGCATATGGACATCACCAGGCAGAATACCGCAAGGATTTCGTAACTGTCGTTGCGTTTCCCGAGGCTTACCTTCTTTCCTTCCGGAACGACCTTACGCTTGGCGTTTTCGTCATAGATGATTCGCGTGGGAACAACTGCAGGACCGCCGATCAGCGTCAGTACTAAAAGAATCAGCAGTCCGGGTATATCCGTCACCACGTCAACCGGCATGTACTCTCCGACGATTTCGCCCATGACAAAGTCCTGGGTCTTTCTGCCGTAAAGCTCATCCACCTCATACTCGGGGTACTTGCGGTCCGTCATCACGACAATGTCAACCCAAAGGAAAAGCAATGCCACAACCAATAACCAGAATCTTTTCATTTCATTCCTCGTTTACTTGCTCAAAAAACCGGCGAAATCCTTAAGCTGCGCCGCACCGTAGAATGCGGGCTTCTTACCGAAGGAAGCATCAAACAGAAGCGGGCTGTATTCCTTTCTCCAGGAACGGCCGTCCGTCACGCCCCAAACCGTAAGGGAATCGATGTTCAGCGTGCCGGCATCCTTTCTCTGCAAAATGCCTTCCACAAGGTTATAGAAGAAGCGACCCTGCGTAGCAAGGGTGTCGTCGTTGGCCTTCAGCGGATGCTGCCATCTTCCGAGGCCGACATCGAGCTCCGTGATTTCAATCTTCAGACCGAGCTTAGAGAGACGGTCAACCATGTTGAAGTATTCGGTCAGGCTGTCTTCGGTATAAAGATGTGCCTGCAGGCCGATGCCGTCAATCAGGTAATTGCCGTCCTTATCAACAAGCGTCTTTACAAAGTTTTCAAGCGTAGCGGTCTTAAACTGCTCGTTATAGTCATTGTAGAAGAGAGCGATGTTGCTCGGCGCATACTTCTTGGCGTAATTGAATGCGTACCAGATGTAATCGTCGCCGATAATCTGATACCAGTTGTTGTAATCCTTACGCATCGTGCCGTCTTCCATCCATGCCTCGTTTACAACGTCGTAAGCATAGAACAAATCGGCATATCCGGCTTCCTGAAGCTTGGTGAATACCTGCTTGATGTAGCTCTCCATACGCTTCAGCATGACTTCTCTCGTTACCAGCTTACCGGTTTTCTGATCGAAATTATCGTAGAAAATCCACTGCGGGGTCTGGCTGTACCATACAAGCGTATGTCCGCGGACTGCCATATTGTTGGCCTTCGCCCAGTCGAGCATGGCGATCATGTCGGAATTGAATTCCACAACAAGATCCTTCTTCTCGATGCTCTTGTCACGGTTCAGGATATAGTCGGGCTTCATGGCATTTTCCATCGTTACGCTGCTGAAATGATTCAGGATGAGCTCGCTCCAGTTGGCGTTGCCGCTCATCTGTGTGGTCAGGCAGGTTCCGAACTTCATGCCGTGCTCAGCAAATACGTCCTTCAGGAATACTTCCGGCGGCTTCGGGGCCTCCGTAGGGGTAGGACTGGGGACCTCGGTAGGGGTAGGCGTCGGCGCTTCCGTTGCGGCCTGGGTGGGCGTTACTTCAGGCGCCGTCGCTTTCTTGCCGCAGCCTGCGAGGCAGCAGGCAAACAGACATGCTGCGAGGCAGATTGTCAGTACTCTCTTCATGTTACAAAATCTCCTTATATAGCTTTCTATCTGAAGCGCATCGCGCTTTCATTCGAATCAGTTGCTTCCGAGCGGCTCAAACTCCGAATCACGCATTCTTGTCTCAAAATAGATGTGGAATCCGGACTCATCCTTCATCACGGCGAAATACTCCACGAAGTATTTCTTCGTGATCGGAACGCCCTGCGAAGATTTGCGGACGTACTCCTTGATGACGGTCTTAATCTCGTCTTTCGTAAACAGTTCCGTATCCGGACTTGCAGCCCAAAGCTTTGCGGGTTCTGTCTTTACAAAGCCGACACGCTCCAACTCGTACTCGAGACCCTCCCATGTGCCCTTGGTCATATCCATGCGGACGCGGTAGGTATCATCCGAATCAACTTCGGTCTTGGCAATCTTATACGAATCAATGATTGCTTTCTTCTGTTTGAATGCAATCTTCGGCATGATCAGCGTCAGTACGAAGTAGACGATCAAGCCGACAAATACAAGCGCCAGAATCGTTTTCAGTGCTTTCATGTCTTTTCTCCCTTCTGATTCTTTTCATTCTCCTCTCGGGCCTACAGCCCGCTAACAGGAGTATTATAGCATTTTCCTTCGGAAAAGACAATAGCACCCCGCCAC
This sequence comes from Lachnospiraceae bacterium, assembly GCA_017546025.1. Classification (GTDB taxonomy): domain Bacteria; phylum Bacillota; class Clostridia; order Lachnospirales; family Lachnospiraceae; genus ISDg. Next base: position 5,729 of record JAFYYS010000015.1, on the reverse strand, counting down.
ATCCGGTCGGAGGGCAAAAGAAAACCGCCGACTGTTTTCACAATCGGCGGTATGGAAAATGCCATGTTTCTTTTTATTTTCCGAGCAAAGCCCAAGCGTACTCGGGATTCTCGTCGGCAAGCTTCTTGAAGATGTTCTTCTTCTGTGCGATGGCGGCCTGTGCAGCAGCAAGGCGGGCAATCGGAACACGGAAAGGCGAGCAGCTTACATAGTCAAGACCGATCTTGTGGCAGAACTCAACGGAAGAAGGATCTCCGCCATGCTCACCGCAGATACCGACGTGAAGCTTCGGATTAACGGGCTTGCCGAGCTTGATTGCCATCTCCATCAGCTTGCCTACACCGGTCTGGTCGAGCTTTGCGAACGGATCGTTCTCAAAGATCTTGGTGTCGTAGTAAGCGTCAAGGAACTTACCGGCATCGTCACGGGAGAAACCGAACGTCATCTGGGTAAGGTCGTTGGTACCGAAGCAGAAGAAGTCAGCCTCGGAAGCGATTTCGTCAGCGGTAAGAGCCGCACGCGGAATCCCAATCATCGTACCTACTTCATACTCAAGGTCAACACCTGCAGCAGCGATCTCGGCGTCAGCGGTGTCAACAACAATCTTCTTAACGAACTTGAGCTCCTTGATCTCACATACAAGCGGGATCATGATCTCGGGCTTAACATCCCAATCCGGATGCTCTTCCTTAACCTGAAGGGCAGCACGGATAACAGCCTTCGTCTGCATCTTCGCGATGGAAGGATACGTAACGGCAAGACGGCATCCTCTGTGACCCATCATCGGGTTGAACTCGTGGAGGGAAGCACAGATGGCCTTAACCTCTTCAACGGTCTTGCCCTTAGCGTCAGCGAGCTTCTGGATGTCAGCTTCCTCGGTGGGAACGAACTCATGAAGCGGCGGATCCAGGAAACGGATCGTAACCGGGTTGCCCTCAAGTGCCTCATACAGGGCCTTGAAGTCACTCTGCTGATAAGGAAGAATCTTATCGAGAGCTACTTCTCTCTCTTCCTCGGTATCGGAGCAGATCATCTCACGGAAAGCAGCGATTCTCTCGGGATCGAAGAACATATGCTCCGTACGGCAGAGGCCGATGCCTTCTGCGCCGAGCTCGCGGGCCTTCTTGGCATCGCGGGGCGTATCGGCATTGGTACGAACCTTCAGCTTACGGAACTTATCAGCCCAACCCATGACACGGCCGAAATCGCCGGAAATGGAAGCGTCAACGGTCGGAATGATGCCGGCATAGATGTTACCGGTCGTTCCGTCGATGGAAATCTCGGAGCCTTCCTTGAAGGTCTTGCCGCCGAGCGTGAATACCTTATTCTCTTCGTCCATGTTGATGGCCGTGCAACCGGATACACAGCAGGTACCCATACCGCGTGCAACAACGGCTGCGTGGCTGGTCATACCGCCGCGGACGGTCAGGATACCCTGAGCGGCCTTCATGCCGGTGATGTCCTCAGGAGAGGTCTCAAGACGTACAAGTACGACTTTCTTGCCTTCTGCGGCCCATTTTTCAGCATCCTCTGCGGTGAATACGGTCTGGCCGCAAGCAGCGCCGGGAGAAGCCGGAAGACCCTTTCCGAGAGGCGTAGCCTTCTTCAGAGCCTTAGCGTCGAACTGCGGATGAAGGAGCGTGTCGAGGTTACGGGGATCGATCATCGCAACTGCCTCTTCCTCGGTCTTATGACCTTCGTCAACAAGGTCGCAGGCAATCTTCAAAGCGGCGGGAGCGGTTCTCTTACCGTTACGGCACTGCAGCATGTAGAGCTTCTTGTTCTCTACGGTGAACTCCATATCCTGCATGTCATGGTAGTGATTCTCAAGGATGCCGCATACGCGGATGAAATCCTTATAAGCTTCGGGGAATTCCTTCTCCATCTGGGAGATCGGCATAGGCGTACGAACACCGGCTACAACGTCCTCGCCCTGTGCGTTCTTAAGGAACTCACCCATGAGCTTCTTCTCTCCGGTAGCAGGGTCTCTGGTAAATGCCACACCGGTACCGGACTCGTCGTTCAGGTTACCGAATACCATCGGCATTACGTTAACGGCGGTACCCCAGCTGTACGGGATATCGTTGTCACGACGGTAAACGTTTGCACGCGGGTTGTCCCAGGAACGGAATACGGCTTCGATGGCAAGCTTCAGCTGCTCAACCGGATCCGAAGGGAATTCCTTGCCGAGCTGCTTCTTGTACTCAGCCTTGAACTGCTCAGCGAGCTTTTTCAGGTCCTGAGCGGTAAGGTCTACGTCGTACTGTACACCCTTCTCTTCCTTCATCTTGTCGATGAGCTGCTCAAAATACTTCTTGCCGACGCCCATGACAACGTCCGAGAACATCTGGATGAAACGACGGTAAGAGTCATATACGAAGCGCTTGAACTTCGGATCGGGGTTGCCTGCGATCATTGCGGCAACTACCTTATCGTTAAGACCGAGGTTCAGAATGGTATCCATCATACCGGGCATGGAAGCTCTTGCACCGGAACGAACCGATACGAGAAGCGGATTCTGCAGATCACCGAACTTCTTGCCGTTGATCTCCTCCATCTTCTTGACGCCTTCCATAGCCTGCGCCATAATTTCTTCGTTAATCTTGCGCCCGTCATCATAATACTGTGTGCAGGCTTCTGTCGTAATCGTGAAACCTTGGGGAACCGGAAGACCGATGTTGGTCATTTCGGCAAGGTTCGCGCCTTTGCCGCCCAGCAGGTTTCTCATGTCTGCATTACCTTCGGTAAATGCATATACCCATTTTTTAGCCATATACGTATGACCTCCTCTGTTTTCTGAGCTGTCCGAATATTGCCTTCTCCGCTTAGAACTCACGCGCACCGGTAAAAAGCACACGCAAAAGAAACGTCTGTGGACAGCCGTTAACGATATATTACCATATAGAAGGTAACTTTACAAACTATTTTTGCCTGTTTAATGTAGAAAATTATACAGAAAATGGCATTTTGCATCGTCATTTGTCACGAAAAAGAAGTCTTACCGATGCCTTGGCCCGATTCGCCCCGAAGGGCATAAAGAAAGCCCGGCGTTTTGCCGGGCCTTTGCTTACTGCATCATAACCTCGTCCATTCCGAGCGCATACCAGTTGGCATGCAGGAAACGGAGGCAGTTTTCGTCGTCGAGCTGCAGGAAAATGCTCTTCACGACGCCGCGGTTCATCTGCAAAAGGTTCCGCAGTCCCATCACGATGAATTCCGCTTTCGGAATCCGGAAAAGCGCATGCAGGCAGTCCTGCACGGTCTTCTCCTGCGCCTCAGTGAGTTCCTGCTCCGAGCGGACGGACGGAAGGAACGCGCATTTGCCGACGATGCCGTTAATCAGGATGTGCAGCTCGTCCGGATTCTCCGGCGCCGCCGCTCCGTTATAAATGAAATCGTCCGCGCTCACAAGCTTCTCGCTGTGCTTACAGTATTCGATGAACTGCAGGCCTTCCTTCTCGCCGACGTTGCCGACGATCTTATGCTGCACAACGAGGCTGTCCATATTGCAGTCGTACTTTAAAATATCGCTGACTCTCGTCCAGGAACGCGGTGTGGCAAATACGATGTTCGAATCGCCGGGTATCTGCGTATGCAGGGCTTCCGGCTTCACAGTCAGGTAGTCCAGGACGAACTTATGGATGTTGTGCGGAATCGCGTAATCGTTCTTCCAGGTCTGGAAGTCCGGTTCGATGTAGTGAATCTCGAAACGGTCGGCAAGAGGACCTGCCAGCCGGATGTATACGCCGTCGTCATCCTCGCGGTTACCGAGCGCAATGACCATCGTTCCCTCAGGCAATACGTACTGGCCGATTCTGCGGTCCAGAATCAGCTGGTAAGCGGCGACCTGCACACGCTTCGTACAGGACGTAATCTCATCAAGCAAAAGGATGGTTCTCGGACCGTCGCGCTTTTCGTCCGGCAGTACCTCAGGCGAAAGCCAGATGGTCTTCGTTCTCTCCCGGTTCGGATAAATCAGACCGCTGATTTCGACTTCCGACATCTGCGCCAGACGGATATCGATGACCTTGTAGCCGTACTTCTTTCCGATCTGCGAGATGATTTCGGATTTGCCGATGCCCGGAGCGCCGAGTCCGAGAATGGTATGCTTCAGATTGTACCGCAGATTGAATTCAATTGTTTCCCCGAATTCCTTAATCGTCATATCTAATCTCTCCTCCTATCGGACTTTGCTTTCCTTCAGCCAGGCGACCTTTCCCATCCGTTTCATATCATCCGTGGGATCGACCTCCTCCGAAAGAACAAGCAGCGTGTTTCTTCGAAGATACGGCAGGAAGCGGCCCGGCTCCAGCGGTCCGAACTCTCCGTCCGTCAGAATCAGCATGACCTCCGGCCGCACATGGTTCTCGGCAATCCAGTCATAAATACAGTTCACATCCGTGCCGCCCGAATGGGTCGGTACGCATTTTAAAAGTGCCTTCTCGCCGAACACCCGACGGTACACATCCGTGACCTTCGTGTCCCAGAAGCACAAATTGATGATGCAGTGGAACTCCTTCGAAATCCGGTATAACTGCGTCAGAAAGAGATCCATTCTCTCCTTGCCGATGGAACCCGAGGAATCCACGAACGCCCACAGCTCTTCAAGCGCCTCGTCCTCCGTCGGATGCCCCGGAAGGAGCAGATCCATATGCAGGTATTTCCGTTCCGGCGTCGCGTACGATACATCGTCCTTCGTTTCGGAATCGAGATAATCCCGAAGAAGCACGCGCCAGTCCGGCTTTTTGGTATCGAGTATTTCAATCAGCCGCGGCGGTGCCGAAAAGCTTCCGCTTCCCTGCTTCGCGGCTCTTCTGACAAGCGATTTGATTCTTTCCTCAAGAAGCGTTTCCTGTTCCTTACTTAAGGAGTCGGAAGGGAACAGGTCGGGCTCCGGGGACTGCACCCGTTTCTTCTCACCGTTGATGCCTTCGCGGTAGGTCGTCCGCACGGTAATGCCGCCGTCTCCCGCGACCTCCGGGTTATCCCTGACGATGCAGTCGTAAAGGCTCTCCGCGGACTGCGAGCGGTCCACCTCGGCAAACAGGCCGTCCGCCGGCCGCTCAAACGGAATGTCGACCCTTCGCATGACCGGCCGCACATCCCAGTCAAGAATCGAATTGACGATATAATCGGCCGCCGCATTCCAGATATCCGCGCGCCGGTTCTTGCCGCGCTGCGGGTGCCTCAAAAGCACGTGCATGACTTCATGCATGAGGATGTAATTCCGCTCTCCCTCGGACACGTTTCCGAGAAAATCCGGATTGTACCGGACAACGGCGCCGTCCGTGACGGCAGTCGGCACGGAGCGGTCCTCCGTGAACGAAAGGGACACAAGAATATCCCCGTAAAACGGCGCGCGTCTTACGGCTGTCATGCGCAGCTTCTGGATTTCGGATGCGACATCCATCCCGTGTTCCTCCGTTGGCCGACCGGTCCGGTCAGAAATTGGTAATCAGTTTATATTTCGCGTAGACGGCTCTTCGAAGATCCTCCGAAACCGTCCCGCCGCCCGCCTTCAAAACCTCCGCTTCCTGCCTGTAATAACGGTAGGTTTCGTCGTTGGTCGGATAATTTCTGCAATAGATATAGTAATGCTCTCCGGCAAATGTGACGGGGTGCGCCGCCTGGAAGAAGCAGAACGCCTTTCTCGCATCTACCGTGACGCGGTATAATCCGTTTTCTTCCTCCGCTTCCGCGTAGGTCAGAAAAACCGATTCCTCAAGCGT
>JAFYYS010000014.1 GCA_017546025.1 Lachnospiraceae bacterium | reverse complement strand
GGCATTAAGGAAGCTGTAAACGCACTTGCCGACACGGAAGAAGGCGGCAAGGATGCTGCGGAAGCCATCATGACAACCGATACGGTCAGCAAGACGGTTGCCTGCGAGCTGTTTGTCGGGGAGACGAGAGTATTGCTCGGCGGCATGAGCAAGGGATCCGGCATGATTCATCCGAACATGGCAACCATGCTCAGTGTTGTAACGACCGACGTCAACATCGACGAAGCACTTTTACAGGAAGCGGTCAGCGATGCGGTTCGTGATACCTTCAATATGATTTCCGTAGACCGTGATACTTCGACAAATGACACGTTCATCGTTCTTGCTAACGGTAAGGCCGGCAACAAGAAGATTGATAAGAAGGGTTCCGATTACGACGAATTTGCCAAGGCGCTGTTCCTTGTATGTAAGGATCTTGCGAAGAAGATGGCACACGACGGCGAGGGCGCTACGAAGCTTCTGACCTGTAAGGTGTTCCATGCGGCAACGAGAGAGGATGCGAGAATTCTTGCGAAATCCGTCATTTCCTCGAACCTTGTGAAGGCTGCCTTCTTCGGAAGCGATGCCAACTGGGGCCGTGTTCTTTGCGCACTCGGATACTCGGGCGCCAAGTTTGATCCCGAAAAGGTCGACATCACGATTCAGCATGAGGATGATTTCCTTGACATCGTGAAGAACGGCATGGCGATTGACTATTCGGAGGAGAAGGCAACGGAAATGCTTTCGCAGGATCGCGTAAAGTATATTGTGGACCTGCATGACGGTTATGAGCGCGCAACGGCGTGGGGCTGCGATCTGACCTATGATTATGTAAAGATTAACGGAGATTACCGTTCATAAAGAGGATACGAGGAGAAAGACATGAGTTCTGAGAAAAATGTAAACATTGCGATTGGAAAAGCAGAAACACTGATTGAGGCACTGCCTTACATCAGACAGTTTTATAACAAGATTGTCGTTGTCAAATACGGCGGAAGCGCCATGCTTGACGAAGACCTGAAGAAAAATGTGATTCAGGACGTAGCTCTTTTAAAGCTTGTCGGCATGCATCCGGTTATCGTTCACGGCGGCGGCAAGGAAATTTCCAAGTGGGTTACGATGATGGGGAAGGAGCCCGAATTCATAAACGGCCTGCGTGTTACCGATGCCGACACGATGAATGTAGCCGAGATGGTTCTGAACAGAGTGAATAAGAGCCTTGTGCAGTTCCTCGAGGAGAACGGCGTGAAGGCGGTCGGCCTGACCGGTAAGGACGGCGGAATGCTCCGCGTGGAGAAGAAGCTAGTTGACGGCAAGGACATCGGATTTGTCGGAAACATTACGAATGTAGATACGAAGATCATCGATACACTGATTGAAAACGGTTACGTTCCGGTCATTGCCCCGATTGGCATGGATGAAACGTACCAGGCTTATAACATCAATGCTGATGATGCCGCATGCTCGATTGCAGAGGCGCTCGGTGCGGAGAAGCTTGCGTTCCTTACGGATATTGAAGGCGTATGCAAGGATCCGAAGGATCCGTCTACTTTGCTTTCCGTTCTGACCCTTGCGGAAGCCGAGCAGATGATTACGGACGGCTTCATCGGCGGCGGAATGCTTCCGAAGCTGCAGAACTGCATTGATGCAGTTAAGAGCGGTGTAAGCAGAGTGCATATTCTCGATGGCCGCAAGGCACACTGCCTGCTTCTTGAGTTCTTCACCGAGAAAGGTGTCGGAACCGCAATCGTAAGCGAATAAGGAGTCTTTTATGAATAAACAGGAAGCCATTGCACAGGGTGAAGCCCACCTTCTGCATACCTATAACCGGTTCCCGATGGTACTTGACCACGGCGACGGCATGTATCTTTACGAAACCGACGGAACGAAGTATCTGGACTTTGCCGCCGGCATTGCCGTTTTCGCCTTCGGGTACGGAAACAAAACCTATAATGATGCTTTAAAGGCACAGATTGACAAGCTGGTTCATACGTCGAACCTTTACTATAACGAGCCCTCTGTCGTTGCGGCAAAGCTGTTTTGCGAGGCTTCCGGAATGGACCGCGTATTCTTTACGAACAGCGGCGCAGAGGCGATTGAAGGCGCTTTAAAGCTTGCGAGAAAGTATTATTACAACAAGCACGGCGTATCGGGCAGCAACATCATTGCCATGGACCATTCGTTCCACGGAAGGACGATGGGCGCGGTTTCGGTAACCGGCAAGAAGGCTTACCGCGAGCCGTTTGAACCGCTCGTGGGCGGGGTCACATTTGCCACGTTTAATGACTATGACGATGTCGTTTCGAAGGCCGATGAGAAGACCTGTGCCATCATTATGGAGACGGTTCAGGGTGAGGGCGGAATCTATCCTGCTGACCCGGAGTTTATGAAGAAGATCCGGAAGTTCTGCACGGAGCATGACATTTGTCTGATTCTTGATGAGATTCAGTGCGGCATGGGACGTACCGGCACGATGTTCGCTTATCAGCAGTACGGCATTGAGCCTGATATTCTGACGAGTGCAAAGGCACTCGGCTGCGGTGTTCCGGTCGGCTGCTTCGCCTGTAAGGAAGCATTTGCCGCAATGGTGCCCGGCGACCACGGCTCTACATATGGCGGCAATCCGTTCGTGACGAAAGCCGTTGAAACCGTTTTCGGCATGTTTAAGGACACCGATATCCTTACGAACGTAAAGGAGACAGGCGCTTATCTTTGGGATGCTCTTGAGGCAGTAAAGAAAGACTTCCCGAATGTCGTATCGGACCACAGAGGACTCGGCCTCATGCAGGGACTTGTGCTTTCCGTACCGGTAGGACCTGTTGTAAAAGAGGTCATCAGTCAGGGCTGCATTCTGATTTCCGCGGGAACCGATGTCATCCGGTTTGTTCCGCCGCTCATTGCAAAGCCCTGTCATGTAGACGAAATGATAACCTGTTTGAGAAACGCTTTAAGCAAAGCATGAACCCGAAATTTCGGCCGGTGAATCACCGGCCGTTTTTCATTTTTCTCTTGTGAAATAGGAAAATGTAAGGTACAATGTTTTTTGTGAGGGCGGGTATTCCCGTGAAGGAGGATACCCATGAAGAAACATATTCTGATTTCTGCCGGAACCGGAATCATTCTTGCGATTTCCGGAACATTTTTTCTGTACGGCAGATATCATGAGGAGGCAAAGTATCATGGCCAAAGAGAAGACGAAGAAGCCGTCCGTATGGAAGCGGCTGTGGAGACTTTTGGTGAAGGTGACGGGACTGGTGATTCTCGGGCTGAAGATCAAAAATATTGCGTCTTCGTTTGCGGCGAAGTTCGGGAAGAAGGAATCTGCTACCTGAGTAAGGATGCCCGTATTTTCGAGGCCGTGGAAGCGGCCGGAGGGTTTTCGGAGGAGGCCGATACGACGTATTGGAACCTTGCCGAAAAGGTATATGACGGACAGCGGATTTATGTGCCGAAGGTCGGAGAGGAAATTCAGGAGCACCTTGCTTCCGACAATATGTATGATGCTTCCGGAAGGCTTGATTTAAACGCCGCGACGGAGGAAGCACTGGTGAAGCTTCCCGGAATCGGGCAGAAGAAAGCGGATGATATTATTTCCTACCGGAAGACGGTCGGAAGATTTCAAACAACGGAAGAACTGATGAATATTTCCGGAATTAAAGAGTCTCTGTACCAGAGCATTCGCGATAAGATATGCGTACGGTGAACATGCGAGGGGTCTATGGAACGTAAAGTACTGGTTGTCGATGATGAGAAGCTGATTGTAAAAGGCATTAAGTTCAGCTTGGAACAGGACGGTTTCAAGGTGGATGCTGCCTATGACGGAGAAGAAGCACTGCGTATGATTCGCGAGGGCAGTTATGATATCGTATTTCTGGATGTTATGCTCCCGAAGATGAACGGCTATGAGGTTTGCCAGCAGGTCCGAGAATTCTCAATGGTTCCGATCATCATGCTGACTGCCAAATCAGACGATATGGACAAGATTCTCGGACTCGAATACGGTGCCGACGATTATATCACGAAACCGTTCAACATTCTTGAGGTAAAGGCCCGCATGAAGGCCGTTTTCAGAAGAACCGGATCCGGCGAAACCGAAGAACCGGCAGCGAAAACCGTCAGCCTCGGAGATTTTGTTCTGGATTGCGACAGCAGACGTCTTTATATCGGCGGAAAGGAAATCCGCCTTACTGCGAAGGAATATGATTTGCTGGAGCTTTTAGCGACGCATGTGAACAAGGTTTACAGCCGCGAGAGTCTGATGAATATTGTTTGGGGATATGATTTTGTAGGCGACGTCCGTACCGTTGACGTACATATCAGAAGACTTCGGGAGAAGATTGAAAAGGATCCCGGTGAGCCTCAGTATGTGCATACGAAGTGGGGCGCCGGTTACTACTTTAACGACCATGAATAATAACCTGAAACGTTTAACGAGCATTCGTTTTATCTTTTTTCTTTTGTTCTTTCTTGCCGGAGCCGCCGGTGCTGTCAGCATGTCCGTCGGTTTATATATGTCGGGCAGGGAAGAGATTCTTGATTCCAGTTCCCGCCATCTGCTTACCGAGTATTCCGGTAAGCTGGCCGAAAGAATCGGAATGGAAGGCTTCTTAAGCAATCCCGAAGAACCCATGATCAGCCGTGAACTGAGCAGTCTTGCCCTTATCTATCAGGGCAGGGCTTTGGTTTGTGACGATTCTTTAAAGGTTGTATTTGATACGGCGCATGAGCTTGAGGGCACATATCTGATCATCGACGCCGCCGTTTCCGCAGTCATGGGGCAGAGCAACAGCAGTATCAACGAAGACGGAATCTGTCTTTTGGGCGTTCCCGTACGAAACGGGCAGGGCGGAGCGGTTTTCGGCGCTTTGATTTATTCCTTTTCCGAAGAAAAACAGCTGCAACAGGTTTCCGAGCTTCGGACGAGAATCATATCATTTCTCGTCATCTTTTTCGTGTTCCTTGTCGGCTTCGGCATCTATTTCTCAAAACGGTTTTCTGCACCTCTTGCCGAAATCAGCAATGCCATGCTGAGGCTTTCTGCAACAGACCGGAACAATCCGCTTGAAGTGGCTGCCATGTATACGGAGATTCGCGATATCAGGGACAATGCCAATCGCATGATCTCAAAACTGAATTCCGTCGACGAGTCCCGTCAGGCTTTTGTTTCCAACGTGTCCCATGAATTGAAAACTCCCATGTCCTCGATGAAGGTTCTGGCCGATTCCCTGCTTTCTCAGGAGCATCAGCCGGAGGAGGTTTATCGTGAATTCCTGACCGATATCAATGCGGAAATCGACCGCGAGAATCTGATCATTTCCGACCTTCTGACATTGGTGAAGCTTGAAGGAAGAGCAACCAGTCTGAAGACGCAGAAAACGCATATCAACGGTCTGGTTGAAGTGATCATAAAGAGAATCCTGCCGCTTGCCGAAGAGCAGAACATCGAGGTTGTCTTCGAGAACCAGCGTGATGTTTATGCCGATGTGGACGAGAGCAGTGTCATCGTGGCACTCACGAACATCCTCGAAAACTCGGTTAAATACAACAAAAAGAACGGTTCTGTCCGGGTAACGGTGGATGCCGACTGGAACAACTGTACCATTACGATTCGGGATACCGGCATCGGCATTCCGGAGGAAGCAATCCCGCATCTGTTTGAGAAGTTTTACCGCGTTGACAAAGCGCGTTCCAGACAGACCGGCGGAAGCGGACTCGGGCTTTCGATTGCCTATGAAATCATTAAGGCGCATGACGGTGACATCAAGGTTACCAGCAAGCTTGACAAGGGCTCGAAGTTTGTCATTACGCTGCCCGTTATCGCAACGCGCAAAAAGGAGGAGATTACGCCATGAAAAAGCTGATGATCCTGCTCCTTTCGGCCGTTACCTTTCTTCTCTGTGCCTGCCGGAATGACAATCATGCAAATGCGGATACGTTCCCTGTCTATGCTTTAAATCCTGATGAAACAAAGCTTGTCAGCCGTGAAAGCGATATTCTTCTGACTGACCCGCAGTGCGTTGAAAAGCTGATGAAAGCGCTTTGCGAATCGGACACGAGGGAATATGTCAGTGCGGTTTCTAAAGGAGATTCCGCGCCTGTCTGGAGCTTTTCGGAAACCGACGGTGTGCTTCACATTACCGAGAATTCCCTTTGGAATCTCGATTCCCCGCCGATTGTCCGCACGCTTCGGAAAGCAGCTGTAGTGAAAACTTTTTCCGCCGTGAAGGAAGTAAAGGAAATCCGATTCGGATCGGACTATCCTTCCTACTCTATGGAAAAGCTGACGACGGATTCCATTACCGAGTCTCTGCCGCTTGATGCCGTCAGACAGAAGATTACCGTTTATTATTCGAATGAAATCCGTACCGGTCTTGTTCCGCAATACTATTACATCATTTATAACGGGGACAACTCCCCGGCGTATATGGTTATGAACCGCCTGATTTCCGGCCCCGGCAAGGACGAGGTCGGTTATGTCCGGACACTTTCGCCCGATACGAAGATTAACAGCATTACCATAAAGAATGCTGTCTGCAAGGTGGATTTCACGGAGGCGTTTCTGACGCCGCCGACTGACGTTCAGCCCTGGATTATCCTGAAATCCATCGTCAATACACTGTGTGAGATTGATGGAATTCAATACGTCACATTTTCCGTAGAAGGGAACGAGAATGTTTCTTACTTCGGCTTCCCTTTGAACGAGCTTTACAATACCGATTCTTTGAATTTCTGACCGGGAGGTTTTATGAAACGTCCGATTCTCTGGGCGTCTCTCGGCATCCTCGCCGGAACCCTGTTTTGGGAGTATTCTTTCCCCCTTTCGGTTCCGGCAGGATTGATTCTTTGTTCTTTCATTCTGATGTTCCTGATCGGACACCGCATGCCGCTTTGGTTTCTTGCGGGTATCGCGCTGTCCCTGTTTTCAGGCTTTTTCTATCATCTTTCCGATGCGAAAACCGCTGAAATCATATACCGAAGCACAACATTCGAAGGTGTTGTTAAGAAAACCGGGCAAAACGGGTTCCTTCTTCGGATTGACCGTTACGGTAATGATGAAGAAAGCTACCGGGCAAGCCCGTTTTATCCGAGGTACCTTAATGTCGTTACGGAAGATATTCCCGAGGAAAATGCAAGGGTTCTCCTTGCAGGTACCCCGTCGGATTTTCAAAAGCCCGAGAATCCGGGTGCCTTCGATGCAAAAGAATATTACCGTTCCGTCGGCTGCATGGCGGAGGTTCACGCAGATGCGGTAACGGTACTGCGTGAACCCGGTTTTCTCTCTGCTTCCATGAAAAGAATACGGAATCAACTGTCCGAAAGACTAAATGCCATCTATCCGAAAAGCACGGTCGGCCTGCCGGCGGCGCTTCTTCTCGGCGACCGAACCTATATGGAGGAAGACAGCAGAGAGCTGTACGAAAGGTTCGGTCTTGCCCATGTACTCGCCGTCAGCGGCCTTCATATATCATTTTTCGCAGAGCTTCTGACCGCGCTCTTTTACCGCATTTTCACGAAACGAAAGGCGGAATGGCTGACCGCAGCCTGTCTGTACAGTTACGGTTTTCTGTGCGGGTTTCCGGTTTCGTGTGTCCGTGCGGTTTTCACATACATTCTTTCCATAACGGCAGGACAGGTGCATAAAACGTATGACAGCCTGTCGGCCAACGCTTTTTTGATGTCACTTTTGTTGTTTCTGGGCCCGTACCGCATCCGGAATCTTTCGTTCCGGCTGTCCTTTTCGGCGGGCATTCTGATTTCCGTTTCTAACCGCAAGGATATCAAGGGCAAAGCAGAACGAATCTTTTTCAGTTCCTTGGTTCTGTTCTTCGGCCTTCTGCCGGTACAGATTAATGCTTTCTTCACATTTTCCCCAATCGGAATACTGGTGAATGTCCTTCTGCTGATGATGCTTGAGGGCGTGTTCATTATGAGCTTTGTATCGCTTCTTGCATCGTTATTGTTCCTGCCTCTGGGCATCTTTCTGGCTGGCCCGGTGCATTACTTTTTATTGTTCTTTGAAAGACTCCTTCAGTTTCTAAACAGGCTTCCTTTTCTGACCCTCGCTTTAGGGCATCAGTCTGCCTTCCGACTTTTGCTTTACGGCTTTCTGTTTGCAGGCATTCTGCTTCTTTCAATGCATAAGAGCCGATATTTCAGCCTTTGCCTGCTTTTTATCTGGCTCGTGTTTCTTCCGGACCGCTCGCGGACCGTTGTCGCCAACCTTTCGGTCGGACAGGGCGACTGCGGCGTTATCCTGTCCGGGAAAAATGTGATTGTCATCGACTGCGGCAGCCTGAGCCGGAAGGAGACAGGAGAGAAGGTGCTGAAACCGTTTCTTTTGTATTTCGGTTACAGGGAGGCGGATTATGTGATCCTGTCGCATACCGATGCGGATCATGCGAACGGAATCGGAAACTGCAACGATGTTTTCGAAGACGTAACGCAGGTTTTTGTGAGTGAGAATTATCCGGATGCCGCAATCGTAACGGCACCGGCCGTATCATCGGACAAAATCCGGTTTGTAAAACACGGAGATTCGGTCAGCATCGGAACGATTGAAATCCGGTTTCTGACTTATCCTTATGAGGAAGATGTGAATGACGGGTGTCTGCTGGCCGAAGTAACCTTATCAGGCTTTCGCTTCTGGTTTTTGGGAGATGTATCTGCTGCCGTGCTGACGAAGATTCGACAGGAGATTGAGAATCCGGTTTATCTGGTTAAGGTTCCGCACCACGGAAGCCGGTTTTCCTTAGATGAGGATTTTTATAAAAATGTGCATCAGGAAGTCAGTGTCATCAGTGTCGGAAGAAACTCCTACGGACATCCGGCGCAGGAGGTTACGGAATGTCTGATCAAATATGGCGGGTCGTTATATGTGACGAAGGAATGCGGCGCGGTTTTAACTTATATCAAACACGAAAAGATATATTCGGAACCGTTTTTGACGAAATAACCGAAACTGCAAAATGTCCTTTCATTTTCCGCGGAAATGCCCTTGTTTATTGACAACAAGGGTATTCTTTAGTATACTGATAAAGGTGGGTTTCCCGAAATGAAGCAATGATTTAAGGGGGAATAATAATGGAGAACAAAAGATTTGTCGGCTTTTATAATCCGTCGGTGATTTTAACATATTTCGGTGTCCTTTCGGCGTTTCTGAGCATCTATCTCGGCAGCATCGGGCAGTTCCGCTGGTCGATTTTCTGTCTGATGTTAGCAGGACTCTGTGATATGTTTGACGGTACGGTTGCGCGTATGGTGAAACGTACGGAGCCTGCCAGAAAGTTCGGCATTCAGTTGGATTCCCTTTGCGATATTTGCTGCTTCGGCATTACGCCCGCATTGCTCGGAATTCATTTCTTCTCGCAGGAACCTTCGGACACCTGGATTGCATTTGCCGCAGGCTTCTGCCTGACGCTTTGCGGTATCATCCGTCTGGCTTACTTTAATGTCATGGAAGAGGAACGTACCTCGAAGACCGATGAGAAGCGTTCCACCTATGAGGGGCTTCCGATTACGAGTGCCGCAATCATGGCACCTGTTGCTTACATTGCAGGAGCCGTTGCGCCGGATTACCGTCCCATCATTTACTGCTTTTTTGAGTTTCTGACGGCATTTTTGTTCATCTTTAACCTTCCGTGGCCGAAGCCTCACGGAAAGCAGTTCCTTGTGATGATTGCAATCGGACTGGGTCTTTTTGCCGGCGTTTTGCTTCTGTAATCATTCCCTTTATGAGGATTTCGGTTTGAATACCATTCGGGAACATATCAAAAATAAGACTTTTTTACGCTGTTATCTGCTGTGCGGAACCGACGACTACATGATCCGTCTTTATAAGCAAAAGCTTAAGGCGGCCGTTGTCGGCGAGGAAGAGTCCATGAATCTGTATGCCTTCGAAGAAGGCGAGAAGGACCCCCTCGAGATTCGCGACCTTGCAATAACAGCGCCTTTTTTTGCGGAAAAGCGGATGATTATCGTTTCAGACAGCGGTTGGTTTAAAGGAAATCATGTATTTGCCGAGTTCCTTCCCGAGCTGCCGGATACAACGGTGCTTCTGTTCACCGAATCCGACCCGGACAAGTCATCTGCATTATATAAGGCTGTGAAGGAAGTCGGACACGTTGCTGAAATGAACGGACTTTCCGATGATGATCTGATGATGTTCATCGGTTCAACGCTGAAAAAGCGGGGACTGGGCATTTCCGGTTCAACCGCGTCGATGCTTCTTGAGCGGACCGGCAGGGATATGAACCGGCTTTCGCAGGAGCTTGATAAACTTTCCGCATACTGCATGGATCAGGGTGAAGTGAAGGCTTCGGATGTGATGACGCTCACGGCGCCGGTCATTGAAGGTCAGGTTTTTGCGATGATGGATGCCGTTTTGGACGGGGACCGCAGCAAAGCGATTTCTTTGTACGGGGAGTTATTGGCGGCACAGGAAAAACCGCTTCGGATTTTATACATGCTCACGAACAATTTCTTCTCATTTTACAAAGTGCTTGCACTGGATGACGAAGGCGTGAAGGCAGACGATATAGCGGCAAGACTTTCTCTCAGGCCGTTCGTCGTGAAGAAGTTTTTGCGGCGGAAGAGAGCCTGGAAGTTTTCAACGGTGCTTGCGGCGGTCGAAGAGGGCAACGAAGCGGAACGACTTGTGAAGTCCGGAAACCTCGGCGAGCATGAGGCGGTTGAGATGTTTTTGATAAAGTATTCCGAAGAAAAGGAACGGCAGAGGCGTTAGAACCTTTGCCGTTCTATTTTTGTAGAACTTTTATGGTTGACATTTCCTTTTAAATCATTTATGATATATACGTTGAATTTTGCATTTTGAAAATTTAATATATTGGAGGTGCTCCTATGGGCGAGATTCCCCTTTGGACTGCGATTCTCATTGCCGTAGTTGCTGCCGCCGTGGTTGGATTGATTGTCTTTCTGATTACCAGACATTCTACCAAAAAGAGCTGTGAAAAGCATTACGAGGAAACCGTCGGAACTGCTGAAAAGCAGGCGAAGGATATTCTCGAAAAGGCTGAGAAGGAAGCAATCCGTACCGCTGAAGCAACAAGGAAGGAAGCTCTTCTGCAAGCTAAAGAAGAGAACCTGCAGGCAAAGAATGACCTTGATCGCGAGATTAAGGAACGCAGAGCTGAAGTTCAGTCTTATGAAAGACGTGTAACTGCCAAGGAAGAGAATCTGGACCGAAAGATGGAAGTACTCGAGAAGAAGGAAGCCAGAATGAATCAGAAGGAGCAGGAACTGGATGCCCGCATTGCCGAGGCTGACACGTTCCGCGAACGTCAGATTCAGGAGCTTGAACGAATCTCGGGACTGACCTCCGATAAAGCAAAAGAATATCTTCTTGAAACTGTTAAAAACGATGTCAAGCATGAGTCTGCAGTCATGATTAAGGAGATGGAAGCGGAAGCGAAGCTTACCGCCGACAAGAAGGCCAAAGAGCTGATTGTCGGAGCCATCCAGAAATGTGCTGCCGATCATGTGGCGGAGGCAACGATTTCGGTCGTTCAGCTTCCGAGTGATGAAATGAAAGGACGTATCATCGGTCGTGAGGGTCGTAACATCCGTACGATTGAAACCCTTACCGGCATCGAATTGATCATCGATGATACTCCCGAAGCCGTAATTCTTTCCGGTTTCGATCCGATCAGAAGAGAGATAGCGAGAATAGCGCTTGAGAAACTCATCGTAGACGGTCGTATTCATCCTGCCCGCATTGAGGAAATGGTCGAAAAGGCCCAAAGAGAAGTGGAGAATATCATTCGTGAAGAAGGTGAAGCCGCAGTCCTTAAGACCGGTGTTCACGGACTTCATCCCGAAGTGGTTCGTCTCCTCGGCAAGATGAAATACCGCAGCAGCTACGGTCAGAATGCATTGAAGCATTCGATTGAAGTATCCATTTTGTCCGGCCTTCTTGCCGGTGAGATGGGTGCCGACGTAAGACTTGCCAAGAGAGCAGGTCTGCTGCACGATATCGGTAAAGCCGTTGACCACGAGATGGAAGGAACCCACGTTCAGATCGGTGTGGATATTTGTAAGAAGTACAAAGAATCCCCGGTTATCATCAACGCGGTTGCCGCACATCACGGCGACGAAGAGTTCAAATCTCTGATTGCCTGCATTGTACAGGCTGCCGATACGATTTCGGCTGCCCGTCCCGGCGCAAGAAGAGAGACGCTTGACACTTATACAAACAGATTAAAACAGTTAGAAGATATTGCAAACAGCTTTAAAGGAGTTGACAAGTCTTTCGCCATTCAGGCAGGCCGCGAAGTACGTGTCATGGTTGTACCGGAACAGGTTACCGATGACGATATGGTACTGATGGCAAGAGATCTTTCCAAGAAGATCGAGTCTGAGCTTGAATATCCCGGTCAGATTAAGATTAATATTATACGGGAGTCCAGAGTCACAGATTACGCGAAATGAGGCAAAGTTGAACGGGTTGCGAAAGCAGCCCGTTTTTCTTATGCATTTATTAGGAAATAACGGGAAAATGTGCTTGCAAATTTCCATGTGGTAAGGTATAATTCAAAACTGATTGTATACATGTCTACAATTAGATCGTTCAGTTAGGAGAATCAGTCATGTCATTATCGTTATCCGAAAAAGCTTTATCCGTGAAACCGTCCAGCACGCTTGCCATTACGGCAAAGGCGAAAGCACTCCGGGCAGAAGGAAAGGACGTTGTGGGCTTCGGCGCAGGCGAACCCGATTTCGCTACACCCGAGAACATCTGCAACGCTGCGGTTAAGGCAATTACGGACGGCTTTACCAAATATACGGCGGCACCGGGAACTCCCGAGTTAAGAAAGGCTGTCAGCGACAAGTTCAAGACCGTTAACGGACTGAAGTATGAGCCTGAGCAGGTCATCATCTCGAACGGAGGAAAGCATGCGCTTACCGACGTATTCGAGGCCATTCTGAATCCCGGCGATGAAGTTATCATCCCGACTCCGTTCTGGCTCAGCTATCCCGAAATCGTGAAGCTTGCCGGCGGTGTTCCGGTATTTGTCCGTTGCGATGTCAACGACAACTATAAGATTTCCGCCGAGAAGCTCGCTGCAGCTTGCACCGATAAGACGAAGGCTTTCATTCTGAACTCCCCGAATAACCCGACCGGTATGGTTTATTCGAAGGACGAGCTTGAGGCTCTTGCGAAGGTAATCGTTAAGAAGGACATATATGTCATTGCCGATGAAATTTACGAGTACCTGTTCTATGAAGGAAGCGCACCCGTCAGCATCGGTTCTTTGAATGATGAGATTCTCGCCCATACGATTACGTGTAACGGTATGGCGAAGAGTTATTCCATGACCGGATGGAGAATCGGTTACACCGGTGCACCGCTTGCGGTTGCCAAGGTTATGTCAAGCATCCAGAGCCATCAGACGAGCAACCCGAATTCGATTGCCCAGATGGCAAGTCTTGAGGCACTTACCGGCCCGCAGGAATCGGTTTCGAAGATGCGCGCCCAGTTCAAGAAGCGTCTTGATTATATGTATGCCAGAATCGAGAAGATGCCGCATGTCAGCGCATTGAAGCCGCAGGGCGCGTTCTATGTGTTCCTTGACATTGCGGAAGCACTCGAAATGTCCTATAACGGTAAGAAAATTGAAACCTGCGGAGAATTTGCAAGAATTCTGATCGAAGAGTACAACACCGCCGTCATTCCGTGTGCGGACTTCGGTTTTGCTGATCATATCCGTCTTTCCTATGCCATCAGCATGGAGCAGATTGAGAAGGGTCTTGACCGCATTGAAACGTTTTTGAAATCTTTGAAATAGGAGATTTGCCATGAAGAAGATCGGATTTTTCGGCGCCGGAAATATGGGCTTCCCCATTCTGAAGGCAGCCGTTAAGCTTCTCGGAGCCGACCAGGTCGGTTTTTTCGAGAAAAATGACGACAGAAGCAAATATGTTACGGATCTTACCGCAGCAACCCGTTACGAGACGGAGGCCGCTCTGGTTGCCGACTGCGAATACATCGTATTTGCCGTTAAGCCGCAGATTGCACCCGTCGTATTTGACGCGGTTAAGGGCTGCATCACCGAGAATAACCGTTTCATTTCGATTATGGCCGGTGTTACGACCGATACGATCCGCACCGCAATCGGTACGAATGTTCCGATCTGCCGCCTGATGCCCAACACACCTGCCATGGTGAACGAAGGAATGACCTGCATGTGTCTTTCCGGCTGCACCGAGGACAGCACTGAGGCGAAATTCACGAAGACGCTTTGCAGCGCTTTCGGAAGAGTTGTTGTTCTTCCCGAGAAGCTGATGAGCGCCGCTACGTGCGCGAACGGCAGCTCGCCTGCGTACGTTTATATGTTCATTGAGGCGCTTGCCGACGGTGTTGTGAAATACGGCATCCCGCGTGACACCGCTTACATTCTTGCCGCACAGACCGTTCTCGGTTCCGCCAAGATGGTCCTTGAGAGCGGAGAGCACCCCGGTAAGCTTAAGGACAATGTCTGCAGCCCCGGCGGTACGACGATTGCCGCATTAAGCGCACTTGAGGAATACGGCTTCCGCAATGCGATCATGAAGGCAACCGACGCCTGCTACGATAAGAGCGTTGAGCTTTCGAAGAACAAATAGGTTGCAAGTCCCGCTTTGATTGTTTATACTGAATACAGGCCTTCCCCTGAGGGAAGGCCTTTTTTAACATAACAGGGAGGCCTGCCATGAATATGTATGATATCATCACGAAGAAGAAACACGGAGAGACTCTTTCGGAGGAAGAAATCCGCTTTGCCGTAAACGGTTTCACGGACGGGTCGATTCCCGATTACCAGATGTCGGCGCTTCTGATGGCGATCTGTCTGAAGGGAATGAACGATTCCGAGACGGCAGCCATGACATTTGCCATGAGAGACAGCGGAAGCATTGCGGACCTTTCCGCGATTCCCGGATTAAAGGCTGACAAGCACAGCACGGGCGGCGTCGGTGACAAGGTGTCGCTTCTTGTCGGACCGATGGTTGCTTCTTTGGGCGTTCCGGTTGCGAAGATGTCGGGCAGAGGGCTCGGGCACACGGGCGGCACGATTGATAAGCTTGAGAGCATTCCCGGCTTTTCCGTCACGCTTTCGAACGAAAAATTCATGGAAAATGTGAAGAAGACCGGCCTCGCCATCGTGGGCCAGTCGGATGATCTGGCTCCTGCCGACAAAAAAATGTATGCTTTACGGGACGTTACGGCGACCGTGGACAGCATTCCTTTGATTGCAGCAAGCATCATGAGCAAAAAGCTTGTGTCCGGCTCCGACGTGATTGTTCTCGATGTCACGATGGGAAGCGGTGCGTTCATGAAAACGCTTCCGGATGCGATTATGCTTGCCGAAACGATGGTTCGGATCGGGGAGGCTTCCGGGAAGAAAGTTTATGCGGTCATTACGGATATGAACCAGGTACTCGGCACCTATGTCGGCAATGCGCTTGAGGTTCGGGAGGCTGTGTATGCCTTAAAGGGCGATATTGCCGAAGATCTGAAGCGTACGTGCCTGAAGATTGCCGGATTGATGCTTCTCGGGTGTAAGAAGGCGGACAGCCTTTTTGAGGCTGAACAGATGCTTTCTGAGGTCCTTCAGGACGGAAGAGCCTTCGAATCTTTCTGTGCTTTTGTAAAGGCGCAGGGCGGTGATGTAAAGTATATAAAAGATCCGGAGCTTTTGCCTAAAGCGGCATGCAAACGTGTTGTGAAGGCAGAAGAAGACGGTTATCTTGTATCGATGAATGCGGAAACCGTCGGACGCAGCTCGGTGATTCTCGGTGCAGGCCGTGAAAAGAAGGGCGACCCGATTGATATGGCCGCAGGAATTGAGAATTATGCAAAGGTCGGGCACCGTTTCCAAAAGGGTGATACGCTTGGCATCCTTTACACAAACCGCGAGGAATCGCTTGATGCGGCGGAGAAACTCTACCGCAGCGCCTTCTGCTTCGGAGCCCTTCCGGTTGCGGAGCCGACCACAATATATGGGATTGTGGATGAAACCGGTTTTCATCCGCTGTAAACACCATAACTTGTGTATGAACGTCCTATAATTCCATAGATTTTGTTGACAACCGCTGTCCTTTCGGCTATAATGTATCTGATTGAGGAGGTACTATACCTTGGGTTCTTTTCAGACAGAACATTATACAGTCCGTCTCCCGCATTCGGGATTTGAGACGGAACTGCCGGAAAGAACAGCGGTTGTTTCGGATTTGCACAGCAATCTGTTCGGTCCGGATAACCGGAAACTGATGCATGCCGTTTTGAAAGAAAAGCCCGACCTGGTACTGATTCCCGGTGATCTGATTACCGCGAACGGAAAGGATAACCGCGTGGCATTTTCCTTCTTAAAGGAGCTGGCAGCGAATCACCTGAAGGTTTGCATCTCCCTCGGAAACCACGAAGACAGGCTCAGAAGGGACCATCCGGATGCTTATGAGGCCTTACGGAATTCCGTAAAGAGAGAAGGACTTGTACTTCTTGATAACGAATGGTTTTCGTATTCGGAGCATGTTCGGATCGGCGGACTGACAATCCCGTTTGAATGCTATAACAGAGGGAATCAGCAGAAAAAGCTTTCCGAAGAGGAACTTGGTAAGCTTCTTCCCGTCGAAGAAGGAACGGTTTCGATTGTGATGGCGCATAACCCGGAATTCTTTCCGACATATTGCAAAAGCAATATGAATCTGATTGTTTCGGGACATCTGCACGGCGGCTTCATCAGACTTCCGTTTCTCGGCGGTTTGATTTCCCCGAGCGGCAGGTTCTTTCCGAAATATGATAACGGGATTTACGAAGAGAATAATACAGTGCTGGCGGTATCGAGGGGACTCGGCGACCACGTTCCGCTTTTCAGAATACTAAACAGGCCGGAATTAATGATTTTGCATTTGCAAAGATAGGAGGTAATGATGGATCTTTCTTTCAAGCTGGAAGCATTTGAAGGCCCGCTGGATCTGCTTTTACAATTGATTGAGAAGAACAAGGTGAATATCTATGATATTCCGATTGCCATGATTACCGACCAGTACATGGCGGTGCTTGATGAGCTGAAGCAGTACCCCATGGACAATATTTCCGAGTTCCTCGTAATGGCGGCTACGCTTCTTCGCATCAAGTCGCAGATGCTTCTGCCGGTTGAGGTTACCGAAGAGGAAGAAGCTGTCGATCCCCGTACCGAGCTCGTGGAGAGACTGCTTGAGTATAAGATGTACAAGTATGCTTCGCTTGAGCTTAAGGACCGCCAGATTGATGCCGCAAGACATCTGTACCGTGCCGAGAAGCTTCCGAAGGAAGTGGCAGGTTATAAGGAAGAAATCGCCGCTGAGGATGTTGTCGGCGATGTTACGCTCGATAAGCTCAATGAGATTTTCCGCGATATCATGAAGCGTCAGGATGACCGTGTGGATCCGATCAGAAGCCGCTTCGGAAGAATCGAGAAGGAAGAAGTCAATTTCAAAGAGAAGATTCTTGCGATTCAGGAATTCGGCCTGAGCCATAAAAAGTTCAGTTTCAGAAGACTTCTTGAGAAGGCATGCGATAAGATTGAGCTGATTGTAACGTTTCTCGGCATTCTCGAGCTGATTCATATGGGCCGTGTCAGCATCAGACAGAACCGGCCGTTTGACGATTTTGAAGTAGAATACCTGGCCTCCGATGTTGTTCCCGTGGAAGCTTTCGTATAGGAGTTTATTGTGGACAGAACCGAAATGAAAGCAGCGCTTGAGGCGATTCTTTTTACGATGGGCGATGCCGTTGATGAAGAACGTCTGGCTGCCGCTCTTGAGATTTCCGTGCCGGAACTGACGGATCTGATGAAGGAGCTGACTGAGGACTTTGCGGACAGTAAGCACGGCATCATGATTTCCCGTCTCGGCACCAAATACCAGATGTGCACGAAGGCAGAGCATTATCCTACACTGATTAAGCTTTGCCACATCCCGCAGAAGCATGTATTGACCGATACGCTTCTTGAGACACTTTCGATCATTGCTTATAAGCAGCCCGTTACGAGAATGGAAGTCGAGAACATCCGCGGTGTCCGCTGCGATTACGCGATTAACACGCTGATTGATTACCATTTAATCTGCGAGCTCGGAAGACTCGATGCACCCGGACGTCCGATTCTGTTCGGCACGACCGATGACTTTTTAAGAAGCTTCGGGGTTTCTTCTTTGGAAGAGCTTCCGATCATCAGCACCGACAAGATGGAGCAGTTCCGCGAGGAAGCGGAAGAGGAAGCTGTCATCGGCGTCTGATATGGCATTTTCCACAAGCCGTCACTTTTGTGACGGCTTTTTTTCTACCCATGAAGCGGTTGCACTTTCCTTTTATGTATGATAAAATATAGGATACGGTAAATGTGAAAGGAGGGGCAAAATGAATCTTTCAAAACGCTTTATCCGGGACCTTTCTTTGGACGAAACTTCGTACACGGACGGATTTTTGTATTACAAAAACGGCCGTGTCATCAGCGCGGAATCCAATAAGGACAAGACGGTGTACCGCTTTGCGGTGAAGGGCAATTATACCTATACCGTTTCGGTGTCCCTGACGGATTCGGACTGCTCCTATACCTGCAACTGTTCCGCAGGAATCGGCCATAACGGGGCCTGCAAGCATATCATTGCCTCCCTGCTGTTTTTATACCATCTGCAGCATACACCGGCGGCCGGAAACGAGCAGGATTCCCACGATATGCGCTCCTCCCAGATTCTGAATTACTATACCGAACTGGACGATTCGTATGTCCGTAACGAAATCTGCCGCATGGTGCCGTATTTCTACTATAACGGCATGTTCCGTAACGAAAAGGACTATATCACGATGCGCATCTCTTTAGGCTCGGACCGCCCTTATAAGGTGCAGGCCGTCAAGAAGATGCTTGAGAGTATGCGCGATAACCAGACGTTCATTCTCGGCAAGGATTTCAAATACCGCGGAACTTTAACCGAAATGGACGGCACATCTGCCCGCCTTACCGCATATCTGACCGACATTCTCGCAATGGAGGAGCAGTACGGCATCACCGGTTCGCTTTCGGTATTCCAGAAGAATGACATCCGCCTTACGAAGCGCATGTTCATGAATGTTTTGCATATCCTCGGCAGCCAGCCGTTCACGATTTCCTTAACGAATAACCGTGTTTTGGAAAATGTGAGGTATAAGGAGGAGAACCCCGTCATTTCGTTTGATATCGACGCCCAGGACGATTGCGTTGTCATTGCCTACGGCGAGAACGGAAGAGTATATCCGCTGTCGGCTGACGGAGACCTTTTATACTATAACGGTAACATTTACCGCCCCGACAAGACGTTTACGAGAAACTATCTGCCGATATACAATTCCCTTTCGAAGGAATGTCCGGAGCTCGTATTCCGCGATGATTACGCGAAGAGCTTCTTAAATGACGTGCTTCCGAAGTTAAATGATACGATGAACGTCGAGATTCCGGAGAATCTGAAGGATTACTATCTGACGTTCCCGCTTTCCGCGAAGCTGAAGTTAGATTACGTGAACGGAAACATAAGCGCCGAGTTGTATTTTTCATACGGCGAATATACGTTTAACAGCTTTTCCGAGCCTGATATCCACGGCCACATTCTTGTAAGAGATAAGGAAAAGGAGAATAATATCCGTGAAGAGCTTGCGGACTGCGGTTTTGAGAAGCATAACGGGTATTATCTGCTTTGTAACGAAGAGGACATGTTCCTGTTTCTGTCCGGCGAACGCGGCAAGCTTCCGGAGCTTTGCGAGATTTTGTATTCCGATTCGTTTAAGAACCTGAAGATCCGAAGCGGCAAGAGAGTATCGTACGGTGTTCATATGAATTCCGGTGAAGATTTCCTGTCACTGGATATTTCGCTTGACGACATTCCGAAGCAGGAGCTCAAGGAGCTGCTGCTGTCGGCCCAGATGAAGAAGCAGTATTACCGCCTGAAGGACGGCGATTTCCTGTTATTGGATTCGCCTGCATTGACGGCATCTCTTGAGATGCTTCGTAACCTGAATGTCAACTTAAAGGCAATGAAGGATTCGACCGTTCCGGTGGAACGGAACCTTGCCGATTACCTTCGAAGCCTGCTTGCCGAAAACGGCAACGAAGACAGCGTTGATGAGTCGGTTAAGAAGTTTGCGGAATCCATCCGGAATCCGAAGGCTTATGAGATTCCCGAGCTGATCAGGGCCGATGTGCGTCCGTATCAGATGGTCGGTTATTCCTGGATGAAGAACCTTGCGGCATTCGGCATGGGCGGCATTCTTGCCGATGATATGGGTCTTGGTAAGACGCTGCAGTCCGTCATGTATCTGGCGTCGCTCGGCGAGGAGGCGAGATCGATCGTCATCTGTCCTTCCTCTTTGATGTTTAACTGGAAGGATGAAATCGAGAACTTCGCCCCGGGTCTTTCCTGTACCGTCATTTCGGGCATTCCCGAGGAGCGTTCCGCATTGGTGAATGCTTCAACGATGGGCGTTCTGATTACGTCGTATCCGCTGTTAAGGCGTGATATGGCGCTTTACCGGAACATCCGGTTTGCTGCCGTCATCATTGACGAAGCGCAGAATATCAAGAATTCGACCTCGCTTAACGCGATGAATGTGAAAAAGCTGAATGCGGACAGCCGGTTTGCACTGACCGGTACGCCGATTGAGAATTCGCTTTCCGAAATCTGGTCCATCTTTGATTTCCTGATGCCCGGATACCTGTTCCATCATCCGAAATTCATTTCGGAATATGAAAAGCCGATCTTAAACGGAGACGAAGAGAAGCTTCATAAACTGAATCTTCGAATCCATCCGTTCATCCTTCGCCGTATGAAGAAGGACGTGCTTTCCGAGCTTCCCGATAAGACCGAGGAGAAGATTCTCGTCGAACTTACCGAAAAGCAGAAGAAGCTTTACACGGCTTATCTGGAGCATTATAAGGGCGAACTCGATTTAGAGAGTGACGAATTCATTGAGCACAATCAAATTCAAATTCTGAGCGTTCTGATGCGTCTCAGACAGATTTGCTGCCACCCGGCGACGTTCCTCGACAATTACGACGGAGACAGCGCCAAGATGGAGCTTCTGACGGACCTGTTGCAGAATGCGATCGAATCCGGACACAGAGTGCTTGTGTTCTCGCAGTTCACATCCATGCTTTCGTTAATCCGTACGGAGCTTGAGAAACTGAACATCCCGTTCTTCTCGTTAGAGGGTAAGACGAAGATTGACGCAAGAAACCAGGCCGTTAAGAAGTTTAACGAAGGCGAGAAGTCGGTATTCCTGATTTCTTTAAAGGCCGGCGGAACCGGACTCAACCTGATCGGCGCCGATACGGTCATCCATATGGATCCGTGGTGGAATCCGGCCGTTGAAGAGCAGGCAACCGACCGAGCTTACCGAATCGGCCAGAATAAGAACGTGCATGTTATTAAGATTCTTTCCAAGGGAACGATTGAAGAGAAGATTTACAGACTGCAGAAGAAGAAACAGAACCTTGCCGATTCCGTCATGGACGGCAAGCAGGATATCTTAAAGCATCTGACAAAGGAAGAGCTTCTTGATATCTTCCGATAAAACGGCATCAAAATAGCCCCGGTACAAAACCGGGGCTTTTCCATTTGCTTATCAGTCCTCAAGGTACTTGTCATAATACTTTCTGACAACGTAATCAAGGAAGGATTCGTTGATTTCGCCGAAGGTGTTGCGGATGACTTCCTTGATGCCTTCCACCTTGCTTTCGGCATTCTCTTCATGCGTCTGGTCGCTCTTTTCGAACTGTTTTACATAGCCCGGTGTCATATTTAACATCAGCCAGCTGTTGAAGAGCTGTGCGAGCTGCTTGCCGCTCATCGAAATCAGGAAACCTGTGGAGCGAACGAACGAAGGATCAATGGAGTTCTTTACGTTGCTCGGAATCTTCTCGATGAAGACGTTACGGATTTCATCCGCACTTGTTGCACGCATATGGGTCATATTGATGAGAGAAGAGTCCGAAGTGTCCTTCTTGCCTTTCTTATATTTCGCGTAGCTGGATACGGTATGCGGCTTATAGAATTCGAAATCCTTTTCGCTGTCCGTATTGGGCTTGTAATCAGGAATGAAACCGGCGTAGCTGTCGAGCTCTTCGGTATCTTCAAAGACAATCTTGCCTTTCTTCTTGCCGGTGCCGAGGTCATGCTCAAGGCTGTTCTTTCTTGTCTGCTGGCTTCTCTGCTGGCTTTCCGCAAGCTCCATTTCGCGCTTTCTTTCAGCAACCTTTTCGGTGAACTGGCGGTAAGCAGCCTGTTCGGGCGTTTCCTCGATATCTTCCTTCTTCTCCTCGTAGGAGTAATCCGGAACGAAGCCCTTGTAATCCTCAAGATCCGAATAATCGGTGATATCGGTGTCCTTTAAGAACTTTCTTGCAGACTGGGAAAGGGTATCGGCCGAAGCGGCAGAAGAGTCTGCCACGGAAAATGCGACGTCCTTTGCAGCTTTGCCGACTTCAACGTTGTCATCGAAGACTTCCTCGATGATATTGGAATCGGCGGAAACCTTAATCTTGGTATCCTGGATATCCTTCGGTCTTCCTGAGGTGGAAGAGATGGTATAATCGTCGGAATCGGAATACTTCTCACGGTCGGGAAGAACTTCTTCAATCACGGAATGATCGTTGGTCTCGATCGTTTTCTCGATTTCGTGAATCTCATTCAGGAAATTGTCGAGAATGTCATCCTGCGATTCGCTTTCTTCTGCAGGCTCCTCGACTGCCTGGGAAATCACGCTTTCCTTCTTGAAGTTCGAAAGGAAAGCAGAAAAGGCATCGTCCTTCTCTTCAGGAACTTCTTCCTCGGCTTCTTCTTTCTCAATCGTGATAACGCTTGCTGCATCAACGATGTTCGGATCGTCAAGCTCCTCGTCATCAACGGGCTTCGTTTCAACGAAAATCGGATCGGTATGATAGCTGTCACCTTCGTCGGGCTCAAAATCGGGCTCGGAGGTATACGTGAAATCCATCGAAGGAGGCGTCAGAACGTCGTCTGAGAAATCCTCAAGTTCAATCTCAACGGGCTCGGTCGGCTCGGGAGAGATATAGGATTCCGTAATAGAAGAGGACTTCACGCGCTCGCCGTAGAACGGATCGGACGGTCTGTTTGATACGGGATCCTCGCCGGGAGCAACGCTGAAACGGCTGTCGCTTGTATCAACACGGATCGGATCGTCGTAATTCTTATAGGTATCGCGCTTCGGCGCAGACTGTGCGGGATTCAAAAACAGGTTCAGAAGATCGGAATTCTTACCGCTTTCTTCCTTCGGCTTGCTGAATCCGCCGAAGCCCTGCTGTTTCTGATTCAAATTGCGGGCAGCCGGCTTCGACTCAAACAGCTGAAGCAGAGAATCGGAAGAAGACTTTGCATCCTTCTTCGAATCTTCATCCGGGATGGAGAAGGACGGCTTAACGGACTCGGAAACAGAAGAGGAGACTGCCTTCTCGGCTTCCTTAATTGCTTCCTCGGCCTTCTTTGCTTCTTCGGCAGCTTTCTTCGCTTCCGCTTCAGCCTTCTCGCGGGCAGCCTTCGCCTCGGCATCGGCCTTCGCTTTGGCGGCCTTCGCTTCAGCAGCGGCCTTTTCGGCTTCCGCCTTCGCCTTGGCTTCCTTGACGGCGCGGCTCTCCGCGGCAGCCTTCTCGGCCTTCAGGCGTTCTTTCTCTTTTAAAATGGCCTCCTGAGCAGCCTTTCTGGCAGCCTTTTCGGCTTCTTCCTTTTCGCGCTCGGCCTTTACGCGGGCCTTTTCACGCTCAAGTCTTTCCTTGGCTTCTCTGGCTTTCTCGGCCTTAATCTGTTCTTCTTTTTCACGGGCAAGGCGCTCTTTCTCTTCCTGTTCCTTACGGGCCTTCTCCTCAGCTTCCTTCTTGGCACGCTTGATGTCTTCCGCCTTCGGAACAGCATCCTCACCTTTCTTCTTACGGGTCTGAAGCATACAGAACTGCGCAAAAAGCTTAGGAGCCTTCTTTTGCTCCTTCTTGCTTACGTAGATTTTGTATGCGTTCTCCCTCTGTACAAAGTCATATGCACAGCTTATGCCGTTCTCAGCGGCAAATTCCACAAACCCCTTGGCATCTTCCTCTTTCTGTAAAGAAAACATGGGAACCTTTACATCTGTTGTGTCCTCCTGCAGGCTGACATTGCATTCGGGACAGATCGTTACGGAAAGACCATACTCCTTTTTACAAATCGGACAATAAGCCATATAATAAACCTCCTCTTCGATATTACGGCCCCAGCCTATCGAATTGTAATCCAATACTCAATAATTATATCGCTTTTTTAATGACTTTTCAAGACAAATGCAAAGCAAATTACAGATCGACGGCCCCGATTTCCTCGGCAAATTCGTCAGTCAGGTGCTCTAAAAGAGCAGAGGGGATATTGGGGAAGGCTTCTTTCGTCATATTCCGGATCAAATCATCCCGAACGAGTGCCGTTTCTTCTTCTGAAAGACCTTCCTCGGCGGCAGCGGAGAGAATTTCTTCGGTGATATGTTCCTTCTGCCATTTTTTGATATCTTCAATCAGCTTATTCTCGGCATCCGCATTAACGGCAAGCGTTGCTGCTTTCTGCAGGGAGATGACCCCGTAAACGGCCATTCCTACGAATATGATGCCCATGATGGCAAGAGACATCGGATGAATCGAAAACTTAATGACATCCAGCGCACAGAGTACAACGGCAACCAGTCCGATAATGCCGAAGCCAAGCAGAATATAACCGGAGGAACGGGTGTCCTCGGCCTTAAACGAAGCAGAAGTGTAAACAACTTCCTCCTTCACGAGACTCTTCGGACGGATCGGCATCATGCAGTCCTCCTGCATCAGTTCTTCACTGATATCCGTTTCGGCGCTTTCCTCGGATAAGAAGACGGCGAATGCGGTTTTGGCTTCACCGAGCTCCTCTTCGGGAATCAGTACCGTATAGCTGAACGGTTCTTCGGTTTCGTCGGCCGAAAGCTCAGGATTCAGATTGCTGTATTTCAGATAGCGGACGAGCTTTTCCGCGACATTTTTGCTCTTAAAAGTATATAACTCGGTATCTGCCTCCGGGAGAAGTTCCTCCACGAGATCCACATTGCAGTCCGGACATCTGGTATAGCCGGGTTCGTATTCATTTTTACATACGGGACAAAACATAGAAAACTCCTTTTCGGACATATTTGTTTAATTATACTTTGTATGCGGAAAGGTTTCAATCTTTTTTGCATTTTTCACTATGGAAATAGCGGAAAATGTGATACATTAAAAGGGAGAACCGACGAGAAAGGAGCGGAATGATGAGAAAACTGTTTCTGCCTGACGATGTATTGCTTTCCGTTGAAAAACCGGCACGATATACCGGAGGAGAGGTCAACATGGCCGTTAAGGACCTTTCTGACATTTCGATTCGTTTCTGCATGTGCTTTCCGGATGTTTATGAGGTCGGCATGTCCCATCTCGGCATCCAGATTTTATACGATATGTTTAACAGACGCGAGGACACTTACTGTGAGCGCGTTTATTCGCCGTGGGTGGACCTCGATAAGCTTATGAGAGAACGGCACATTCCGCTTTTCTCTTTGGAAACGCAGACGCCGATCAAAGAGTTTGATTTTTTAGGCATCACGCTTCAGTACGAGATGTGTTATACAAACATCCTTCAGGTGCTTGACCTGTCGGGTATTCCGCTTCGGTCAAAGGACCGCGGGGAGGAGGACCCGATTGTCGTAGGCGGCGGCCCTTGCTCTTACAATCCCGAGCCGATAGCAGATTTCTTTGATTTTTTCTTCATCGGAGAAGGCGAGAACGGCTATGACGAGGTGCTGGATCTATATAAAGAAAACCGCGCAAACGGCGGAACGAGAAAGGATTTTCTGCGGAAGCTTTCGCATGTTCCGGGGATGTACGTGCCTTCCCTTTATGAAGTTTCCTATCACGAAGACGGCACGATTAAAAGCTTCGGACCGATGTATGACGACGTTCCCGCGAAGGTGGAGAAGCGCGTTGCGGCCGATTTGAGCGATACCTATTATCCGGAAAAGCCGGTTGTACCGTTTCTGCAGGTCATTCAGGACCGTGTAACACTTGAGATTCAGCGCGGTTGCATCCGCGGCTGCCGTTTCTGTCAGGCCGGCATGATTTACCGGCCGATTCGCGCAAGAGATGTCAAGTGGCTTAAGGACACGGCCGATAAGATGCTGAAATCGACCGGCCATGAGGAGATTACGCTCAGCTCATTAAGCTCCAGCGATTATGCGGATCTGCAGGAGCTGGTATGTCATCTGATTGATACCTATCAGGGCGAATGCATCAATGTTGCGCTTCCTTCGCTTCGTATCGACGCCTTCTCGCTTGATGTCATGAGTAAGGTGCAGGATGTCAACAAGTCAAGTATCACATTTGCCCCGGAAGCCGGCACGCAAAGAATGAGAAATGTGATCAATAAAGGCCTTACGACCGAGGATATTCTGGGCGGTGCCGCGACCGCGTTTGAAGGCGGCTGGAATAAGGTTAAGCTTTATTTCATGCTCGGGCTTCCTACAGAGACCGAGGAGGATACGAAGGGCATTGCGGAGCTGGCCGAGCAGATTACCGAGGAATACTATAAGCTTCCGAAGGATAAAAGACACGGTAAGGTTTCGGTTACGGTCAGTACGTCCTATTTCATTCCGAAGCCGTTCACGCCTTTTCAGTGGGTCGGCATGGCGCATAAGGAAGAGTTTTTAAACCACCAGAGACTGCTTAAGGCGACGATTCAGCAACAGCTTAACCATAAGAGCATTTCCTACCAGTGGCACGACAGTGACACGAGTGTGATGGAGGGTATTTTCGCAAGAGGCGACCGTAAGCTTTGCGATGTCATCGAGGAAGCCTATAAGCGCGGCTGCATTTACGATGCCTGGACCGAGCATTTTCATTATGACATTTGGCAGGAAATCATGCAAAAGCACGGCATCACGATAGAGTTTTACAATCTCCGTGAGCGTAAGAAGGACGAGATTCTGCCGTGGGATTTCATCGATATCGGCGTCACGAAAAAGTTCCTGTACCGTGAATACGAGAGGGCACAGAGAGAAGAAATCACGCCGAATTGCAGAAGACGCTGTTCAGGCTGCGGTGCTGCCAAATTCGGCTGCGGCGTCTGCACGGAACCCAGAGACGAATTCGGAACAAGCCTCTTATATGACGGCAAGGATACGGGGGTGAACGGATGAGAGTCAGAGTTAGATTCGAGAAAACCGGAAGCACTAGGTTTTTGGGACACCTGGATGTCATGCGGTACTTTCAGAAGGCTTTCAGAAGAGCGGAACTCCCAATCGCATTTTCCGAAGGTTATCATCCGCATCCGTTGCTGTCCTTCGCGCAGCCGCTGTCGCTTTCGTTTACCGGAAACGGCGAATACTTTGATATTGAGCTTCGGGAATTTGTTAATCCGGAAGACATCTTTAAACGTCTTTCCGGCGTAATGTGCGAGGATTTGAGCATTAACCGGGTGACCGTATTGCCCGATTACAAGCCGAACGAGAAGAAGATTACCGGCATGGCGCTGATTACCGGGGCCGCTTATGCGATTTCGCTTGCCGACATGCCCGAAAGCCTGCCTGAGAAGCTTGGTGGTTTCTTCTCGGAAAAAGAGTATAAGATTGAAAAGACGACGAAAACCGGTACCAGAGAATGCAATCTGCGTGAAGGCGTTCATGCCATACTGTTATATGATGGCGGGAAGATTACCCGGATCGGCGATGACGGCACGTTTGCTTTCACGGACGATGACATCAAAGCCTCTTTAAGCGGCGCGATGCTTTTTGATAACCGCGCTGTTATCGCTTTTTTGGATGCCGGCAGTGAGAAAAACATTCCGGCCGACCTGTTTTTGCAAGGTGTTTTTTCGTATGCCGGGATTCCGTTTGATGCAAAAACCCGTACGGTGCACCGCATGGATTTGTTCGGAGATTTAGAGGAGAAGAAGGTTCCGTTATGGATGATCGAATCATAATCTGTAAAAAAGACGGCAATATCGTAACGGCCGTGTTCCGGGAGAATGTCTGCTTCCGCCTTTTTGTGAATCCGGCTTCGGAACCGCTTCGGATCGGGAACATTTATACCGGACGGATTGCATCCATGGTTCCGAACATAAATGCCTGCTTCACGGACATCGGAATCGGTGAAAATGTGTACATTCCCCTTGAGAAACTGAAGAATGCCGTAATCAGTCCCGCGCATGCCGACGGTAAGATTCACCAGGGCGATTCTGTTCTCGTTCAGATTGACCGGCTACCCGCAAAGCAGAAGAAGGCCGGCGCGACCGGAGACCTTTCGTTCGTCGGCAATGCCGTTGTTCTTTTGATGGGAAGAAAAGGCGTGTCATTTTCCAAAAAGATTGATGATCCGGGCTTTCGCGACCGGATGCGCACTTTGTTTGAAGGAAAGACCGAAGCCGGTTTCGGCGTGATGCTTCGAACAAATGCGCCGTATTTTGAGGATGCGCAGATTCTTTCGGAATATGAGACGCTTCGGGCGGAGTTTAAGGATGCCGTCAGAAAGTTTGAAATCATGCTTCCGGGGACATGTCTTCGCGAGGATCTGCCGGAATATCTGAAGGTGTTTCGGGATGAACATCTTTCTGAGCTTACGGAGATTGTGACCGATGACGAATCGGTTTATTCGGTGCTTCGCGGTTTCTTTACGAAGTTTTTGCCTGAGCTTTCGGAAAAGGTAAGGCTTTATAAGGAGGATACGGTAAGCCTGTATCATTTATATGATTTGACGAAGGCGTTTCATGATGCTTTGTCCCGTACCGTGTCGCTGAAAAGCGGCGGCAACATCGTATTTGACAGAACCGAGGCGATGACCGTTGCGGACGTGAACAGCGGAAGAGGTTCGGCTGCTAAAAAGACGGCGCTTTCGGATATCAACCGTGAGGCGGCGCGTGAGATTGCGAGACAGATGGAGCTTCGCGGGCTTTCCGGCATGATTTTATGTGATTTCATTTCGTGCGGCGGTGCCGACGAGAAGAAGCAGCTGTTTGAATATATGAAGGAGTGCACTAAACATGACCGGAGCGTCGATGTTGTCGACATTACAAGACTCGGCATCATGGAGATTACGAGGGAAAAGCTCGGCGCACCGCTTTATGAGGTTGTAAAGAATCTGGATTTCAATCCGTAGTGAATGGGAGGGGGAGAATTCATGAAGGTTTATACGGAAGACGGTCAGCTGATCGGAACCGTTCCGGACAGAGAGTATAAAAAGAGCCGGAATTCCGTCATGCCGATGCGGCTTAAGGTTGAGACACCGAAGCTTTATGTGACTTCGAGCGGTTTTTATGTGATGGCACTGGTCAGCCTGTTCGGGGCGGAGGCTGCAATTCTTTCGGCATTAACGGTCATTCTCGGTAGAAATTCTGCGTTTTATACTGCGCTCGGGAATTTCGGCGTTACATATCATTCTGCCATGAAACTTTATCCGCTTTTGGCGTGTTTACAGCTGATTGTAACGCTGGTGCTGTCGCATGAGCAGAATATGTTTCTGGCGGCGGCTGTTGTCCGAATCACCGGTTTGCTTCCGGTGATGCTTATGTATCTGCAAACGGGTAATGACGTGATGGGTCTTTACCTGATTTTTGATTTCATTGCGGAATCATTGATGCAGGTCGGTTTTATGATCTGTTCCGGCATCCGGAAACCTTCCATGATTTACTGCTTCGGAGGGCTTGTGATGCTTCGGCTTTTAGCTTTCTTTCCTGCTGAATCGGAGCCTACATACGTATTTCTTCAGTTCCTGATTGCTGTCTATTTCATCTGCGAGGCTGTCTGGTTATGGTATATGACGAGCCGGTCCGAAAGGAGGCTTCGTTATGAAAGCGTATAACGGAAACCAAGAGTTCATCGGTTATCTTGAGCGGGAAGGCCATCGTTTTTACCTGACCGGAAGGTCCATGCCGGAAGCAACGGAAGAACTTAAAAAAGCCGGAGGCAAGGACGAAAAAGGATTCTTATGGGCGAAGGAGCTCATGGACTGGCTGTTCGCCTGTGATGTCATCACGGTTTTGGGCATTATCCTCTCAGTATTCATCAATGTGACGTATTATAAGGGCGTTTCGCTGTTTATCATTCAGAAAGCGTTCATGCTTGTGCCTGTTGCGCTGGTCATCAGGTTCCTCTGTGTCCTGTTTACCGTGAATGGGCATAAATCCGTATCGCTTCCTGCTGTTTTATTCATGCAGTGCGTGTTCTCTTTTGTATCCTGGTATGTCGGATTGGGCGCGGACAAACTGTCTTACTTTCTGATTGCGAATCTTATCGCACTTGAGGTCGTATTTGTCATCCGACTGAAAAGGTCGCTGTTCGGATTCTTCAGAGATGAGATTCAGTCCGAGGTAAATACGAAAAAGACCTTCATCGACATGATGTTTTATCTGCTCATCCTGTTTTTCGTCATGGCATTTGCCGTATTCTTTACGGAGGGATTCCTTCATAACCGGAACAGTGTGATCAACAGCAGTAAGTCGCTGCTTTCGAATATTTTAAATTTCCTCCTCATCGGACTGTTTTTGTACCGGATCATTGAGGCCGTTCAGTTCCGTCTGACAGCCAGAAGAATCCTCGAAAGATTCCGGTTTTTGAAGGCAGAAGAGTACTGACAAATGACATGGTGACGATTTGTCGGAATTTTCAGATTTTTCTTGACAGGTACCTTGCGATATGCTATTCTGTTACAGTATGCCGCACAATGGGGTTTAAAGAGCACGTAAGTGCCACCGTAGTTGGCGAGTAATGATAATAGGAGGTGCCAATATGTACGCAATTATTGCAACTGGCGGTAAGCAGTACAAGGTAGCCGAAGGCGATATCATTAAAGTTGAGAAACTCGGCGCAGCTGAGGGCGAGAGCT
Source organism: Lachnospiraceae bacterium (assembly GCA_017546025.1). Classification (GTDB taxonomy): domain Bacteria; phylum Bacillota; class Clostridia; order Lachnospirales; family Lachnospiraceae; genus ISDg. Next base: position 132,650 of record JAFYYS010000014.1, on the reverse strand, counting down.
TTACGTTTGATCAGGTTCTTGCGGTTAATAACGATAACGAACTCGTAATCGGAACACCCTGTGTTGCCGGCGCGACCGTATCTGCAACTGTTCTCGGTGAGGGCAAGGCCAAGAAGGTTATTGTCTATCGTTACAAGAGAAAGTCCGGATACCACAAGAAGAACGGTCACAGACAGGCTTTCACGCAGGTCAAGATCGATGCGATTAACGCTTAATCATGATTTCGATTAGCATTCAAAGGGAAGAGGATCAGGTTGTTGCATTTTCCGTAACGGGACATGCGGGATACGCCGATGAAGGATACGATATCGTATGTGCTTCCGTTTCCGCGCTTTGCATCAACGCCGTGAATTCTGTGCTCACATTTACCACGGATAAGCCTGAATATGAGGCTTCCGACGGAGATTTGAGTTTCCGGCTCACAAACGGGTCCTGCCCTGAAACACAGTTATTGCTCGAGTCTATGATTTTGGGACTTAAGAGCGTTGCGGACCAGTATCCGCAGTTTGTTACTATTGTTGATTGATCAGACACTTTTCAGGAGGTGATTGATATGCTGCAGATGAACCTTCAGTTATTCGCTCATAAAAAGGGTGTTGGTTCTACCAAGAACGGAAGAGATTCCGAGTCCAAGAGACTTGGCGCCAAGAGAGCAGACGGTCAGTTCGTAAAGGCCGGTAATATCATTTTCAGACAGCGCGGCACGAAGATTCATCCCGGTGTGAATGTCGGTCGCGGCGGAGATGACACTCTGTTCGCATTGGTAGACGGCACACTGCGGTTTGAAACCAAGGCAGGCGGCATGAAGCAGGCAAGCGTTTATCCTATTGCCGAATAAGAAACATTGACTGGAAGCCCTGGTAATGGAATTACCGGGGCTTTTTTCAACTATTTTTCAGGAGAATATTATGTTTGCGGATATTGCAACAATCTATATCCGGTCCGGAAACGGCGGCGACGGACATGTCGGCTTTCACCGCGAGAAGTTCATCGCGGCAGGCGGTCCGAACGGCGGTGACGGCGGAAGGGGCGGCGATGTTATTTTCCGCGTTGACGAAGGGCTGAATACGCTGAATGATTACCGTTATAAGCGGAAATACAAGGCGGAAAACGGCGAGCCGGGCGGAAATAACCGCTGTGCAGGCAAGGACGGAGAGGATCTGATTCTGCTTGTTCCCGAGGGCACTGTCATCAAGGAAGCGGAAAGCGGAAAGGTCATTGCCGATCTGTCTCATGATAACCGTGAGGTTACGGTTCTTCGGGGCGGACGCGGCGGGAAAGGCAACCAGCATTATGCGACACCGACGATGCAGGTTCCGAAATACGCGCAGCCCGGCCAGGAAGGCAAAGAGCTTACCGTCATTCTGGAGCTTAAGGTGATTGCGGATGTCGGGCTGGTCGGTTTTCCGAACGTCGGCAAATCCACGTTTTTGTCTCGTGTCAGCAACGCCAGACCGAAGATTGCGAATTATCATTTTACAACGCTCAATCCGAATCTCGGCGTGGTAAGCCTGGACGACGGGGACGGCTTTGTCATTGCGGATATTCCGGGACTTATTGAAGGCGCTTCGGAAGGTGTCGGACTCGGCCATGAGTTTTTGAAGCATATTGAACGTTGCCGTGTTATCATTCATATTGTGGACGGCGCATCAACGGAAGGGCGCGACCCGGTGGACGATATCCGTAAGATTAATACGGAGCTTCGGAAATACAGCGAAGTATTAAGCAAAAAGCCGCAAATCATTGCCGTGAATAAGATGGATCTTTTCACGGAAGAGGAGCAGGAAATTGCACTTTCCCTGATTAAGGACGGGCTTCCCGAGGGAACGCCGGTGTATCCGATTTCCGCGGTAAGCGGTCAGGGTGTCAGAGAGCTTTTATATGCCTGTTACAAACTTCTGCAGTCTGTTGAGGAGGAACCGATTGTATTTGAACAGGAGTTCTTTCCGGATTCGCTTGGCAGTGTGGAAGAACCTTATACGGTCGTATATGATGCGGATGCAGCCGAATATGTCGTGGAGGGACCGAGAATCGAGCGCATGCTCGGTTACACCAATCTCGATTCCGAAAAAGGCTTCCGGTTCTTCCAGGACTTTTTAAAGACCAACGGCATTTTAGACGAATTGGAAAAGCTCGGCATTAAAGACGGTGATACCGTCAGAATGTACGGACTTTCCTTTGACTATTATAAATAGGGGGACCATATGAACAGCAAACAACGTGCATATCTGAAAAGCATTGCGATGGTAACCGAGCCGATCATGCAAATCGGAAAGGGTCGTCTGACTCCCGAAATCACGGAGTCCGTCTCGGAAGCGCTTGAGGCAAGGGAACTGATTAAGATTTCCGTATTGAACAACTGTCAGGAATCTCCGGACGATCTTGCCCGTGTACTTGCCGAGCGGACGAAATCCGAGGTGGTACAGGTTATCGGTAAGAAGATTGTTTTGTATCGGGAATCCAAGAAGAAAAAGAAGATTGAGCTTCCGAAATAATTTAAGTCAGGAGAGGAGTTATCATGGCGGATTTACAGTCAAAAGAAATCGTGAAGATTGTCTGCGCGGCACTGGAGGAGAAAAAAGCAGGTGATTTGAGAATCATCGAAATCGATGAGGTTTCTCCGATTGCCGATTACTTCGTCATCTGTGACGGAGCCAATGCACCGCAGGTGGAGGCACTTGTAGACAATGTCGAAGAAAAATGCCACGAAGCCGGCATTGATCCGAAGCGAGTTGAGGGCATGAAAAACTGCGGATGGATTTTAATGGACTACGGCGATGTCGTCGTTCACGTCTTTTCCAAGCAGGACAGAGTATTTTATGATCTCGAAAGAGTATGGAGAGACGGAAAAACTGTTTCCATTTCCGATATTTTATGTTAAAATAGTATAAACAAAATTCTACAGGAGGTGTTTTATGCTGGAAAAAAGTAAGAAATATTCTTATGCTGCTGCAGCGTTCCTGACTGTCGTTGTTTTGACAGACCTCTATAAGATGGTTGTCACTTCATTGATGTACGGGAAAAAGAATTCCGAAAACTTCTTCGTGTCGTTCTTTAAGAACTACATCTGGTGGGATAGGAAAGTTGACGACTTTTACAAAAACATAACGTTATATAATACCGTTATGTTATTCCTGATTCTGCTGATCGCACTTGCCTTGTTCTGCAGAAGCCGCCTGTTTTTGCTGATTGATTACATACTTGTATTAATTGCATTTGTTTTCAGTTTCATCAATTGGCTTGCACTGGACAACAACATGAAGAAGGTCTGGACGGATAAGATTGACGGTTATAAAGTAGCCATGATTCTGTTCGCATTCGGCGCATCCATTCTGGTCGCACTGTTTTTGATTGTCTCGACCATCGGGCTCATGACAAAGTCCAGGCTTGCAATCGTATTTTCCGTTTTGGCATTGCTTTCTGCTTTTGTAAGACTTGTGTTTAGTGTTCTGATGGACATCGTTCCGATTTATAAGGATGATGCGGATGCATTCTTTAAGAAACTCGTATTGAATGAGAATTCCGCAAAGAATGCCGGAATGTCATTCCAGGGAACTACCAATGATATAGTAAACGTAGCATTTCTGTTTGCATTTATGTTGTTTACGGTTCATCGTGTAAGAGAAATGAATGCAATCGTGAATCCGAGCGTTGCCAATAACACGGCTCCGGTTGTCGGTGCTGCACCTTTCTATGCCAATAATCCGCCTTTCCCGGGCGTAAATCAGAATCCGGCACCTGCACAGCCTTATCAGCCTGCATTTGCTTATCAGCAGCCCGTTCAGAACGTTCAGCCTGCACCGGTTCCCGCTCCTGTACCCGTTCCGGCACCCGCACCTGTTGCTGAGCCTGTTCAGGTCATTCCCGAGACGATTGATTTGAATCCGGGTGAAGTGATGTATACCGCAGAGGAAGCTGTTGAGAAGTCCGCTGAGACTGCAGCAGAACAGACCGAAGCAGCTGTTGATGCTGTAGCAGACAACACCGAGGCAGTTGTTGAGAATGCTGCCGAAGCTGTTACTGACGTTGCGGAAACTGCCACGGATGCCGTTGAAGCTGCGGCAGATGCTGTTTCCGATAGTGCTGAGATTGTGCTTGACGAAGCTGAGACCGGAATTAAGGAAATCAAGGACGATGTTGATCCGGCTGAGGCTGCAAAGCTTGCTGAGCTTGCCAAGATGTACGAAGATATGTAATCCTTATATGATGCGATAATAAGAAACGCCTTCTGCGGACGAACGGTTCCGCGGAAGGCGTTTTGTAATTCATTGAGGTTTTCAGAAAAGACGGAAGAGCCCGATTACTTTGCCGAGAATCTCACAGTGATCCACAATGATGGGGTCCATATAATCGTTCTCGGGCTGGAGACGGTAATGGCCTTTCTCCTTATAAAACGTTTTTACGGTGGCGGAATCATCAACCAGTGCAACAACGATCTCACCGTTACGGGCTGTATTCTGACGTTCCACAAGAATCTGGTCGCCGTCATAGATGCCGACATTCACCATGCTGTCACCCTTGACGCGAAGCATGAACGTTTCGGCATTGGGCATATATTCGGACGGTATCGGGAAATAGTTCTCGATGGATTCCACCGCAAGAATCGGCTGCCCGGCCGTAATGGTACCGACCATCGGAACGTTCACGATTTCGCGCTTCGTGAGATTGAAGTCATCGTCAATGATCTCAATGGCACGCGGCTTGGCCGGATCCCTTCTGATATAACCGTTCTGCTCAAGCGTTTCCAGATGGGCATGAACGGAAGAGGTGGAACGAAGATGAACCGCTTCGCAGATATCCCGCAAAGCCGGCGGATATCCTTTCGCAAGAATCTGTTCTTTGATATACTCTAAAATCTCTTTTTGTTTATTCGTAATCTTACCGGGCATAATCCTTACCTCCGATACTGATATTCTTCTTCAAGGCTATTATACCATCCGTTTTTGGAAAATGCAAAACATTTGTTCGAAAAAATACACAAAAAATCGAACATATTTTTGGTTATTTTTCATCAATCTAATATATTGACTTTCGAATATATGTTCGATATAATGACATTGTAACAAACAAATGTTCGACTTGTTCGGAGGTGCAGACAATGTTTCAAAGAGTATCGAAAGACCCCGCAGTACGTATTCTTTTTTGCTTTTGTGTTCTCGCTGTAATTGCAGTTTCGATTGTCTTTTTCGCCGCAAGAAGCCATAAGGCCTACGGTAACGGCTATCAGGATAAAACCTGCAAGAGCATTCAGATTAAAGAAGGCGATACTCTCTGGTCTATCGCTAAGACATATTATGTACCGGAATGCGGCAGCTTCACGGATTATCTGAAGGAGATTAAGAATACCAATTCTCTGAAGAGTGATTCCATTCATGCCGGACGATATCTTTTGATTCCGATTTATGTTACTGCGAATTAGCAGAAGAGTCTGAATCCTTCATCCATTTTGTAAGCGGTTTGGAATCGGTTACCGCATGGAACAGTCTTTCCCGTATTCCGGGAGCTTTCTGATCGATGCTTTTGATCAAATCCGTCGCGTATTCCCTTGTAGTATTCCCGTCTGCTTCACAGGGATTCTTGAAGGTCGGAAGGTTATATTTGTTCTTAAAGCCGACAATGTCACATTCATTCACATAGATGAGCGGACGAATCAGATATAGCCCCATACGGTCCCATTCCGTTACCGGAGCGAATGTATAGAATCGTCCCTCATAGATCAAGGACATCATCATCGTCTCAATGACATCGTCTTTATGATGTGCATACGCAATCTTGTTACATCCGAGTTCCTTTACTTTTTCGTTTAAGGCACCCTTTCGCATCTTTGCGCAGAGAGAGCAGGGGCTGCCTTCTTTTCTTTCTTCGAAGATGATCTTTGCGATTTCTGTCTCAACTACCGTAAACGGTACATCCAATTCCTCGCAGAGCTTCCGTATCGGTTCATAATCAGTATCGAAGCCGAGATTCACGGAGATTGCACAAAGCTCGAATTTCTTCGGATAGAAGCGTCTGAGTCCTGCCAGGGCATATAACAGCGTGAGACTGTCTTTGCCGCCCGAGATACCGATGGCAATCTTATCCCCGTCTTCAATCATATGGTAATCATCTACCGCTTTTCTTGTATAGCTGTACAATTGCTGTAATTTCAAGGTTTTTGTCTCCGTGTAGCAGGATATTGTTCATTTGCTGTTTTTGTTCGATTGAGCTGTTTTCTGTGACAGTATATCGTATTTTCCATTTGAAATCAATCTTTCCGATCAATCATTTCGCATATTATAAAGCTGATTTCCGGTAACCATAATCTGTAGATATTCTTACGCATTTATGGTATACTGAATGAAAGAAACTTTGCGGAGGTATTATCCTTGGATTCTTTAATGCAGCAGATTATCGATGAGATTAAAAAGAATATAAAAGGTAAGGACGAGGTTATCGCGCAGGTGCTTTGTGCAATGCTTGCGGGCGGACATGTTCTTTTGGAGGATATTCCGGGTGTAGGTAAGACAACACTTGCTGTTTCCGTTTCGGAGGCCATGTCGCTTACCTATAAGCGTGTACAGTTTACACCGGATGTCATGCCGAGTGATATTACCGGTTTTTCGATGTTTAATCCGCAAAGCCGTGAGTTTGAATATCACAGCGGTGCAGCCATGTGTAATTTGTTACTTGCGGACGAGATTAACCGTACCTCTCCGAAGACGCAGTCGGCCCTTCTTGAGATCATGGAGGAAGGCAAGGTTACTGTTGACGGAAAGACGCATTTCATTCCGAAGCCTTTCTTCGTCATTGCCACGCAGAACCCGTTCGGCAGTGCCGGTACACAGCGTCTTCCGGAATCCCAGCTGGACCGTTTCATGATTCGACTTTCGGTTGGTTATCCGAGCCATGATTCCTCGATTGATATTCTGAAGTCTGACAATCCCTTCAATAAGATTCAGGCTGTCATCGATACAGAGCGTTTTACGGCCATTCAGGAGACTGTAGCAGGCCTTCATGTTGACGATGCCGTTTACGATTTTATCGTGAATCTGGCGGAAGCGAGCCGAAATAATGAATACATCGGTCTCGGTATCAGCCCGCGCGGCACGAAGGCGCTTCTTCGCATGTCCAAAGCTTATGCTTACATGCAGGGCAAGGATTATGTCGGCATGGAGGATGTTGTTGCCAATCTGGTTCCGGTATTGTCTCACAGAATTGTTTTGAATTCCAAGGCCAAGGCAAAGGACATCGATGTTCTTTCGCTGCTTCGTACGATGCAGAACGAAGTCAGAGTTGCCAAAATCTCTTTTTAATTTCCGGGAGTATTCATGAAGGAACGCATTTTTGCATATTGTAAGCTTGCATTCATTGTTGTGGCGTTGACGGTTATCTATCTGTATAACAATCACGCCGTTACTTTGTTGTTCTTAATTGCGTTGCTTTTGATTCTTGCCGTATCAGCTTTCGGCTTTTTAATTTCAAAGGACCGCCTTCAGGCAGATGTTTCTTTTCACACCTTCTTTACGGAGCGCGGACATACCGTGAAACTGTTTCTCAAAGTAAAGAATCCGTCTTATTATCCTCATACCAAATGCATATTAAGGTTTCGACTGCATCATTCGATGGAACAGGGCGAATATACACATGAAGTAAGCTTCACGATTCTTCCGAGGCAGGAACAGGAGAGAGTGCTGACGCTTTCTTTTGATTATTGCGGTCTCTTTCGCGCAGAGCTTTTTGAGATCAGAACATCAAGCCTCTTCAATCTTTTGGGATGTAAAAGAAAAGCCGATTTGATTGTAGAGGTTGTTGTGTTGCCTTCACCGATTGAAACGGATGATTCCGCTCTTGAAAATACCAGCTTTCCGGATAACGGAGAAGAAGTCACGGAAGAATCCGGCAAAGGAGATGACCGTTCCGAGATTTTTGAAATCCGGGATTATAAGCCGGGGGATGAACTGCAAACCATTCACTGGAAACTAAGCGCAAAGACCGATGACCTGATGGTGAAGGAATTTTCGGAACCTGTCAGTGAACAGTTTACGGTGTATCTGGAGCAGAGCTTTCGTTCCTTAAGTGAACTGAATGCTTTCTTTGACGTGGCATTTACCATGATTTCTTTCTTCCGGCAGCAGAAGTTACGGTTCTCTGTGGCATATGTTCGTGAGGACGGAGAAACCGTTCAGATGGTTGTACAGCGGGAGGAAGATACCATTCAGCTGCTGATGCAGCTGTTTTATGATATTAAGCCGAAGGAGGAGAGTAACGAAAGAACCGTAAAGCCGTTACATATCAGCCGTTCCGGTTATCTGATTACCTGTTCCCTTCATCCGAAGTTCGAAGGGAACCTGGTAATGAATCATAAGAATTCCGCCCGCGTTTACAAGATTACGAAATGATTTTTGATACTGATTGAAGAGAACTTTGATGACAAGAGCTGAACAGAAAAATCAAAGAGTCATGCAGGATTACCGCGAAAGAACCGGTATCCGCATTTACGAGATGGAGGAACGGGAGATTCCGAAGCGTGACAGGGTCATTGTGTGCCTTGTGAAGGGCTTTTTGATCTTTCTGATTTGCTATGGCCTTAATATGCTTTTTGTCACTTCGTTTGATTTGCCCTGCAGCCGTGTTGTGATCGGCTTTGCCGCAATCCTTCTGTCTGCGCTGACATCGATGTTTTATTACCGGAAGCTGTTCTTTAACCTCGGTTATATTCTGCTTTTTGTCATCTTCCTGCCGCTTGCCATGGGACTGGTCACAATGGCCAACAGCGGTATGAATGCCATCACCAATATTGTCATGGAGGCCGTTGATGCGAAGCTTAATCTGGGCGGAGTGCGTGTCTATCAGGAAATGTATTCCGACAGAAACCTGACGATTACCTGCTGTCTGTTGCTGATGCTGTTTTTGGAGGTCTGCATCAGCAATGCCGTGATTTCCGAATATATGAGCGGTATTGTGTTGTTCCTTATGGCATTTCCTTTCATCGAAATCTGCATTTATCTTTGTGATAATAATGTCCGTTATATCTATGTGTTTCTTGTGCTGTTCCCCTGTATCTTTTGCATGATCATGAAGCACAGCAAACGTTACCGCATGGGAATCAATCTGAAGCACCCCGGCTTTTCACTGAGAAAGAAGAATATTGCTTTTCAGGCATTTCCGGAAGGAAAGTCGTTCATTTCCCTTTTCGCTTACGGTTTTTTGACGCTGGCAGGCGTTTTCTTCCTGTCTTTCTTCCTGCTTCGGCTGTTCCCGTATCGGGCCAGAAACAATGCAAGTGCATGGAAGCGCAGTACGGATGATGCCGTGGCGGAATTTGCCATGCATGGTATAACAGCCTATTTTAACAGTTACGAGGCACGCGGAGGCATAGGCAACGGCAGACTCGGAGGGATTCGTGAGGTTACCTTTGATTTCGAAACGGATCTTGTTGTACAGTATGTTCCGTACTCATCAGCTTCGATTTACCTGACTGAAAACGTATATAACAGATATATCAAAAATACCTGGAAGGTGACTGAAATCAGTTTTGATGAGCTGACAGAAGAAGCATTTTCTATTGAAGACATGCTGCATTATGCAACTTTAGAAACATCTTATCTGTCTAAGCGCATGGATGATGGGCAGTCGTTGTCGGCTTATGCACTGATGCGTATTAAGCCTGTGGATTACAGTGCACAGGGTGAGATTTTCTATCCGCATTATCCGATTTATGACGAACTGGTCAGGGAATCCCGGGTTACGGATACCTTTCATCTGTATAATGATTACAGAAGTCCTGTTGCCGACTATGCGTTCCAAAACTATCTGTATTATCCGTTGCTGGCAGAAACCATTGCACTTCAGGCCAATTATTCGGATGAGTATTACGAGAATTACCGAAAGTATGTATACAAGAATTTCACTGCGGTTCCCGATGATCTTCAGGAACTGTTGCAGCAGATCTGTGACGAACAGGACTTCCACGGGACTCCTATGCAGATTGTAACGCAAATTCAGCGCTATTTCCGTGAGAACTTCCAGTATACGCTTGCACCGGGTAAAACACCGAGAAACAAAGATTTCGTCGCCTATTTCCTGACGAAGCAGAAGAAGGGCTATTGCGTTTATTTCGCTACAGCCGGTGCGCTGCTTTTAAGACAAATGGGAATCCCGACGCAATATGTCGAGGGCTATTGCATTGATCTTGAAACGGCAGCTGATGCTTCGGATATCGTGGAAGGAGAGGATTACAGAAACTGGTATGAGGGCGACAACCTTCTGATTAATGACGGGGACGAAGCATATGTCATCGAAGTTGAGGTTAACGATTCCAAAGCACATGCCTGGGTGGAAATCTATATTGACGGGTTCGGATGGCTTCCGGTTGAGCTTACAACCGGAGCACAGGCGGAGAGTAACGACGGTCAGGGGTTCTGGTCGAATTTCGGCAGATTATTATCCGGTGACAGCGGAGAAGCGCCGATGCAGCTTTTGACCTCACAGGCGGCCAGATTCGGAATCGGCCTGATGTATATCGTATTGATTGCCTTGGCACTTTTTGTTTTGTTCCTCGTAATCAGAACGGTCATCAGAAAAGTCAGACTGTATTGTATTCCGAATAATAAACGTTTGTCCAACCAGTATGTTCTGCTGAATAAGCTTTTGAACCGTTATTATCTGGACGAACAAATTAACGTATTCCATAATATGTCGGTCGAATACGGACTGAAGCTCGGGCTTCCCGAATCCAAACTGAAGGAATACGCTTCGTTGGCTGAACGTGCAAGCTATGGCGGAAAGCCTCTAAGCAAAGGTGAATTGAACCGGGCTACGACGTTGTTCCGTAAATATGTAAAAGCACTTCGTAAAAATGTAAAAGGACTGCGGAAAGTACTTTTGTGGGTACAATCCTGACAGCCCTTAGATGAGTGCGGTTATCGATTTGATCAAATGCAAATGAATGCGATAAACCGTCCGGATTACTGCAGACAGGATACTTAACTGATCAATTCGAATATATCTGTGGCATTTGCCTCAGTCCTTGCGCAGATGCACTTTATTTCGCGCAGAACGGCGTCTTTCGTCTTCAATGGCGGCATAATGCTTCCTTGTTGTATTAACGTCTTTATGGCCCAATACATCGGCTACCAGATAGATGTCACCGGTTTCCTGATATAAGCTGGTGCCGTAGGTGCTTCTGAGCTTATGCGGCGTGATTTTCTTTAACGGAATGCAGTTCTGTGCGTATTTTTTGACCAGGTTTTCTGCAGCACGTACGGTCATGCGGCGCTGCTGGCCGGAAAGAAATAAGGCATTTTCGTGACCTTCTTTGGTCACCTGTTGTTTTCTGATCTCTAAATAATCGAGCAGCGCTTCGCGTACTTCTTCCCCGAAATAGACGAATGCCTCATAGCCGCCTTTTCGGACGACCTTCATCCGGTCATGTTCAAAATCCAAATCGTTAATATCCAAACCGATGCATTCGGAAATACGAACGCCTGTTCCGAGCAGGAGAGTCATCATCGCGAGATCACGGATTTTGTTACGCTGATGAAAGGCATTCTGCCGGTCAGAGCCTGAATATTCGCTTTCCACGCAGTCTAAAAGCCTTGCGGTTTCATCCGGATCCAGTCGAATGATGACTTTTTCGTGCAGTTTCGGCACGGATACCTGGATGGCCGGATTGTTTTCAATTGCATGGTTTTTGTACAGATAATTGTAAAATGCACGTAAAGAACAGATTTTCCGCTTGATGCCACGTTCGGAATTCGTGATGACCGAATCATCCTTTTCATAAACCTTCAGATATTCGAGGTATTCCTCAATATCATACGACTGAAGCTCTGAAAGAAGCGATAACGGAACTTCACGTATGGTTTTACCTTTTAACGTCGGATTACGCGAAATCAGAAATTCAAAGAAAACTTTTAAATCAACCGCATACGCAATTCTGGTACGTGAAGCGGTAACTTGTTCGATGCCCCTGAAAAATGTGCCGCAATACGGAGGAAGCTGCGCACGGAGCTCCCGCAAACGTAATTCGTTTTTGATATTGTTTTGTTCTGCATAGGATTGATTGTCAGCCATGTGTATTTCCTCAATAAAAGAAAACAGATTGCAAAATGCAAATCAACGATGCGATAAAAGCAAACGAAAAAGCCGAATATATGTTTTAACATCAAAATAAACGAAATGAGCCTCAAACAGCATATAACGGCTTACAGGTCAATTATACCACTCTTTTGGCCTAAAATCAACCTATTTCTTCGTTAAACCTGCGTTTAGCGAAGAAATATTCAGAGGAGGGCAATGCTCTCTTTTGCGGTTTTTGAGGCACAAAACGTGTAATTCCATTGCTGTATGATTGATTATTTGAAATAAAAAACGGTCCGTCCATAGGACGAACCGTGTAAGTTCTTCTTTGTTTTTATAACAGGCGTCTGTATTGGGAATCCAAAATCTTTCGAAGCTCCCGAACTTCTTCGGCATCCAGATTCTGGTTTGCAAGGAATTCGGTAAAGAATGCGATTAACTCGCCGCCGTATACTTTATCGATCAAAGCTCTTGTTTCAATCTGCTGAACTTCGTTCTTTGTGATAACAGCTTTACAAAGGAATCCCGGATCTTCCCTTTTTACGGCCCCCTTATCGATCAATCGTTTGATGACCGTATAGGTTGTGTTCTTTTCCCAGCCGATGTAGTCTTTGATTATTTTTGCAATATCTTTTGCAGCAAGGCTCTGATTGGACCATAACAGTTCCATGACGTTCAGTTCGCCTTCATGCAATCTAATATCTCCCATAAAACAACTACCACCTATACTTGTGTGAAATACATGATTAAGTCCGGAAATCATCTACTACCTTAGTACATTTCGGTACTCATTATTCTACATAATTAGAATTTAGTTGTCAATGAATATTTATCTCTTTCCGTTCACATTTTTTTCAAAATTGTGTTTGCTCAAGAGAAAAATACTGTATGTTGTGGTCGGCTGTTTTTTCGTTTGCGGGCCTGTCAATCAGTTGATACACGGTGAGGGGCTTTGCTGTGCCGTCTTCCTCTCCTTCCGAAGGGTAGTCAGAGGGGGTACGATTGGTCGCGGAATGCCGAAATCCTTTGGTTCCATCCGTGTAGCATAAATAGCGGGACCGGTCGGATTTCAGGATGGAAATCTTCTTTCCGCGGGCATTTAAGACGGTATAAAAGTAGTTTTGGTAGAAATATTCCGGTAGGGATTCGCGAAAACTCAACCGGAAAAACAGGTCATAATCGTTGCAAAGATACCGGTTCAGACCGCAATCGCAAAGTTCAAAACGGTAAAACGCACCCTCTGAATCATAGACCGGAATCATCAGTCCTATGCTGCAAAGATAGTTGATCTCCGCTTCAAATTCGCTGTAAACGGCCCCTCTTCTGATGTGTCCGGGATGAAACTTTCCGCGGTTGTCTCCCGCATATTGACGGACATAATCAAGAAGCTGACGGACTTTTACTTCACTCAGATGATCGGGAAGGCAGTTTAGGATCCGGAATACGACAGAAGCATAAATGTTACCCTGCACCCGTCTGATTTCGGAAAGATCGTTACGGTTTTTCCGATACTGCTCTATTGCATCCGGGAATCCGCCTGTCAGCATATAATCGTGCAGCAGTTCCCGAAGCATGACAGCCAGGTGCTCCGGCATGCCGTTCTCGGAATTCTTATATAACCGCAGGAATCCGGTATATGCTATGTCATTTTTCTCCTCGACTGCCTCTAAAAACTCATAGAAGGAAAATGGAGACACTTTTACGTAAGAAAGCATAGTTGACACGGAATCACGGAAAAAGTCAAATATGTCGATTCTGGAAGTTGTGGCGGCAAAATGCTTCGGCAGATCGGCAGAATGCAAATACGCCGCATCGTCTTCGAGATATTCGAGTCCGTCCATGAAAACGGAAAGCGTATCGCGGACATAATCTTCTTTCATTCCGAAATAGCCGGCGAGAAAACCGCAAAGAGAAGTTTTTTCACGAAGCGTCTTACGGATGCCGGAAGTAAGCTCGCGGTCAATCGTCATATCGCAAAGGACATAGCTCTTCATCTGCCTGTCGTTCTGAAGCGTCCGTAACAGCTGGGTTTTGCCGACGCACGGAAGCCCGTACAGCAAAAGCCGTTCGTTCTTTGTAAAAAAACGTTCGCGGATTTCTGATTCCAAAAATCTTTTCATGCTATCTCCTGAGTTTGTCGAGCAAATCCCGGAAGTAATCCGGAAGCTCAGCTTTGAATTCCACATATTGCCCCGTACCGGGATGGATGAATCCAAGCACGCCGGCATGCAATACCTGCCCCTGATCGGTCAATGGCTGTTTGCTGCTTCCGTAAACCGTATCTCCGACAAGAGGATGTCCGATTGATGACATATGAACACGTATCTGGTGCGTTCTGCCTGTTTCGAGCTGGCAGGATACATAGGTATAACCGCCTTTCAGCTGCTCTATAACGTGATAATGGGTGACTGCTCTTCTGCCGCCCTGAACGATGGCCATCTTCTTGCGGTCCTTAGGGCTTCTGCCGATTGGGGCGTCGACGGTTCCGTCCTCTTTCAGATTGCCCTGTACGATGCAATAATAGATTCTTGTGATGCTGTGCTCGGCAAGCTGCTTTGAAAGGCTCAGATGGGCCCTGTCGTTTTTGCAGACAACCAGGACACCGGTTGTATCGCGGTCAATCCGATGCACGATGCCCGGACGCACATTGCCGTTAATGCCGGAAAGGGAATCCTTACAATGATACAAAAGTCCGTTAACCAGTGTTCCGGTGTTATGACCCGGCGCCGGGTGAACGACCATTCCCTTCGGTTTGTTGATGATGATAATGTCGTCATCCTCATATATGATCGGGATGTCCATTTCTTCCGGAAGGATTTCGGTTTCTTCCGGCTCCGGAATCAAAACTCGGATCAAATCTCCTTCCTTGCCTTTATAGGAGCCTTTAAGGCATTCCTTACCGTTGACAGAGACCTTCCCGGCTTCAATCAGCTGCTCGGCATGTGAACGGGTCAGATCAGGGTCAAGATCGGAAAGAAGCTTATCCAAACGGACGCCTGTCTGGTCATTTTCCAGATAATATACCTTCTCCTCTTCCATTGTGTCTCCTATAAAAACAGAACTTCTCCCGTAAGGAGAAGTTCCCTGTTATCTCGATTCTTCTTCGCCCGGCTGCTCGGCATCGGGCACTTTCGGCTGCTCAGCTTCGGCCTCCTTCGGCTTCTTTGCGCCGAAGAACGGAAGGAAGGAAAGCTCCTCTTCCGAATAGCAGAACAAAAACGCTATACAAAGTGCGGCAACCGAACAGGTAACGTAAATATCCGCCACGTTGAATACCGGGAAATTGATCGGACTGAAATAGATGAAGTCCGTGACATATCCGAACACCAGCCGGTCAATCAGGTTTCCGACTGCGCCTGCCGTAATGAACAGAAAAATCAGTGTCAGCGGCAGAAAACGGCGCGTTTTCGGAATCTTATATAAAGCATATATAAAGCCGACAATCAGGATGACGGAAACAACGGACAGAATCTGGAACCGGCCCTGCATGATGCCCCATGCGGCACCGCGGTTTTCAACATAGCGAAAATATAAAACTTTCGGAATCAGGGTAACGTCAGCGGGCTTTTTTGAAAAATGTCTTCTGGTCAGCCATTTTGTAATCTGGTCAATTGCAATCAGGATAACCGGAAGCACCGAGAACAAAATGATTTTACTTCTTTTCATCAACTGCATCCTTCGGTTTTTGCTGCAAATATTCCGTATAGGCTTCGAATTCCTTCAGATTAATCTGGAATACTCTGCTGTCGAGAAGCTCCTGCTGGGAACGAAGTAAGGACTGGCACTGTGCACGGTAAGTTTCATACTGCTGCATCAGACGAAGTGTCTGCGTATGAAGCTTGGCAAGTTCCTTTTCGGCATCGTTACGGATGGCCTGCGCATCGGCATAAGCCTGCTTTTCGATGCTCTTCGCTTCCGTCAGTGCGGCAGCTTTTGTTTCCTCGGCCGATTTCTCGGCAAGAACAAGCGCCTTGTGCAAAGACTTCTCAATGGTGGCATAATACTGAACCCGGTCATTCAGACTCTTTACTTTATCGGACAGCTCAAGATTCTGCCGATACAGATATTCATAGTCTTTGTTGAGATCCTCCATAAACTGGTCGACCTGGCCTTTGTTGTAACCGCTGGCTGCAGATTTGAACTTCGTATTTTGAATCTCTACCGGTGTTAACATGAATTGTGCCTCCCTTTATCGTTTATTAAATGTCGGAACGCCGAATCCGTCACGACGCATCAATGCGTTGTAATCGCCGGTCACATCGACGTCTGCAGGTGAAATAATAAAGATATAGCTGGAAATCTGGTGAAGATTGGCTCCGATGGCATATACACAGCCGGAAACAAAATCCATCAGACGTTGCGAACGGTCGGTATCAAAACCTTCGAGATTGACAATGATCGGATTACCGTCAATCAGGTTATCGCAAATCTCTCTGGCATCTTCAAAACTCTGAGGCTTGAGAATCGTAACACCGAGGGCATCCTTAACGGTCTTCTGCATCGGAGCCTGTTGCGGCATTACCGGAAGAATCGGACGCTGCGTCTGGGCCTGCGGCTGACGGTTCACAGGAGCTGCCTGCTGCTGTCCGCCGTAGCGTGCTGCTTCCTTCGCTTTATAACGGTCGGCAAATGTTGTCGTGCCGTTCATGTAACCGCTTCTTCTTTCCTGGATGGAAACGGTGTTGTTGTCATATAAAGGACGACGAACCGGCTGCTGATAGGTCTGCTGCACGTTCTGCTGATATATCGTCGGATCCTCTTCGTAGCCGCCGTCCTGATAACCGGCATTCTGCTCAGGGGTCTTCTTCTTAAAAAGCATCTCCTTGATGGAAGTGCGGGGCTCTTTGGCCTTCTCCTGCTTTTTCTCTTCCTTCTTGCGCTTTTTCTCTTCTTCTGCGGCTATATAATCGTCATAATCGTCGTAATCATCGTAATCACTGTCATCGGAAAGCTTCAGCGAATCGACAATCTTCTTCATGAAACCCATGGTCTTCTGTCCCCTTTTCAAATATTGTAATTTCTCCTGCCGAATATGAAGGTTCCGACCCTCACATGAGTGGCTCCTTCTTCAACGGCAACGCCGTAATCTCCGCTCATTCCCATAGAAAGAACATCCATGAAAATATTATCAATGCTTTTCGCATTAATGTCAACCATTAATTGCCTCAGACTGCGGAAAATGCCACGGTTTTCCTCGGCATTCTCCGTATACGGAGCAACTGTCATGAATCCGCGTAACCGAATGTTCGGAAGCTTGGCGATTTCTCTTACCGCAGCTTCTGCATCGGCAAGCGTCAGACCGAATTTGCTTTCTTCCTCCGCGACGTTGATTTCAAGAAGAATGTCCTGCACTTTCCCAATTTGTGCGGCATATTTATTGATAGTTTCCGCGAGGCTTACGGAATCGACCGAATGAATCATATCGGCAACCGCAACGGCCTTTTTTGCTTTGTTGCTTTGCAGATGTCCGATCAGATGCCACGAAAGAGGAAGTTCGGAAAGCGTCTCATGCTTTTCGCACATCTCCTGTACTTTATTTTCACCGAACACCGTCTGGCCGGCTTCAAAGGCTTCAACAACCATTTCTGCGGGTTTTGTTTTGCTGACGGCAATCAGCGTGATTTCGTTCGGATTTCGGCCGGCAATATCGGCATGTCTGATAATCTCCTGCCGTACCTCAGCCAGATTTTCGGAAATCATATGTCTCTGTCCTTTCACTAGTAAATTGTCTGCGATTCCTCGATCGTTGAGGCGTCCTTTGCAATGTGGTCGTGTTCGGCAATGCTGTAGCTCAGCCCGTTCTCAACAACAGAGAACTCCTTGCCTTCCTGCAGCACATTTACCCTTCTGAACTGGGCAAAGCCCTTATTAACGCAATAAACGCCCTTCAGCTTGCCGACAAGCGAAACCTGGAAGGATTCCTGCGTCTGCTCACTGTATATATACGTTCCGTGCGTAATCGCCTTCATGTCGATATAAACGTACGTATCGTCCTCGTAATAAATCTCTACCTGCTGGAAGGTGTAGTATTTGACACCGGTGTTTTCGTCATGCTTTAAGATGCTGACGCCGCTCTTGTTGCCGGTTTGGTCTCCGCCGCTTGTCAGGTATTCCTTCGGAATCATGAAGAACTGCTTTTCAAAGATGGCGGTATTCGGAATCTTCAGACCGATTGTTTTCTCCATGTCAAGGGAAACGGTTAAGAAACGTCGGTTCAGATAGCGGACCATGTATTGGCGAAGGGATATGCATGCAACATACTCTCCGTCCTTCACATCGCAGCTGATCGGTGCTGTCAGATGAAGTCCGTCCTCTTCAATCGTGAAGCTGATCTCGGCCTTATCCTTAAGCTTCAAAAACTGCTCCTCGGTAAGCTTCAAAACAAGCATCCAGGATTCGTCGGTCAGAAGCTTGTAAATCGTGCTGCCCTGCTCTTTTAAGTTCGAATCAAAGAGATTGACGCTCTTGTAGTCAGATTTGTCAAAGGTGTCTTTGCTGACCTTTTCATACGTAAGCCCGTCAAGCGAATCTGAAAAATACGACACAAGCCCTGGTGCCTCGGCCTTATGCACGGTAAGCGAGCCCTGATAGGACTTGTCAATCAGAATCTGGTTCAGATGCTCCATCAGATACGTATCGGAGATGCTGTTCACGGTCGTGGTCAGCTCATCCTTTAAAGAAT
This sequence comes from Lachnospiraceae bacterium, assembly GCA_017546025.1. Taxonomy (GTDB): domain Bacteria; phylum Bacillota; class Clostridia; order Lachnospirales; family Lachnospiraceae; genus ISDg. The sequence continues at coordinate 113,908 of JAFYYS010000014.1, read as the reverse complement.
ATACCTGGGAGAAATCTCCCTTCGTATAGGAATTGTTGAACGAGGAAATGCAGCTTTTAATCTGCTCGATATCGTCATCCGAAAGCGTATACTTGTAATCGTTTCCGGAAATCAGATTGTAAATCTGGCGGCTTTCATCAATCGAATAAACCGTCTCTCCCTTGGAAACACGGGTTCCGCTTCGCATATAATAATTGACGAATCCGGCAATTCCGGTCTTAACGGAAGTCTCGTTCCGGATAATGACCGCTTCCGCCTTCGTATCGCTTGCCATGGGAAGCAGCTGGACCTCATAGATGGAAAGATGCGGTCTCTTCAAAAAGATGACGATGTTGATAACCAGATATAATACAAAAAGAGCGATGACAATCGTACCGAAATTCAGATAAGATACCGCGCTGCTGCGCTTCGGTACTCGTTTTTCGGCCATGTTACCGCCCTCCTTTCAAATTCTGTCCATACAAAGTTTATTATACTATAACGACCTTGAAAAGAAAAGCATTTGAAGCAAATCGAGGCGAAAATTCGCTGAAAATTCATAAAAAAATGTCGCCGGAATGAATCCGGCGACAGAATGTATATCTTTCTTTTGAAAAGCTGGCGAAAAACCGATTTACAGGGCTACAATAACCTTCTGCTTAACGGCTTCGGAAAGGGTTTCGGCATTGGCCGAAAGGCTGATGATGATATCCACTTTGAACTTGGCGGAAACCATATCGAGTTTCTCAATGACACGGTCGATATCATCGGCGCCCATGCAGGCGATCTTCAAAAAGCTGTCCAGATAAATCTTCTCAAGATCATGGTCCTGAGAGATGATTCCGCAAATGAAACCGACAAATTCGGAAGCACATTCCACACAATAATCGTTTACATTGATAAGGCGGATTTTGTTGTTGAGCTCATACATATGCTTATTGCTCTTATCCAGATAGACGATGGTACCCTTGGATGTTGCCACATCGGCATTCACCTTGTCCAGTAATATCTTGGTCTTTCCTTTTCCTTTTTCACCGGCAATAATCTGTACCATTGCTTTGTCCTCCTTAAAAGGGTTTTTAGATGATTCTATTATAATATACACGTTGAAAAATGACAACTCAAATTCACGAAATTTCTACAATTCGGGAGCGGTTAATCCGTCAGGCAGTAAGTTGTCATCAATTCATTCAATTTTCCGTATAATTTATCCTTATTCTCGGCCCGGAATACACCGATCAGATATTCGGTGCCCGCACGGTTTTTGATGTGCAGGATCATGCAATATCCTGCCGCGTTCGTTGTACCGGTCTTACTGCCGAGAATCGTAATGCTGTTCGGATAATCGACATGTTCTTTTTCATCGCGGGTTTTGAAGCAGTTGGTTGTGGCAACCTTTCTTGTGAGCTTCTTTCCCTTAGCGTCGGTATATTCATAGGATTTCTCCGTAATGCCGACGATTTCGCGGAACTCGGCATACTTCATGCATTCCTGATACACGATATAAACGTCATACGGCGTCGTTTTATGCTTTTCGTCATGCAGACCGCTTGCATTCTTAAACGTTGTATTACGGCCGCCCAGACGCTTGATTTCGGCATTCATCAGTTCAACAAACGCCTCTTCGCTTCCGGCAACATGTTCGGCAAGCGCAATGGAAGCATTGTTTGCCGAGCTTACAAGAAGGCACATCAGAAGATCCTTTACGGTCAGAACATCTCCTTCCTTCAGCTCAGATACGGAGCCGCGGGAGAACTCTCCGACTTCCTTTGAGATGATGACCTTTTCGTCGAAGCTGCATTTCTGCATCGTAATCAGAGCCGTCATAAGCTTTGTAAGGCTTGCCGGGAAGAAAAGCTCATCCATGCGGTAACCGAAAACAAGCTCATTGGTTGTACGGTTGATGACGAAAACACTGCCCTTGCGGTCCGGCTTCTCTTCGTCGAATACATAATCGGTGCTTAACATGTCGTGACTGATGTCACAGATGTAAAACTCCGTCAGAAGCGGCGCAAAGGAAGCCTCTACAAGTGCTCCGACGTCGGTCTGCACTAGGCTGTCTTCTGCTTTGTAGTTGCCTAACAGTTCCGCATCCTTGTCTTTGCAGCCGGTAAGCCCGAAAAGCAAAACAAAACACAGAATCAGGGCAATGGTCTTTTTCATATCAGTTCCTTTCCTTACTCCAAAGGAGTTCCTTAAGGTCCATTTCGTATTTGTCTTTCTCTAAAAGCGTCGACTTATTCTGAAGCCCCACATTTAACAGCACGCCCATAGTCGCCATACTGATCAGCAGTGAACTGAGTCCCGAGCTTACGAACGGAAGCGGTATTCCGGTGTTCGGAAGCAGCGTGGTCACGACGCCGATGTTAACGATGGTCTGCAGGCACAGCATAACGGAAATACCGGACGCAATCAGATAACCGAGCCTGTCTTTTGCGTTCATCGCTACCCTGAAGCCGATGAAGGTCATCAGCATGAAAAGAAAAACAGTAATGATGCATCCGAAGAAACCGAATTCTTCTGCAATGCCGCAAAAGATGAAGTCGGATTCCACGACCGGCACATATTTGGTCATACGACTTGAAGTATCGCCGATGATCATCTTTCCGAACATGCCGCCGGATTCAATAGCTGCTGCCGCCTGGTTCTGCTGATAGATGTATTTCTCATATTTCGGATCTTCCGGATGCAGAACCGAAAGAATTCGCGGTGCCTGGTATTGGTTCAGAAGCTTTTGGAACGGCTGCTGGATATACCAGAACAGAAAGTACGAAACCGGGATGGCGGCCACTACGGTCGGAATGACAATTTTGTATGAAAGCCCGCCGATATACAGCATGAAAGCAAGCGTGGCAACCAGTACGATACTGGTTGAAAGGTCAGGCTGGGAAAATACAAGGTAAATCGGAAGCAGACACAACCCGAGAATCAGCATCAGGTTCCAAAACCGGTTCATGCGTTCTCCGAATTTCACCAGAATCGTTGCGGTGAAAATGATAATAACCAATTTGGATATCTCGGACGGCATGAACTCGAAGCCTTGCCCGGGTTTTCCTCCGCCTCCGATCTTAATCCATCTTCTCGCTTCATAGTGCGACCAGCCGTAAATAAGCGGAAACGTTGTGTAGTTTACGTATTTACAGATCATCATCAGGATGAAGTTACCGATATAAATCGGAATGAACATCTTTGCGATGAAATGATAATCGATCAGGGAAACAACGAACATGACGAACAGTCCGAACAATAGCCCGTAAAGCTGACGTTCGAACTGATTCTCATCGGCGTCCTGCAGCTTCTGAATCAAAACCAACCCGACAGTACCGAGTATGATAACGATGGAAACAAGCGAGAACTTATAGTTGTTAACATGATATTGAAGCTTCTTAAACATATTACTCCTCAATCAATGAGTTCATACAAATCTTCGTCCGCACCGAACGTATCCTCCGTTACGGGGCGCAATCTGACCACTTCGTCAACAATCTCCGCAATCATGCTGCAATTGAGCAGATTCATCTTCCGAAGCAGTTTATTCTCCTTTTTCGTCTCCTTTTCCGTCAGCACGGGCTTCTCATATTCGAAACGGCCGATGGCAAGTTTTTCAGGCTTCATCTGTGCGGCAAATACGAACGCTTCCCGGTTGGAATTGGTACCGGCCACAGCGGAACCGAGCAAAGCTCCGATGACGATGATGCTGCCGCCGCTGACGATTTCGGCCCCCTTTTCAACGTTACCGACAATGATGATGGAGTTTTCGGTTTCCAGTCTTCTGCCGGAGCGGACAACGCCCTGATAGAACTGCGCAGTTCTTGTCGAGAGGCTTCCGATGACCTGGTTCATCGTCTGGCGGAGAATCTCCTCGTTCGTCTCGTTGCCGTCGATGACGCAGATGATTTCGAGGTCGGAATTCTCGGAAATGACACGGAGAATCTCTTTCTGCTCGTCGGTATCAAGTTCCCGTCCCTCGAACTTTAAGGACATTGTCGCATTTCCCAGAAACTTGGCGGAATGTCTGATGCGCTCCGTCAGGCTTTTGATGATTTCCTCGAAAGTTACATCCGGGTTCAGTACTAGTAAGATTCCGTCCTTATAACCTTTGATGATTACGTTGTTGTCCATGGCTGCTCCTTAGTCGGTGTATCCTACATGGGAAATGTTGGCGGCGAAAACGTTACCGGTTAACAAGGCTTCGTGGTTATCATCCATGAAGTAATAGCCGTAAACCTCACGCGCAACAACAGCGGCATGCTGGGATGCATATCCGTTCGGGATAACGACGGTTACACAGATTTCCGGTTTTTCATAAGGCGCATACGAAAGGAACAGCGCGTTGTTCGGATGATTCAGGCTGACCTGCGCCGTACCGGTCTTTCCGGCCACCTTGATGTCCAAATTCGAATAGTATTTGCGGATGCCGGAATCCTTGCCGTATACAACGTAATACATACCGTTCTTCACGGCGTTCCAGTAATCCTTCGGAACGTTATCAAGCCTGGAATGCACATTGGCCACGTTACTCAAAAGTGTTTCACCGGTCGGTCCGACAACCTTACTTAAAAGCGTCAAATCGTAGCAGGTGCCCTCGTTGACAACGGTTGTGATGTAACGCGCAATCTGAATCGGAGCAAAGCTGTGATAGTATCCGATTGCGGTACGGACGGCATCTCGTGAAGAAATGATCGGTGTCGCTTCGGAAAGCTCAACGCCGGATTTGTCACCGAGTCCGAACAGCTTCGCGTACTTCTGAATGGTCTTGATGCCCAGCGCGTCGACATACTCTCCTCTTTGGTTGATTGACAGACGGTAACCGACCGTGAAGAAGAAATAGTTACAGGAGTACTGGATTGCCTCAGAAACATTCAGTTCGCCATGCCGGTTCGGGTATGCCCAGCATCGCGGAGAAGGATCGACTTCGAGGAATTTACCCTTGTCTTCAATTTCCTCGTCAACCGTAATGGCGCCTTCCATCAGACCCATGATGGACGAAAGCGGTTTAAATGTGGAACCGGTTGTCGTCTTACTCGAGGTCGCGCGGAATACAAGCGGATAGGATTTGTCCGCAAGCAGCTTATTGTAATAGCCCATATTAACCTGGTTGGTCAGGTAATTGTTGTCGTAGCTCGGATACGAAGCCATGCAGCTGACGGTGCCGTTGTTCGGGTCCGTGATGATAATCGTGCCGCTGCACGGTTCAAGTGCAAGCATGGCAGGCGTGATTTCAAGCGTACGGATCTTATGCAGCATGAATTCATACGCATCCAAGGTGTAGTTCTGCAGCTGCTCATACGAATCGGGGTCGGGCTCCAATACACCCTGGTCATACAAAAGAATGGCGATATCACGGATTTTGATGACGTAATCGTAAATCAGCGTCCGGTAAATCTTACTCTTATAATCGGCATCGTCCCGAAGATGTGCAAAGATGTATTCGGTCATAAAGCCGTAAAGCTCATTCGTGTCATAATACTCGGAGCCGATGTTCAGGCGGTCCAGATTGACCCAGCCCTGCGTAATCGCATACTGCAGAAAATGCGCCAGACTGGTCTCATGGTTTGTATAGCTGACATATTCGGGATCTCTTACGTTGATTGCGGAATTGTTGACAAGGCCCCAGCCGGAGCTGCCGATTTTCGTGTATAAGAAATCAAGATATTCCTGAATCATCTGCGTCAGATCTTTGCCGCATAACGTACAGTCCGCCTTCAGATTCTTCTGATAGTTCTCCCATATGTAGCTCTCATTTCGCTCAAAAAGGGCATACATGTCCCGTTCGAGCCGTGAAGCGTCCGGTGCGGAGAAATGCTCCGTATCGATGATATGGTTATTGAAAAGGGCATAGTAAACGTCAAAGATGGGGATCGTAATCTCCGTCGCGTCCTCACCCTTTGAACCGTAATCCATCTTGTCTACGATGGCGGACAACAGAATACCTGCGACATGCCGCTCGATGATGTAGTAACAGCAGATTTGCTGATCACGGTCAATGGTCAGATAGATATCGTTACCCCGTGTCGGTTCTTTCGTAATCGTCTTCGTTCGCACCTGTCCGCGGTCGTTGATCAGAATCGTGGCAGTGCCGTCCGCACCGGTCAGATAAGTCTCACAGGACTTTTCAATTCCGGCCTTACCGACGATGCTGTTCTCGTTATAACGGGTTCCGGTTCCGGCTTCCTTTAACTGTTCCAACTCTTCTGCATTGGCTTTGCCTACATAACCGACAATGTGAGCGAAGTATTCGGCATCCAGATACACACGGTGCCAGGACTTCGTAATCTCAAGTCCCGGAATCGTGGATGTATTCTCGTAGAAAATGATACGCGCTTCGTCGCTGATGTTGCTGACAACGCGGAAGGACGAATAGCTCGGGTACATCGTGAAGAACTGATAGCGGTACGCCATGATTTCCAGAGCATCTTCTTTGCTGTACTTTTTGTCAATCTGGAACATTCTCGACGTATTGCTTCCGAAACGCATGAAATTATATACATCTTCCGCAGTAGCGGCGCGGTGCTCTTCCGTAAGCTCGGAAACACTTCTCAAACCGAAGGCGTTCTTTTTGAAACGGTCAAGGCTCGAGCCCGTAACCGTAAACCGCAAAGCCCCGTCCTCGTCCATGACAATCGGGAAGCTGAATTCTCTTTTGTAATTGAATTTCCGAAGAATCAGAATAAGTTCGTAGATGGCGGTGTTCATCTGCTCGTTGTTCGTCAGCTCCGCGGAGTTGAACATGTCGAGATTGAACTGCAATTCATTGTACGCCAAAAGATTCCCGTTCCGATCATAAATGTTACCTCTCGTCGAGGGGAGCGAAACGGTTTTCGTGTAAGATTTTTCATCACGCGTAATCTTCGTCTTCTCCGGCTCTACCATCTGCATCCGGAAAATGTGAACGATCATGATCAAAAAAGCGATAAACAAAACAAGACCCACCGGTACGAGGCGGTTCCTGAACAGCTCTTTCAGTTTTTCAACAATGGTCTGTTGCATTTATGATTCCACCTTGGAATAGTCGGTAAACGTCGGTTTTGTAATCTTCCAGTATATGAGATCCAACAGCCTGTAAACGATGACAAATACGACCGCTGTATATAAGGCAGCGGGAATCATCTGATGAACGGCATACGAACCGATGTGAAGGCGTCCCTTTGTAAGCACCAAAAAGACATACGTCAGGAACATGAAAATAAACTCCGAACCGGCAGCCATGACAACCGGGAGCAGAACGTCGTTCTGTACGTAGAATTCCGCCATGAAGCCGTTCAGATAGCCGATGAACATGTAAAACAGCGCATAAACGCCCAAAAGACCGCCGGTTGTGATATCGAGCATCAGTCCGGCAAAAAAGCCGACAAACATGCCCTTTGTCTTGCCCATCTGATAAGCCGCGGCTACAACAACCATCACCAAAAGGTCCGGAACGATACCCGTCCCGAACGAGAAGTGAATAAACACCGAGCTTTTCAAGAGTACGGCGAGAAGAATCTCAACCGCATAAACAAGTACAATTACCATAACCTAAAGTCCTCCGGATCATTCGGCTTCCCGCATGTCCTCTTTCAGCTGTGTTACAATCAATACTGTCGTTAAGTGCTCAAAGTCGACAACCGGCGTCAGATAACCGGTCTTCGTCAAACCGTCGTTCTCATTCTGGATATTGGAAATGTATCCGATGAGGATGTCAGGGAGATATTTGTCACTTAACGGTGAAGTATAAACTTTATAATTGTTTCGCGCCTCGGTGTTGAGCGAAAGGTCGCGGATTTCGATATAACCGATGCTCAAAAGCTCAAGGTTGCCGCAGACAATACAGTTATCCTCAGTCTTTGTGACGATGGCGCTGACATAGTTGTTGTCATCAATGATGGAACGGACAACGGAATAATGCGGGCCGACCTCAGTGATGATGCCGACAAGTCCTGAATCCGCCAGAACGTTCATATCGACCGCTATGCCGTCCTTGTATCCTTTGTCAAGGGTGAATCGCGCGTAGTAACCGCTTGTGTCCTTCGCGATGATATTGGCTCCTACGGTCGGATAGGTTTTGTAGTTGTCGGACAGTGCGAAAAGCTGTTTGTAACGCTCCAGCTCATAGAGGGACTGTTCCATCCTCTCCTTTTCGCGCGTGATCCGTTCGTTCTCGGCTTTGAGTGCGGCAATTTCATCCTGAAGCTTGTCAGCCTCCTCAAACCGGTCAATCGTGTTGTTGATGCTCATGCCGATTGTCGTGATGCCCTTTTGCATCGGAATGATCATTGAGTTCAGGCTTGTGCGGATATTACCGAACAGAGTGGAAAACTTATACGAGAAGAAAATCAAAAATATGCAAATCATCGTCATGATCAGAAGAACATAACGAGGTTCCATATCATATTTCGGTTTCTTTCGTTCCTTCATTGGTCAGCTCCTAACGGAAAATGTGAATCAAAGCGGGAATTTGTCTTCGGCCAAAGCTTCCTTCAGACTCACCGCATAACGGTCGTAATAACGGTCTTCAATGATCTTGGCAATGCCCGAGGTAACGGTCATGACACCGAACTCGGAAACATTGATTTTGTTGTTGTTCAGGTTGTTTTCAAACAGTGTCTGAAGCCCCGGCAGATTGGCAGAACCGCCTGTAACGGTAATGCCGTTATGATAAATGTCGGCGGCAATTTCCGGAGGCGTCCGGTCTAAAATGATGCGGATGTTCTCAAATACGGACTGCAGCTGTTCGAAGATGGCATCGTTAACCAGCTCCGTTGTAACCTCACAGTCCTTCGGAAGTCCGGTAACGAGGTCTCTGCCGAAGGCGGCCATCGCATCGTCACGCTTCGAGGAAAAGTTTGCGAGGTCGGTCTTTAATACCTCGGCAGTCTTATCTCCGATCAAAAGGTTATATTTCTTGCGGATGCAGGAAATGATGTTTTCATTAAAGGTTTTACCGCCGATCGGAAGCAGCTTGCTGAACATGATGCCGCCTAAGCTGATGACGGAAATCTCGGTCGTGTCGGCTCCGATATTGACGATTAAGGTGCCCTGCGAACGGATGATGTCAATGCCTGCACCGATGGCATCCGCAATCGGCTTCTCAACGAGGCGGATCTTCTTCGGACGGACAATTGTGCCGTCTACCAGATCGTAAAAGGCCTTCTTCTCGACTTCCGTGATATCCGAAGGTACGGCAACATAGAACTCGGCTCCGCGGAATTTACCGAAGATGCGGTTCAGATCGAGGAACATGCAGTTCAGCAGGGAAAGCATGTCGGCAAAGCCTGCGATGACACCGTGCGCGATCGGGCATTTGACGAAAATGGTATCCGGCGTTTTACCGATCATTTCGTGAGCTTCGTCACCGATGGCAAGAATCTTCTTTCCGCCCTTATAGGCAATGGCAGTTTTCTGGTTATAAACAACGCCCTGGCCTTTTCGATAGATTTTCGTGGAATCAGACCCGAAGTCGATTCCGAATGTTTTAGAAGCCATAGATACCTCACAGGGTAGTATTTTCTTGCTCTGAAAAACTGTAATACCGGTCTTCTCCGAAGATGATGTGGTCAACCATCGGAAGTTCCATCATCTCGCCGAGTTCGCGAATCCGTTTCGTGATGCGGATATCGTCATCACTCGGAAGCGGGTCACCGCTTGGATGGTTATGCATTAAAAGAAATGCAGCAGCGCCGCCCGTGACAGCCGTCCGGAAGATATCCTTCGGCGAAATCAGGGAACGGTTCACGGTCCCGCGGTTAACAAGTATATCGCGAATTCTTTTCAAATGTGTGTCCAGAAGAAGGATTCTTACTTCTTCCTGAGGCAAATGACGAAACCGGTCTTTATAGTATGCGTAAACGCTTTCCGGATCACTGCAGTTTAACCGGTTAACCGAACGCTCTTCGGAAAGGCGCTTGGAAAGTTCGGATACGGCGGAAAGTTGTAAAAGCTTTACCCTGCCGATGCCCGGAATGTCCGATTTCTGCAGGTTCTCGGGATTCAAAAGCCCCGAAAGACCGTGCATGTGCTCAAGTAACCGGTAGCAGGTATGGACAACCGAAGCATCCTTTGTCCCGCTTCGGAGGATTACGGCCAAAAGCTCTGCATTTGACAGGGTCGAAATGCCGTAACGCCCGGCTTTTTCATCAGGGGATTCCCCGGCCGGAAGCGATTTCATTTTCCTGTGTTCCATTTTAATCCTTTCCCTCTCTCCGGGAAGGATGTGCACCTTTTGACTGCACGAACAAATATTATAGCACAACTCTCCGTTTTTGTACAGAATCGGCACCGGGGGCGCTCTGTGCGGGAGTGTCTTACAGTTTGATAAGCCCGGCCTTATGCATCTCGTTCAGGGACATCAGGATTCCGAGCTTGGCGTGATACCAGGTCAGGCCGCCCTGGAAATATACGTTATAGGGCTCGCATAAAGGTCCGTCCGCCGAAAGTTCAATTGAGGAGCCCTGATAGAAGGCACCGGCCGCCATGATGACCTGATCGGAATAACCGGGCATATCCCACGGCTCGGGTGTGACATAACTGTCCACCGGAGCAGCCGCCTGAATGCCCTTACAAAAGGCAAGAAGTCCTTCCCTGCTTCCGAGCGTAACAGCCTGGATGATGTCGTAACGGGGCTCCGTACCGTTCGGAACAACCGGAAAACCGAGTCCCTCATAAAGAGAAGCCGCATAAATGGCACCCTTTAATGCGCCGGCAGTTACAACAGGTGCTAAGAACAGACCCTGGAAGAAATTCCGGTTCAGTCCTACGGAAGCACCGACTTCCTTTCCGAGACCGGGACTTGTCAGACGGTATGCACACTGCTCAATGTATTCCTTTTTGCCGACGATATAGCCTCCGCACGGGGCAAGACCGCCGCCGGGGTTTTTAATCAGCGAACCGACACACAAATCGGCGCCGACATCGGTCGGTTCAATCGGCTCGGTGAACTCACCGTAGCAGTTGTCGACCATGCAGATGACATCGGGCTTAATCGAGCGGATGAACGAAATCAACTCTCCTATTCTTTCCACCGAAAGCGTCGGTCTTGTTGCGTAACCTTTGCTCCGCTGAATTTCAACAAGCTTCGTTTTGCTGTTGATCGCTTCGCGGATTCTGTCAAATGCAAAGCTGCCGTCCGGATTCAGATCCACCTGCCGGTAAGTGATACCGAATTCCTTTAAGGAACCGGGGGCATCCTTAATGCCGATGACGGATTCAAGCGTATCATAGGGCTTGCCGACCGGGCTTAGGATCTCGTCTCCCGGGCGTAAATTCGCAGCCATGGCAAGCGCAAGGGCGTGGGTACCGCATGTAATCTGTGCACGGACAAGCGCGTCCTCTGCGTGAAATACGGAAGCGTAAACGGCCTCAAGGGTCTCTCGTCCGAGGTCGTTATAACCGTATCCGGTGGAGCCTTCAAAACAGCCTTCGGATACTCTGTGTAACTGCATGGCCTTAATGACCTTTAACTGGCAGTATTCCGCGTTGTCGTCAATTGCCGTAAAATGCTCCTTTAAATTCTGCTCGGTCTTTTCGGCATATTTTAAAACGGCATCCGAAATTCCGAACTGCTGATACATTTCATTCATTGTTTACTCCAAAGGGATAATCCGTTTCTCCTTCAGGATTCGGATCATATCCGCAAGTATTTCGTCTTCAGTCTGCTTGCTTTTATCGAAAAAGATGCAGTCCTTTTCGCGGCGGAACCAGGTCAACTGCCGTTTCGCGAAGTGTCTTGTCTCCGTTTTAATCCGCTCTGCGGCTTCCGCAAGCGTACATTCTCCGTCAAGGTATGCAATCAGCTGCTTATAGCCGAGTCCCTGCATCGAAACATCAGTCGCGGTAAGCCCGCTTTCGCGAAGTCCCCTGACTTCCTCCAAAAGCCCGCTATCCATCATCTGATCAACTCTTTTGTTGATATTCTGATACAGTGCAGCACGGTCCGTCGTCAATACAAAATATGCAAAATTGTATTCGGGTTCCTTCTCCTTTTCGGTCCGGTTATGCTCCGAAATCGGATAGCCGTGGTAATGGTAGAAGCAAAGTGCCCGAATGACTCTTTTCAGATTCTGTTTCGGAATCGCTACGGCCGAATCAGGATCAATCCGCTTAAGCTCCTCGAATAAGGCCTCAGCACCTTCTTCACTTTGCGCTTTTTGTTCCAACTCTTCCCGGTATCCGTCCTCTTCCTCTTCGGAAAATGTGACACCCTTTAACAGCGCCTGAATATAAAAGCCCGTACCGCCGACGACAATCGGAATGTGATTTCTTGAAAGAATCCCTTTAACCGCCTGCCCGGCAAGGTCTTTAAACAAAGAAACGTTGAAGGGTTCTTCGGGTTCCAGGCAGTCAATCAGATGGTGCGGAATGCTGCCCATCTCTTCTTTCGTAATCTTTGCGGTTCCGATATTCATCCGCTTATAAACCTGCATCGAGTCCGCACTGATGATTTCACCGTTGACGGCTTCGGCAAGTCTTAACGAAAGTCTTGTCTTTCCGACCGATGTCGGCCCGGAAAGAATGATAAGCGGTGGATACATAAAGTCCTCACAGAATACGTTTGAATTTGCGTTCCATTTCCGTCTGCGACATGCTGATGATTACAGGCCTGCCGTGCGGGCAGTGGAACGGATTCTCGAGCGTTAACAGTTCTTTAAACAGGTGCTCGGCTTCCATTTCGGAAATCCTCTGGTTTCCTTTGATGGCGGCTTTACACGACATCGAAGCAAGCGTCTCGTAAACCTGTTCGGGTCTTACGGAGGTGCCGCTTTCCGAAAGCGAATCGAGAACGCTTAAGAAATAATCTCTTGCGTCTATCCGGTATAAGCAGACCGGAACGGCAGTAATCCGGTAATCTCTTCCTCCGAAATGCTCAATCGTAAAGCCGATCTTTTCAAGACTTTCGGAATATCTCTGCAGGATTTCCTCTTCGCGTATGGAAAGGGAAAATACGATGCCCGGGAACAGTGTCTGCGAAGCCGGCGTCTGTTCGTTCATTGCCTTTACGAAACGTTCGTAATTGATCTTTTCATGTGCAGCATGCTGGTCAATGATATACATCTGGTCATTCGTTTCGATGATCCAGTAGGTCTTAAACACCTGACCGACAATCCGGAACGATACTTCTTCACGCATCTTCTGAAAGTCCGTATCCAGGAATGAAGCCTGTTCGTGTTTGGTATCGGATTCTTCTACGGGCAAGCGAAACGACTCTGCACAAACCGTGGAAACCGGTGCGGAAACGGCTGCTTCGGCAGGATGAGCGACGGGAACCGTGTCATTTTCCACAGGGGATATGCCTTGCGTAACACTCTCAGACCGCATTTCGGGCACTTTTGCTTCCTGCACTGAGGATATAAAGGCCGGCGCGTGATAAGCGGCTTCCTGTCTGATTCTGACCGTCTCAAAGGCCTCCGGCGGTCTTACGGGAGCAACTTTCATTTCTTCAGCCGGTTCCATATCGGGAATCAGCACGGCCTTACGAAGGATTTCAGCCAAAGCTGACGTAATCTCCGCCGTAATCGTCTCCTGTTCGGAAATCCGGACATCCATCTTTGCGGGATGAATGTTCACGTCGACTTCCTCGGGATTGATTTCAAACAGCAGAACCGTAAACGGATACCGGTGCTGCATGAGGTAATTGGCAAAAGCATCTTCGACCGCTTTATACAGAATTCCGGAGCGGATCTGACGGCCGTTCACGTAAATCATTTCGTAGTTGCGGTTGCCGCGGTTGATTGCGGATTTGCCGAGAAAACCGGTAATCGAAACCGTCTTTCCTTCGTACGAAACCGGAATCAGATTGTCGGCAATCATCCGGCCGAATACGGCATAAACCGCATCCTTACGGTTTCCGTTTCCGGATGTATGAAGTAACGTCCGTCCCTGACTCATGAAGGAAAATGATACGTCAGGCCGCTGTACGGCGAACCGGTTGATGCATTCGTTAATGTATCCGGCTTCGGTTACGGCTGACTTCAGGAACTTACGGCGCGCGGGCACATTATAAAACAAATCCCGAACCATGAAGGTCGTGCCGTCAGGACAGCCGATTTCACTGAATTCAACTTCCTCTCCGCCGTTAATCAGATAACGGGAACCGAGGAAATCTTCTTTCCGTTTCGTAATCAGTTCAACTTTTGAAACGCCGGCGATGCTTGCAAGCGCTTCGCCGCGGAAACCGAGGCTTTCAATATGACTGAGATCGGATTCTTCACGAATCTTACTCGTGGCATGACGTAAAAATGCAGTGGGAATATCATCCTTCATGAAGCCGCTTCCGTTATCCGTAACGCGGATGAACGAAATGCCGCCGTTTTGAATGTCAACGGTTATCGAATCCGCGCCGGAATCGAGAGAATTCTCAATCAATTCCTTCACCAGGGAAGCCGGTCTTTCAATGACTTCCCCGGCCGCAATCCGATTGACCGTATCCGAACTCAGTAAATGAATGATTCCCATGTCTTACTCACTGTTCTCCGTGTTCTGCGAGGTACTGCTCAAATTCATCCTTGCTCATCAGGATTTCTCTTGCCTTCGTTCCCTGCTCGGGTCCGACAATGCCGGCTTCGGCAAGCTGATCCATGATACGTGCGGCACGGTTAAAGCCGATGCCGAAAACTCTCTGCAAATGACCTATGGTAGCCTTTTCCTTATCGATGATATAGCGGCCGGCCTCGGCAAACAGCTTATCGGTGTCACTCTCTTCCTTAGCAGCGGAAGCTGAACCGTTGCCGTTACTCTTCTTTCCGGTATCGGCAGCTTTGTCGATTGCATTGGCAATCTTTTCGCTGTACGTCTGACCGTCGCAGTTGCGCTTTTTGATTTCGTCTACAACAGCCTTCACTTCACCGTCCGAAACAAAGGCACCCTGTACACGAATCGGCTTCGGAATGCCGCTCGGGAAGAACAGCATGTCGCCTTTTCCGAGAAGCTTTTCCGCTCCGACCTGATCGAGAATCGTTCTCGAATCGGTCGCGGAGGCTACGGAAAATGCGATGCGGGACGGCACATTTGCCTTAATCAGACCGGTGATGACGTTAACGGTAGGACGCTGTGTCGCGAGCACCAGATGAATGCCAGCAGCTCTTGCAAGCTGGGCCAGACGGCAGATGGCTTCTTCTACTTCACCCGGCGATACCATCATCAGATCGGCCATCTCGTCGACAATGATCAGAATCTGCGGAAGCTCTGCTCTCACATTGCCTTCGTTGTCAAGAAGCGGCTTCGGGCTGTTGCGGATCTTTTCGTTGTAGCCCTCGACATCACGAACCTCAAGCTCGGCAAATCTCTTGTAACGGTCCATCATTTCCATGACGGCCCAGTTCAAAGCGCCGTACGCCTTCTTCGGATCGGTTACAACCGGGATCAGCAGGTGCGGAATGCCGTTATAAACGCTCAGTTCCACGACCTTCGGGTCAATCATGATCAGGCGGACATCCTTCGGCTCATACTTATAAAGGATGCTCATGATGATTGTGTTGATGCAGACGGATTTACCGGAACCGGTGGCACCGGCAATCAGTACATGCGGCATCTTTGCAATATCCGTTACGACAGCGTCGCCAGCGATATCCTTACCGACGGCAAATGCAATCTTTCCTTTGCTGTCCGTGAACTGTGCGGACTCTAAAAGCGTGCGGATATAAACGGTCGAGCCCTTTGTATTCGGAACCTCGATGCCGACGGCACTCTTTCCGGGAATCGGGGCTTCAATACGAATGTCTTCGGCAGCAAGATTCAGCTTGATATCATCGGCAAGCGCCGTGATTCTGCTGACCTTCGTACCGACCTCGGGCTGCAACTCGTAACGGGTTACATTCGGACCGCTTGTGAAATTGGTAACGGTCACATTTACCCCGAAGCTGTGAAGTGTATTCTCAAGCTTTGCGGCAGTAGCACGAAGCTCCTGCGGCGTCATCGAAGCCTGGTTGCGGTCCGGTCTTCGGAGAAGATCGATTCTCGGGAAGACATACGGCTTCTTCGTGGTTTCGTCAACCGGACCGATATCGGTCTCGGGATCGTCGTCGGAAATGACCGTCTTTTCTTTCTTCGCGGTACCCGGGAAGCTTACAACCTTGCCGTCATCAACGGGTGCCTTTTCAGACTCCGCTGTAACCGGTGCGGCCGGCTTAACGAAAGGCTCATCCTGGCTTTCCGGAGGCATATAAGGCGGAGGCATCAAATCATCCTCTTCGGGCGGAATGAAGGGCTTACGCTCCTCTTCCTTCTCAAAAGGAGTAACAGGATATGTGTTTGTAATCTCCGGAATGCCGGTACGGTCATCATCGTAGGAATGATTGTCCGGAAGCACATTCGAATTGGCAGCGCTCTGAGAATTCTTGAATTTACGCTCCATTTCGGCCTGGTAGGCAGGAGCCGGATTCGCAGCCGTTGCATTGATGATCGGCTGGTAATTGGCGATATCGGGACCGTTATACTGCGGCTTCGGTTCATGCTTTCCGTAACCCTTTAAACGCTCAATAATGCCCGGACGCTTCTTGGCTCTCGGATATTCATACCCGGTGCCTTCGGGAACGGAAGGTGCTTCCACATCAACCATGACAAGCTTCTTACGGCGGTTCTCTTCCTGGATGTCGTCAAGGCTCATCTGCTTATAATCGTTATAAGACGTATTTGCGGGAGCAACACGGCGTTCCTCCATGGCACGTCTTCTTTCTTCTTCCTCGCGTTCTTCCTCACGGATTTCCTTCATCAAAGCCTTCTGCTCGGCGCGTTTTTTCTTAATGGCGTGAATGACAGCCTTACCGCTGATAAGCATGATGCAGATCAGAATAAGTGTGATGAAAATCAGGATGGAGGCAAGGTTTCCGAACAAAGCAAATGAAGGATACGATAACAGTTCACCGATTAATCCGCCGCCTTCCTGCGCTTTATACGATGCGACAAAGTCGAATTTGTCGGAAAGGTGCATGCAGAGGTGGATTAAGGCGCACAGAAATGCTGTAGCGGTCCAGAAATAAATCGTCTTTCTGGTCGCTACGGGATTGCCCTTGTTGGATCTCGTGAAGATGACGAAAAATACCATCGCAACCGGGAACAGATAGCTGACGGCAGGCCCCATCAGACCCATCATCAAAGCCTTGATCCACGTTCCGATCAGTCCGCACAGGTTAAACAGGCTCAGGTACAGAAGGCCTGCCACAAGAATCGTGCAGACAATGACGATATCGTCAATCAGCTCCTTTTGTTTTCTTACCTCGGCAAGGTAATCATCCGTCGCATTTGTCCCCTGTTTACGGTCTAACGCGACATTGACATTGACGGCGTTCTTCTCCGATTTCTCAATGGCTTTGTTGTTGAACTTCGTATTCGGATACTTTTTCTGCGTCGATTTAGCGGATTTCTTTTCAGCCAAAATACTCACCTCACTCCTAAGTAATCAACAAAACAAACAGTATCAAAAGACCAACAGCGATCCGGTAGAAACCGAATACGCGGAAGTCATGTTTTTTGATGTAATCAATGATCCAGTTAACCGTGGCAAATGCCACCAGAAACGCCACAAGCATAGCCGTTAACAGAATTGCATACTGCATGCCGTCAAGCCCGTAACCGTATTTTAAAAGCTTGAAAATGCCTGCCCCGAACAGTGTCGGTATTTCAAGATAAAACGTGAATTCCGTTGCCACGCCTCTGCTGGCCCCTAAAAGCATCGCGCCGATGATTGTGATGCCGGCACGGGAAGTACCGGGAATCAGGGCGAGAATCTGAAAGCAGCCGATGTAAACGGCAAGCTTCAACGGAACCGAGCCGACGGTTGTGAACCTGGGCGGATTATCCTTTCGGAACCGTTCAATGAATAGGAATACGACACCGTACAGGATTAACGTAATCATAACCGTGATTACGCTTGTTCTTCCGTGAAAGAACGTATCAAAAGCATCATCAAACAGCAGTCCGACAAGTGCTGACGGGATGCAGGCAACGGCAATCTTCAGCCAAAGGTACAGCTTCGGACCCTTGATGATGAGCCGCTTTTTTTCGGTCAGCCCGAACGGCCACAGCTGTCTGAAGTATATCAGCAGAACCGCGAACACGGCGCCGATCTGAATGACAACGGTGAACAGTCCGGAGAAGTTCTCGTCCGTCAAAAAGTCGGGCTTCAGAATCCGTTCCAACAGCAGTAAGTGTCCGGTACTGCTGATCGGAAGAAACTCCGTGATGCCTTCCGTCATACCGAGAAGTATGATTTTGATAAATTCAAAGAAATTCATTCATATTCCTCAAATCAATTAATCTGAAAAAGCTTCTCTTCTCCTTCGGAAAGCTTTACGGAAAATGCGACGCCGTCATACAGTACCTCGGCTTCGTATTTCCTTTCGGCCCTGACGGTAAACTCTGTCAGGACACCGTTCTTTATATGCAGATCGAAAATTCCTCCGCCGTATGCCCGAATGCCTTTAAAAGTTCCTTCGGAAAATGCCTTCGGAAGTGCCGGAAGCAGATATACCCTGTTCTCAAAACACTGTAAGAACATGCCGGTAATTGCGGCAAGGGATCCGAAGTTTCCGTCAATCTGAAACGGCGGATGGTTGTCAAAAAGATTATCTAAAGTGCTCCGCTTCAAAAGCGCGTTCAGGTTTTCGAAAACCTTCTCTCCGTCACGGAGTCTTGCGTACAGATTCATGATCCACGCGCGGCTCCAGCCGGTATGACCGCCGCCGTAATGAAGTCTCCGCTCCAATGTAACGCGGGCTGCCTTGAATAACGCATTCTCAGGGTCGTCCGTCGGAATCTGTGAGGACGGATACAAAGCATATAACTGAGAAATATGTCGGTGTCCCGGCTCGGCTTCTTCATAGTCCTCGGGCCATTCCATGATCTGACCGTGCTTTCCGACTTGAATCGGAGAAATCTTTGAAAGCAGCCGTTTCGTCTTCTCGATGAAATACGTGTCGGCATCCTCAAGAAGCGCAGCGGCTTCCAGATAACCGGTGAATAAATCCCGAAGAATCTGTAAATCCATCGAGGAATTGTAGCAGGCATGACCGGATTCTCCGCCGGGAAGTATGTACACATTTTCCGGAGAAAGGGACGGACATAAAATGATGCGGTCGTCCTCTTCAATCAAAAAGTCATGGAAGAACAGTACCGAATCCTTCATGACCGGATACATTTCTTCAAGAAAAGCCAGGTCGCCGGTATAACGGTAATGCTCCGTAATATGCGTGCAGAGCCATGCCATTCCCATCACCCAGTAGGTGGCGGGAATCCAGGCGTCCTGCGGTGCCGTATCGCCCCAGATGTCAGTGTTATGATGGGCAACCGTACCGCGGCAGCCGTACATCTCAGCAGCCGTTTTCAGACCGTTTCCGTGCATGCGCGTCATCAAATCGAATAAGGGCATTTGGCAGTCCGAAAGGCCGAGTGCTTCAGCCGGCCAATAGTTCATTTCAGTATTGATATTGATCGTATACTTACTGCCCCACGGAGGGTTCATGCTGTCGTTCCAGATACCCTGCAGATTGGCAGGCTGCGAACCCGGTCTTGAACTTGAAATCAGCAGATATCTCGAAAAATCAAAATAGGTCTTAACGAACCCGTTATCACGTGAATCAGGCTGATAAAGCTTTCTCCGCTCATCGGTCGGAATCTCGTCGCAATCCGCATCGTAAGCAAGATCAAACGAAACGCGGTCAAAATACGAATGATATTCCGCAAGATGTTCCGAAAACAGTTCATCGTACGAGCGGCTCTTTGCTGCAGCAAGACGGCTTTTCACCTCGGTAAGCGGGTCGTTTACATAAAACGTTGTGGATGCCGTAAACAGAAGTAAGAGTTCCTTAACACCCTTTGCCGTCAGGTACTCTCCGTTTACGGTTAACTCTCCGCCGTCGTGCATGCCGCATAGTCCTGCACCAAACGAATAATTGTCTCCGACCATTGCGCCGAGCGCATAAACGGTATCTTCATCGTGAAAAGCACTGTCATAGAAGGTCATCCGCGCAAAATGTGCATCGGCATCAAAACAGGCGCCTTCCTCGGTGAATAAACGGATTGCGATCACATTTTCCACGGCATTGGCGTGAATTTCCTCACGGTACGTAATGCCGCCGCATTTCTTTTTAAGACGGAATACGGCATCGTCAAGATTCAGTTCTCGCTCGTAATCCGTAACCTCGCCGGTGATACCCGGGAAGCTGATTGTGATATTCCCAAGCGTCGCATAAGTCCGCTCACTTTCGGGCGTGCCGGTGAAAGCATGAAGCATTAACTCTTCCGCATCATGAATCCTTCCGGAAAGAATCAGTTCGCGTACGCGGCCGAGATTGTCCTTTGCGTCCTTATTCACGCGGCTTAGCGGACCGCCGTACCAGACAGAATCCTCATTCACCTGGATGCGTTCGCAATAAGGGTCGCCGAAAATCATTCCGCCGAGTCTGCCGTTTCCGATTGGAAGCGCTTTATTCCAATCGTTTCCGGCACTTTGTCTGTAAAAGAGACGGCTCATAAAAACCTCTATTTCTTATTAAGGCTCTTCGGTTCAAACCAGAACTTAAAGGAAAATGCCTTTTCGTGCAGGCAGTAGTACTCGTCAAGGTCCGGGCCGCAGCTTGCGGAGCCGACGCCGGTCATCCGGTAATCGAGGCACAGAACGGTTTTATCCTCGGGAATCAGTTCCCAGTTGTGCTTCTTGTCCGTCAGCTGTTCCTGTGAAAAATGCGACGCATTAATCGAGATTTCCTTCTCAATGCAGTCGACGCGGATCATCGCTTCGTCGCTTGCAACGGTTGCGAAGCGGCAGAAAGCGTGGCTCGAATTCTCCTGCGGACGGATATAATCGGCGTGGTTGCCGGAAACCGTTGTGTGGTGCAGGTCTGCATAGGAAGCGAGGTTCTTGTCCTCGTAGCTTTCGTAAGGACCGAAGCCGTAATAGCTGAAGTCCTCGAATTCATCCTGTAAGAAGAACCGGATGCCGAATCTCGGAAGATACGGAATCTGCTCGTTAATCCGTACATTGGTGCGAACCTGAAGCTCTCCTGCCGGATAGAAAATCATCTCAAGATTGATAATGGCGGCAGGCATGAAGCCTTTGGCGCCGAGGGAGAATTCCGCTTTGATTGTAATCTCGTCTCCGGCTTCGATGATTTTCATGCCGTAAACACGGGGCGTCAGGTTCCGAAGTCCGAAACCGTCCCAGATCTTTCTGATCTTGCCGTCGTTATCGATCGGTGCACGGTAAAGGTTAAACGAAGTTGGATCCGTAAACATTTCCGTGTCATTTATCTTCAAAGAAGTAATGGCTGCCGTCTTCTTGTCAACCGTATAAACGGCTTCCTTTGTTTCGATGACGTAGCAGTCGCCCTCGTCCGTTGCATGCAGGGACTTCTTGGATGCTTTCTGCGGGGCGTCCTTCTTATGCGGAAGCGAACGAAGTGCAAAACGGTCAAATCCGGCTTCGGTGCCGGACGAACAGAACGGCGTATCCTTCTTATACTTCGTGATGAAGCGGATGCGGACGTCTTCGCCGGGCTCCTCGGGAAGCTCAGGCGCCTTAACGGTACAGGACTCGCCCGGCTTTAAGCTGACCGGAACCGCAGTCTCGGAAATGAATTTTCCGGTATCCTTCAGTTCAAGCGAAAGGCTGAACAAATCCTCGAAATTCGTGAAGTTCATCCGGTTTGTCAGAATATATTCGCTCTTGTCCTTCTCGGAAACGGTAATCGTCAGCGGGCGGTAGCACTGCTTCAGTTCGTGAAGGCCGGGATGCGGTGTACGGTCGGGGAACACAAGTCCGTCACAGCAGAAGTTTCCGTCGTTCTGGTCGGCATCGCCGAAGTCACCGCCGTAGCCGTATTTTTCACGGCCGTCGGACGTCTGACCGAGCGAAACGGAATGATCGCACCACTCCCAGACGCAGCCACCCATCATGCGCGGATCAGAATATATGATATCCCAATAGGCTTTCAAATCGCCGTTGCTGTTGCCCATCGAATGCGAGTATTCGCACATGAAATAAGGCTTGGTTGTTGTCTCGTCATTGAGATATTTGTAAATGTCGGAAAGCGACGGATACATATAGGACTCTACATCCAAAGCATCTCTTCCGGTGCCGTCGAATACGTGAATGGCGCCCTCATAATGAACCGGTCTCGTCACGTCGGTAGCCTTTACAAGCTTGACGACCTCTTCCATCTGATGGCTGTAACCGGCTTCGTTGCCCATGGACCACATGATGACGCACGGACGGTTGATATCGCGGGTTACAAGCTTCATGATACGGTCTGAAATCGATCCGGTGAAAAGGTCATCGGATACGGTAAGCGAGATCTGGTCATAACCGAGCTTCCACTCAACGCCGTTTGCGGCATTCACGGAGCCGTGAGCCTCAAGATCCGCTTCATCGACAACATACATGCCGATTTCGTCGCAAAGCTTATAAAACAGCGGCTGATTCGGATAATGCGACGTGCGGACGGTGTTGATATTGCAGCGCTTCATGATGTACAAATCTTCACGCAGCATCTTCTCGTCACAGGCATATCCTGTCTTCAGATAACTGTCGTGACGGTTTACGCCTCTTAACTTAACGGGCTGACCGTTAATCTTAAAGACGCCTTCCTCGATGAAAACGTCGCGGATGCCGACCTGCTCACCGATGATTTCACCTTCGGTTTCGAGCACCATTTTGTATAAATACGGATTTTCGGCATTCCACAGCTTCGGATTCTCAATCTTACACTCAAAGAATCCGTCCATATCGGTTTTTCCTTCTGCGATCAGGTTATCTTCGGCATCGGAAAATGTGACCTTTACATCCGAAAGGCCTCTTGCCTCGAAATGTAACAGGGCCGAAGCATAATCATCCTTGAACAGGAAGGAATATACAAAGCTTTTGATATGCTTTTTCGGTCTTGCAAGAAGGTATACGTCGCGGAAGATTCCGGTCATTCGGATCTTATCCTGGTCCTCAAGATAGGAACCGTCGCACCATTTCAAAACGGCAACCGCAATCCGGTTCGTGCCCTCCTTAAGGGCGTCCGTGATCCGGAATTCGGATGTTGCATGGCTGACCTGGCTGTAACCGAATACCTGCCCGTTCACGAACAGATAAAAACAGCTGTCTACGCCTTCAAATACAAGATACCGCTCAAGGCCGTCCTCCGTATACTCGAAATCCCTCTGGTAAAGCGCCACGGGGTTGTCCTGCGGCACAAACGGCGGATCATACGGAAAAGGATATGGCATATTCGTGTATTGCGGCTTATCATAGCCGTAAAGCTGAATGCAGGAGGGAACCGGAATCTTGCCCTCGGGTTTTCTCTGCAGAAAATCGTAAGGCATCGTAAAGAAGCTTTCATAAAAAGAAAAATCCCAGTCTCCGTTCAAATCGGTGAAACGTCCGGAACTCTTACGGCTCTTGAATGCATCCTCTTCGGGCGCAAACGGAATGTAATAGTTCCGGTCTTCTTCCGTGTTGACATGAAGAATTTCGGGATTTTCATGAAAGGTCATATACTGTTTCAAATGGATCCACCCCCTGT
This sequence comes from Lachnospiraceae bacterium, assembly GCA_017546025.1. Taxonomy (GTDB): domain Bacteria; phylum Bacillota; class Clostridia; order Lachnospirales; family Lachnospiraceae; genus ISDg. The sequence continues at coordinate 90,452 of JAFYYS010000014.1, read as the reverse complement.
ATTCATATACGCTGTCCGATGTTATAAAGGTGCCACAAAAAGGAACGGGTCCGTTCTATGGCACCTTTGTGCACGGAAACTGATTATTCTTTCAAATCCTTGATGGAAAAGCTGAAGCGTCCCATCTTATCCTTGCCGAGACATACGACCTTAACGACATCGCCGAGCGTCAGAACGTCTTCGACATGGTTGATTCTCTCCTTCGCAATCTTGGAGATGTGAATCATGCCTTCCTTACCGGGTGCAAACTCGAGGAAAGCACCGAAGTCCTTAATGCTGACAACCTTACCTTCGAGGATCATGCCCTCTTCAAACTCGGTAACGATCGTCTCAACCATTCTCTTGGCTCTCTGCATTGCATCGGGATCGGTACCGCAGATTGAAACGTTACCGTCGTCGGTAATGTCAATCTTCGTGCCGGTGGACTCGATGATGGCATTGATGGTCTTGCCGCGCTGTCCGACAACATCACCGATCTTCTGAGGATCGATAGAGATCTGGATGATTTTCGGAGCATACTTGCTGACTTCCTTACGAGGCTCGGCAATGGCAAGCTTCATGCAGTTGTCCATGATGAAGAATCTTGCTTCACGGCAGCGTGCGATGGCACCCTCAACAATCTGACGGGTCAGACCGTGAATCTTAATATCCATCTGGATAGCGGTAATACCTTCGGTCGTACCGGTTACCTTGAAGTCCATGTCGCCGAAGAAGTCTTCAAGACCCTGGATATCGGTAAGAAGAACGAAATCGTCATCGGTCTCACCGGTTACAAGTCCGCAGCTGATACCGGCAACCATACGCTTAATCGGAACACCGGCAGCCATCAAAGACATGCAGCTTGCACAGGTCGAAGCCATGGACGTCGAACCGTTACTTTCAAAAGTCTCGGATACGGCACGGATTGCATAAGGGAACTCTTCCTCGGAAGGAAGTACCGGCAGAAGGGCACGCTCTGCAAGAGCACCGTGACCGATCTCACGACGGCCGGGACCTCTGGAAACCTTGGTCTCACCTACGGAGTAAGCCGGGAAGTTATACTGATGCAGGTAACGCTTACTTACGATGTTGTCATCAAGACCGTCAACCTTCTGCGCCTCGGAAAGAGGAGCAAGGGTAACGATATCGCAAATCTGCGTCTGGCCTCTGGTGAACATCGAAGAACCGTGAACTCTCGGGATGATGTCAACCTCAGCGGCAAGAGGACGGATCTCGGTGATCGCGCGGCCGTCGGGACGCTTGTGGTCCTTCAGAATCATCTTACGAACGGTCTTCTTCTCGTACTGGTAAACTGCCTCGTCAATCAGAGGAAGCCACTCTTCATTGTCTGCGAAACGCTCTGCAAGGGAATCCTTCATATTGCGGATACGCTCTTCTCTTTCCTGCTTCTCAGGAGAGAACATCAGAACTTCCATGTCAGCCGGAGGAACGATTTCCTTAATGGCTGCGAACAGCTCTTCCGGAATCGCGCAACTCGTGTAGGAGTGCTTCGGCTTGCCGCACTCGGCAACGATCTTGTCGATGAACTCGATGATCTTCTTGTTGGTGGCATCTGCAAGATAGATGGCTTCAATCATCTTGGCTTCGGGAAGCTCGTTCGCACCGGCCTCGATCATGATGACCTTATCTCTCGTGGATGCTACGGTCAGCTTCAAATCACCCTTCTGGGTCTGCTCCTGCGTCGGGTTCAGAATGAACTCGCCGTCGATCATGCCGACCTGCGTCGTAGCGCAGGGACCGTCGAACGGAATATCGGAAATCGCAACAGCAATAGCGGAACCGAGCATGGCGGTGAGCTCGGGCGTGCACTCGGGATCAACCGACAGTACAAGGTTGTTAATCGTTACATCGTTACGATAGTCCTTCGGGAACAGAGGACGCATCGGACGGTCGATAACACGGGAAGTAAGAATGGCGTTCTCGCTTGCCTTACCTTCTCTCTTGTTAAAACCTCCGGGGATTTTACCTACGGCATACATCTTCTCCTCATACTCAACGCTGAGGGGGAAGAAATCAATGCCGTCTCTGGGCTTCTCACTGGCTGTTGCAGTGGACAAAACGGTGGTGTCGCCGTAATGCATGAAAGCGGCACCATTGGCCTGCTTGGCTACCCGTCCGATATCAACGGTCAGGGTACGTCCGGCAAGCTCCATACTGAAACTTTTGTACATTTCTGTACTCCTTTCTCGGATGCGGAGCCCCCGTAACAACTGATAAACCTGCCCCTCGGACAGACTTGTCAGTAGTCACGGCAAAAAGACTCCGTATCATTTGTTTTAAGATATGCGTGCACAAAAACCCGCATTCTGTCATATTATATCATACTCCTGTAGAAAATGCCATAGAAAAACCAAAAAATAAGGGCGAAAACCGAGATTCTTTTTCGGTCTTCGCCCTGTCATTTGCAGTTTTGATTTATTTCACACCGGTAATCTTAAGCGGTCCGTCGCATTTCAAAATGAAACCGCCGTCGCTAATCGATGCACCCTTTGCAATTCTTCCGTTCCAGCTTTCTTCGGAAAGGGTAAACGATTTCGTTCCCTTTTTGAATTTGCAGCACCAGAAGTTGCTGCATTCGACATCCCGGTCGCAGGAAAATGTGAACGACCATCCGCTCAGATCTGCCGACGTCGTATTTTTCACTTCGAGGCTTAACTGATAGCAGTACTTGCTGCCCTCCATCCAGGTGTTGGATGTCATGAGGGTTACGGTGCCTTTATCTGTCTTCTGCGTGAAGGTAATCGCGTCTGGCGTACCTTCTCCGCCGCTCTGTCCGGCATTCTGCAGGATTGCTTCTTTTTGTTCTTCGGTTACAGGCAGATTTCCGTGAAGTACACTGATCAGCCAGTTTCCTTCCGTGGAAAGCTCATCCTTCGTAAAGCCGGAAAGTTTGTTGACACCTGCTTTAATCAGCGAGGAGGACTCGTTCTTGTTGGCAAGGTTCCAGCAGACATAACTGACCTTCAATTCGTCCATCAGAACGACCCATTTGTTGGCTTCGTCGATATCGCAGCGTCCGTTACCGGAAGCGTCTGTGATGCCGAACTCGCTGACAAATACGGGCAAGCCCCTCTTAATGGCTGCATTCATCTTCTGACGCAGGTTATCCTTATGGGTACCGGCATAGAAATGCAGTGCATACATGATGTTCGTACCCTGAATCGGATTGTTCGCAGCCTGGTCGACATCCTGGCTCCACGTAGGCGTTCCGACGATGACAATCGCATCACCGGCATTCTTACGGATGATCGGAATGACCTTTTCCGCATATCCCTTAATCTCGTTCCAGGACGTTCCGCCGTTCGGCTCATTACAGATTTCATAGATGACGTTTCCGTAGCTGCCGTACTGCTTTGAGACATCCTCAAAGAACGAAAGCGCTTCGTTCTGATACTTAACGGGTGTCAGGTCATGCAGAATATGCCAGTCAATGATGACGTACATGCCGAGCTTGTCGGCAAGCTTCACGCCCTTATCAATCAGCTCACGTAGATTCTTCTTAACAGCAGGTCCGCCGGTGCAGTATCCGTTTTCATCGGTATACATCGCGAGACGGATGACATTGGCGCCCCATTCGTCGCGAATCGTACGGAACGTTTCCTCGTTGACATACTGCGGGAACCACTGAAGCCCGTGCGTGCTGACGCCCTTCAGTTGGAATTCCTTGCCGTTTTGGTCAATGATCTTCGTTCCGGAAACCTTCAGCTTACCGTGAAGCTCGTAAGGCGTTTTACCGGTTACGGGATTCGGATTCCCGGTCGGTTCAGGTGCTGTTGTAGGCGTCGGCGCTGTTGTAGGCGTCGGTGCGTCAGTCGGTGTAGGATCAGGTGTTTTTGTAGGCTCCGCGGTCGGTGCTTTGGTAGGCTCTGCCGTTGGATCCGGCTCATCAGTAGGTTCCGGTATACCGGTAATCTCCGGCGTCAATGTAGGGTCAACATCCGTCGGCGTCGGGTCTTTTGAAGGCACGCCGGTGGGAACCGTTTCGGTTACGGTAATCTTTTCGGCGCCGCTTCTGTCATTTGCCTCGTTGTTTTTATGAAGAATCCAAACGAGGCGAATGCTTAAACCGATCACCAAAAGAGCCAGCACGCCGATCACGGAATAGGCGATTATCTTCTCCTTTAATGACTCTTTCATAACTCAACTCCCCCTATGAGTGACGAAAAAAGAACGTACGCAGCCGGTCCGTCATATATAACGACCCGACACAAAGGATTATATCATTCTTCGGTATGCTATTGCAAAGCCGTCTCAAAGTCTCCTCGGGATTGTCAGTACTATTTAAACGGAATTCTGCAAGAAAATCCGTCATTTTTTCTTCAGGAATTGCACGCTTATGCGGAAAGCGGAAAAAATATACATCATCACTGAATTTTTTCAGAATGCCGGTCATCGTCCGGTAGTCCTTATCGCCGAGCATTCCGGTCAAAATGTGTACGTTCCTTCCGGCAAAACGCGGATCCCTGAAGAACTCTTCCACTGCAGCGATACACTGTGGATTATGACCGCCGTCGATATAAACATCGGGGTTACGGTGCACAAGCTCCATGCGTACCGGCCAGGAAATCTTCGCTAAAGCGGACTTTACTGCATCGGCAGGAATCTTTATCCTTTTTTTCTTCAGGATGCCGACTGCTTCAATGGCAACCGCGGCATTTCTCATCTGATGCTTTCCGAGAAGGTTCAGCTTATAGGAATGTCCTTTATACTTGAAATGCTCAAATCCGGATACCGGCTTCAGTTCCGAAAGCTCAGATAAGTCAGGAATGATATAAGGAGCCCCGATTTCGTCCGCTCTTTTTGTAAGAACAGTAAGAGCCTCTTTCCCGGACGGATAAAACACCGCATTGCAGCCGGATTTTAAGATGCCCGCCTTCGCCCCTGCAATTTCCGTAAGTGTATTGCCGAGAACCTCGCAGTGATCGAGTCCGATATTCATGATAACGGTAAGAACAGGCGCTTTTACAACATTCGTCGCGTCGAAAGTTCCGCCGAGACCTGTTTCCAGAACGACGAAGTCGCATTTTTCACGTGAAAAATACAACAGCGCAATGACTGTAATCAGTTCAAACTGGTTCGGCCGTTCGGGCAGGGTGTCGGTAAAAGCAAAGACTTCCTCAGCAATTGCGGAAAGCTTCCGTTTCGGAATCATTTCACCGTTAATCTGAATACGCTCACGGAAATCATGAATATAGGGTGATGTGTACAGACCGGTCTTGTACCCGGCTTCCGTTAAAATGCCGTGAAGCATCGCGCAGACTGAGCCCTTGCCGTTCGTTCCGGCGACATGAATGACCTTCAGGCTTTCTTCGGGATTTCCGAAGTGCGCGAGAATTGTTTCCATACGGGAAAGACCGGCTGATTTTGAGAAAAAGCCGGTCGAAGTCAGTCTGTTTAATACTTCATCATAACGCAAGAAAATCACCTCAAATCATCAAACCCGTGTCACGGATTTTCTGTTCCAGTTCGTGCATCATATAAAGGGTTCCGAAACATAATACATGGGAACCGTTTCGGTATTCCCGGGCCGCCGCCTCTGCAGCATCCTCGAGAGATTTCATCGGGATGGCTTCCGCACCGACGGATTTCAGGTATTTTGCAAGATCCTTTGCGGGAAGCGATCTCGGGTTGTCAGGTGTAACCGTATAAAACTTCGAAACATACGGTATGATCAACGGATACATGGCGCAATAATCCTTATCGGCCATGACGCCTGTTACGGCAGCAAACTTTGTTCCCTGCGGTAATACGGCAAGGCATTCGGAAAGCGCCTTCATGCAGTCCGGATTGTGACCGCCGTCCATGATGAAATACGGATTGCTGCGGCGGATCTGGAACCGGAAAGGAAGCTTCGCATTCTCAAGACCCTTTTTGAACGCGTCTTTGCCGACATAAACGCCCTGAAGACCGAGCGCGTAGACGGCAGCAGCAACGGTCTTAGCGTTGGTCTGCTGAAAAAGTCCGGTAAGCGCAAGCTTTGCTCCGGTGCTTTCCTTTGTCAGCGGATAATCTCCTTCCGGCGCGTACACATAAGGGCAGTCGTGCTCAAAGGCATAATCTTTGATGACGCGGCGGACCTCTTTCTCATTTTCCGCAAGAACAATCGTCTCGCCGTTTTTTGCAATGTTTACTTTGATATTTGCAATCTCGGACAAAGTGCTTCCGAGATATTTTTCGTGGTCAATCGCAATATGCGTGATAACAGTCAGAATACCTTCTTTTTCAAGATTCGTGGCATCCCAGGCACCGCCCATGCCGGCTTCCAGAACAACGAAATCACAGCCGGCATTTGCAAACAGAAGCACGCCGAGTGCAACGGATAGCTCGAATTCCGAAGGATACTCTTCGTCCGAAATGCCGCCGCATACGATTTTCAGTGCTTCCACAGCCTCGATATACTGTTCGTCGCTTACAGGTGCACAGTCAAGGCGGTAATAGTCCTTAAGTCCCGAAAGCGCCGGGCTCATCATCGTGCCGACACGGTATCCCTGCTCATGAAGAATCGAGGAAAGCATCGTCGTGACCGAACCCTTACCGTTCGTACCGACGACATGAATCAGCCGGAACCGCTTTTCAGGGTTGCCGAGAAGGCGCATCAGCTTATGAATGCGCTCCAGTCCCGGTTTAGACACGTTGGTCTTCTCATTTTTGATAAAAGCATAAGCTTCATCAATTCTCACTGCGTTTTCCCTCTTGATCTGCGTGATTCATTCCGTTCGCGTTCAGATAAGCGCGAATCCTCGGAAATACGAAAGTGTTGAAGAAATAAAGAACAGGAATCTCAACAATTGCCAGAAACAGTGCCTGCACAGCGCGGCCGAACCAGAACAATCCGGTACTCGGAATACCGCCGAACAGAACCAATCCCAATGAGGTAATGACGAAACCTCCGATAAACTGGTCGGCTAAGGCCGTGAAAACCGTCGGTACAACAGAGGGCTCCTTCTTTTTGTAGGAGAAACCGAACAGAAGGCCTCGAAACAGAGCTGCAACGGAAATCAGCGGATTAATACTCGGATAAAACATCATAGTTCCGATCAAATCGGCTGCAAGGCTGCAGAATCCACAGACACCAATACCGTACAAACCTCCTGCCAGGATTCCGAAACTGAAACCGGCAAGCGCTCTGACAATAAATGTAAGTCCTACCCTGTACATCGGTGTGCTGATAGAAAGGAAACGCTCAAAAATGATTTGAAGCGCAATCATCATGGCTGCTACCGTAACAATCAGCACGGTCATCTTTTTTCTTTTTTTCATAAAAAAACCTCCTTTTGTCCCGTATTGAGCTACAAAAGGAGTGTTCCTATGTAGCAGCGGGATGCGAATTTTGTACCGCAAGAAACGGTTCTTTTCGTTCCGAAGGCAACTCCCCGTCCTTCGGACACTTAACGCACAAAATTCTACTCTGCACAGTGTTTGGTTGAAATAGGGACGGGCCATGAATATCATGGCCCTTTCCCGAGTAATTACTTACGAATTTCGAGCTTCTCGATCAAATCACGATAAGCGTTGATGTCCTTAGACTTCAGGTAGTCAAGAAGACCACGTCTCTGACCAACCATCTTGTAAAGACCGCGTCTACTGTGATTGTCCTGCTTGTTGTTCTTAAGGTGCTCGGTGAGCTCCTTGATTCTTGCGGTAAGAAGCGCTACCTGTACTTCGGTGGAACCGGTATCCTGAGGGTTCTTTCCGTACTTGGCAACGATTTCCGCCTTCTGCTCTTTCGAAATCATTTTTGTTTCCTCCGTATTCTGATTTACGCCGTGCCCTAAGCTTTGGTTGAGGATTCCGAAAACCGAGGGTCGGTCAACGATTGATAATATAGCATACCCGATTTGTTTTGTAAATACTTTTTTATGGCAAATGCCACGCAAAATACAGTAAAATCAGGATTCGCAGTCAAATTCCAGCTTCACGACGCGAATGTCTCGTTCAATCTGCTTACAAAGCTCTTCTATTCCGTTGAATTTCTGTTCCGGACGGATGAAGCTCAGGAATTCCACACGGATATCGGAACCGTATCCCAAAGAGGCCGATAAAGGGAAATCCAGCAAATGCGTTTCTACGACAACCGTTTTTTCGTCCGTAACGGACGGCTTCGTCCCGACATTGGTAATTGAAGGAATCGCCCGGCCTTTTGCATAGGTCATGGTCCGGTAAACGCCGTTCGGCGGCAGAATCTTATTCTGTTCGGGAAGCAGGTTTAAAGTCGGAAACCGCATCACCCTTCCGAGCTGTCTTCCCATGACAACGGTTCCCGAAATGAAGTAAGGACTTCCTAAAAGTTCAGATGCCTCCTGCATGCTTCCGGAGGAAATCTTCTTTCGGATTTCCGTAGCGGAAACCGGTGCTCCGTCAATCGTGACACCCGAAATGACCGTAACGCGGATACCGTATTTCTGACAGAGCTTTTGCAGCGTATCGGTATCACCCGAGCGGTCTTTTCCGAATCGGAAATTCCCGCCGACATATACTGCCTTCGCATTCAGGCTTGAATAAAGATACTCCGTGACAAACTGTTCCGGGCTCAGATTCCGAATGCTTTCATCGAAATCGACATGCAGAAACGCATTCAGCCCGAGTTCTTCACAAAGCGCAATCTTCTCCCGCTCCGTCAGAATCTCTTCCGCCTTGCTGCCTCTCATCTCAAACGAAAGAATCATCTTCGTCAGATTGGTTTCTTTCGCAATCATAGCGGAAATCAAAGCACGGTGCCCGAGATGCAGACCGTCAAACTTGCCGATCATCACAGCGCAGGGAAGGCTATCATATTGTTCAAAGGAATCGTAGTATCTCATCGTAATTACGTTAAAAACATTTTGTCGGGACGGTATAAACCGTTTTTGAATTCATATAAGGCAGCAAAGCTTCCGTCAAGATAAACACGGATCTTTACGGTTTTGCAGGGCCCACATAATTGTTCCGGTCTCAAAGGGTTTCCGTTCAAAAGGAACTTCTTTCCGTCCTCCGTAACATCAACCTTATCATAAGCCGTGAATACCGAATCGGTCGGATATACAAGCTCTTCAATCAGGCCTGCTTTCTTCACTTCTTCAATCTCGGAAAGTGTATGTGCTTCCGCAATTTCATACTGTCCGGTCCTGATGCGCTGAAGCGATGTCATGCACGCGCCGCAGCCGAGTGCTTCGCCGATATCATGACAGAGCGTTCGCACATAAGTGCCTTTCGAACAAAGCACCTTCATCGTAAACGTTCCGTCAGCCTGTGAAAAATGTGACACCGTCAGTTCTTTGATGCAGACAGGCTTCTTTTCCCGTTCCACGGTAATGCCTTTTCTCGCCAGGTCGACAAGCTTCTGTCCGTTCACCTTTCTGGCGGAATACATCGGCGTCAACTGCATGATGTCACCGAGAAACGAAGGTATCACCTTCTGAAGCGCATCTTCCGTTACATTTACCGGCTTTTCACTAAACACAGTGCCCGTAATGTCCTCGGTATCGGTCGTGATGCCCAGTTTCACGCCGGCGATATAGCATTTCTGATAATCGGTCAGGTAATCGGAAATGCGTGTTGCATTGCCCAATAAAACGGGCAAAACACCGGTTGCCATGGGATCAAGCGTACCGGTGTGTCCGATTTTCTTCATACCGAGAATGCCTCTTAACTTTGCGATCACATCGAAAGAGGTAAAACCGGCTTCTTTGTTGACTATTAATATTCCGTTCATTCTTACAACTGAAGCATAACCATGGCGTAGACTTCCGTCAGGATATCCTCCAGATTCCCCTTTGCCGTAAATCCGGAAGCAAGGCGGTGTCCGCCTCCTCCGAAACTGGCGGAAATCGAAGAAACATCAACCCGTCCGTTGCTTCTTAAACTGAACTTGTAAGTTTCAGGCGCATCTTCGCGTACGAATACGGCTACCTCAACGCCCTCGGTCGTACGGAGCTCGCTGACAATGCCTTCCGTATCGGCTACGGTTGCGCCGATTGCTCTCATATCGGCCGCTGTGAGCACGCAAAGAATCATCTTTCCGCCAAGTACCTGCTCTGCCTTGTTAAGCGCGTAGCCGAGCGTCTTCACCTGGGAAAACGTTTTCATGTAAAACGTGCGGTCAATCAGCGTTGCGGTATCAATGCCGCGGCTCATCAGAAAACCTGCCGTGCACATCGTCTTCTCAGAAGTACAGCTGTACTTGAAAACGCCGGTATCGTGCAGGATTCCGGTATACAAGGCTTCCGCAACCGGAAGGTCAATCATTTCCTTACGCATGAAGTCGAAAAGAACCTCACAGGTGGAGCTTGCGGCGGAATTAATATGATTTTCTTCGGCAAATTCCGTATTCGTAATATGATGATCGAACTGGAGCGTGTGCTTTGCTGCACGGAACAACGGTTCACATTTTCCAAGGCGGTCCGAGCTTCCGCAGTCGAGACTGATGAAAAGGTCGTAAGGCTCCTCCGGAACCGTGAAAACGGAATCGATGTCCGAAAGGCCCGACAGCATGGAAAAACTCTTGGAAGCGCCGTCCAGATAGGGGTGAACGGTTCTTCCCGGAAATGCATTCTTCAGATAGAGATAGGTGGCCAAAACAGCGCCGACACTGTCTCCGTCCGCGTGAATATGTCCGGAAACGGCAATCGTTTTCGCATCACCGATCATTTCGTCCAAATAATCAGCCATTGCCGTCCTCCTCTTCTTCCTTTTCCTCCTCTTCGTCGGAAATATGCAAAGAAGCCAGAAGCTCGTTCATATGCATGCCGTACTCAAAGGATTCGTCCAAGACGAAGCGAAGCTCGGGTGTGTTGCGCATGTTCATGGATTTGGCAAGGCATGAACGAAGAAACGGCGCAGCACTCTTTAAGCCCTTAAGCGTCTCCTTTTTCACTTCTTCATCGCCCAGAACGGAAATGAAAACCTTCGCAGATTTCAAATCCGGTGCAACCTCGACGTCCGAAACGGACGTCATCGGTGCAATTCGGGGATCTTTTACTTCCAGAAGAATCAGGCTGCTCAGTTCCTTCTGAACTTCCTGGTTGATTCTGGTATTTTTAATACTGTTCTTTCTCAAAACAACCTGCTTTCTGTCTATTTGCGGGGAACTTCCTGCATGATGTAGACTTCCACCTGATCCTCTTCCTGAATGTCGTTAAACTTCTCGAAAAGGATACCGCATTCATATCCGGCAGCAACTTCCTTCACGTCGTCCTTCATACGCTTTAAGGAAGCAATATTGCCGTCAAATATCTGCTCGCCGTTACGGGTAATACGTGCCTTGCTGCCTCTTTGTACCTTACCGTCAAGGATATAGGAACCTGCAATCGTTCCGACATTGCTTGCCTTGAACAGCTGACGGATTTCCGCATGTCCGGTAACAACTTCTTCGTAAACCGGATCCAGCATGCCCTTCATCGCAAGCTCGATGTCATCGATGGCGTTGTAAATGACGGAGTACAGACGGATATCAACGTTCTCACGCTCCGCCGTATCGGCAGCAACCGTATCGGGCTTAACATTGAAACCGATGATGATGGCGTTACTTGCGCTTGCAAGGATAACGTCGCTTTCGTTGATGTTACCGGCTCCGCCGTGGATGCAGCGGACGGCAACCTCATCGTTGCTGAGCTTCGTAAGAGACTGCTTAACGGCCTCAACGGAACCTGCCACATCGGCTTTAACGATGATGTTCAGTTCCTTCACATTGCCGGCTTTAATCTGATCAAACAGACCTTCCAGCGAAAGCTTGGACTTGGTCTCCTGAATGAGCTGTTCCTTATGCTGCGCAATGAATGCCTCGGCAATTTCTCTTGCTTCCTTCTCACCGGAGGTCGCAACAAGCGTATCGCCTGCATTCGGAACGCTGTTCAGACCGAGAATCTCAACAGGCGTGGACGGAAGTGCCGTCGTTACCTTCTGACCCTTGTCGTTGATCATGGCACGGATCTTACCGAAGGAAGAACCGATTGCAACGTTCTCACCGACACGGAGCGTACCCTTCTGAACGAGTACGGTAGCAACAGGGCCGCGGCCCTTATCAAGCTTGGCTTCAATCACGATACCTCTTGCCTTACGGTTCGGGTTGGAGCGGAGCTCCTGAACCTCAGCGGTAAGAAGGATCATCTCAAGAAGGCTCTGGATGCCTTCGCCGGTCTTTGCGGAAACCGGAACGGTAACAACGTCACCGCCCCAGGACTCGGAAACGAGACCCTGATCGGCCAGTTCGGAAAGAACACGGTCGGGATTGGCGGCTTCCTTATCCATCTTGTTGATGGCAACGACAATCGGCACATTTGCCGCTTTCGCATGGTTAATGGCCTCGATCGTCTGCGGCATGACACCGTCATCGGCAGCTACTACAAGAACTGCGATATCGGTTGCCATGGCACCACGCATACGCATGGCGGTAAATGCCTCATGACCGGGCGTATCAAGGAACGTAATCAGCTCGCCGTTGATTTCAATCTGATAAGCACCGATATGCTGCGTGATTCCGCCTGCCTCACGGCTCGTAACGTTCGTGGAACGGATCTTGTCGAGAATGGATGTTTTACCGTGGTCAACGTGACCCATTACGCAGACAACCGGAGGACGCTTCACAAGCGTTTCCTCGGAGTCCTCGGTATCGCGCATCAGTTCTTCAACTACGTCGACAATCTGCTCCTTTTCAACGATGCAGTTGTAGTCAAGCGCAAGAAGCTCAGCCTCCTCAAACGGAAGCTCGGTGTTGACGTTACAGATCTTGCCGCTTAAGAAAAGCTTCTTCACGATGGCGGCAGCATTCTGCTTCATCTTGTCAGCCAGTTCTTTGATCGTGATTACCTCAGGGATCACGATAGTCTTTACTTCATCCGGATCTTCCTTCTTCACCGGAATCGGATCGGGCTTAATGAAAGCGCCTCTTCCGTCCTTCTTGACCTTCTGGCCCTTCTTTACATTCATCTCCATATCCTTGTCAAGATTCCGGTTACGGTTCTTGTCGCGGTTACGGTTATGGAATGCGTCAGCGCGCTGCTCTTTGTTGATATTGTTGGCAAAATCGGACTTAATGGAACCGTTATCCTTACGGCTGTCATTCTTTCTTGTGAATGTCCGCTTGGTATCGCTGTCCTTGTCCTTATCAAATCCGGCGCCGCGGTCAAATCCGCCCTTGCCGAAATTGTCTCTGCCCTGACCAAAGCCTGTTCCGGGTCTGTTGCCGCGGTTAAAGCTTCCCTGCTGTCCGTCACGAGGCTGTCTGGTAAACGTACCCTGCTGACCGTCACGGGGCTGTCTCTGGTAGCCGCCCTGCTGACCGTCTCGAGGCTGTCTCTGATAACCGCCCTGCTGGCCGTCTCTGGGCTGTCTCTGATAGCCGCCCTGCTGGCCGTCTCTGGGCTGTCTCTGGTAGCCGCCCTGCTGACCGTCTCTGGGCTGTCTCTGATAGCCGCCCTGCTGGCCGTCTCTGGGTTGTCTCTGATAGCCGCCCTGCTGACCGTCTCTTTGCGGTCTGTCGGCGGGAGCGGTCCTTTCCGTACGAGTATTGGCCTGCTTGGTAACAGGCTTCACATCGATTTTCTCTTCGGGCTCCTTAACGGCAGGCTTCACTTCCTCCTGCGCCTTCATAGCAGCCTCTGCTGGCTTTTCTTCCTTGATTTCGGGAGCCTTCTCCTCTTTCACTGCAGGAGCCTCTTCCTTAACCTCGGGCTTCTCCTTGGCGGGAGCCTTGTCCTTTTTCATCGCAAGACGAACGAGTCTTCCGTCGGGCGTATAAGCATATACGGCGGAAGTAACGTTTCCGTTCTCATCCTTCTCGGGCTTAATGCGGAAGCCGTTCTTATCAAGCGTAAGCTTCTTCAGGTTGCCGTCCGCATCGAAAACCGGTCCCGTAATGGGCAAAGGATTCCCGTCGCTGTCCTTCGTATGAACGACGGAACCGTCTTTATAGAAGAGCCGTGTGCTCTTTGCTTCGGGCTTGGGCTCAACCTTCTTAATCTTTCTTTTTCCGAAAAAGCTTTCTGCGATGGCAATGGCATCGTCGTCCACCATGCTGGTTACGCTTTTGGCGTCGACGCCTTTTTCACGCAGATAACTCATCAGGTCGTTATTCTTAATGCCGAGTTCCTTGGCAAGTTCATTGACCTTGATCTTCGCCATTCGGTATACCTCCAAATTGAATAAGTTGTTGTATTTTCCTCGCGATCCCCTCATCTAAGATCGTGACTGCCGAGCGCTCGTTGCAGCCTAATATACTGCCGAACGCTTCTTTTGTTCCGTATACGGTAACGGGTACGCGGTAGTAGGTCGATTTATCGGTTAAAACTTTTCTTGTTCCCTGTGAGGAATTCTCCGCAATGATGACAAGAAACGCTTTTCCTTTACGGATTGCATCTTCCGAAAGAAACGTGCCGGAGCAAACCTTGCCGGCCTTCTTCGCGATGCCGATCATGGAAAGAACACGGTCTGTCATTGCGTCATCTCCTTTGCAAGCTCTTCATAAAGCTCCGCGGAAAATGTGACACCTAACGAGCGCTCGAGCCCGTGCGACTTTCTTGCTTTTTCAAAGCATTCCGAAGAATCGCACAAATAGGCGCCGCGGCCGTTCTTCTTACCGGTCTTATCGATGATGACGGTATCCTCGGGAGTATGCAAAACACGAATCAGTTCCTTCTTCGGTTTCATCTCTCCGCAACCCGTACATTTGCGTAACGGAATCTTTTTTGTTTTAGGCATAATTCCTACCCTTCTACCTGGGATTCTCCCTTAATGTCAATCTTGTAGCCGGTAAGACGTGCAGCAAGACGAGCATTCTGTCCGCCGGTACCGATGGCCAGGCAAAGCTGATGATCCGGAACGATGACTCTTGCAAAGTGCTCGTCCTCGTTTACGTCAACATAAACGGCCTTTGCCGGAGAAAGTGCGTTCTTGATCAGGATTTCCGGATCCGGACTCCAGTTGATGATATCAATCTTCTCACCGCGGAGCTCGTCCACAACGGCGTTAACACGGCTGCTGTTTACACCGACGCAGGCACCGACCGGATCAACGTTCGGGTTGTAGGAGTAAACGGCCATCTTCGTTCTCTGACCTGCCTCACGGCTGATGCTCTTAATCTCAACAATGCCGTCGGCAACCTCGGAAACCTCGTTCTCGAAAAGTCTCTTGACAAGATCCGGATGCGTACGGGAAACCGTGATCTTCGGTCCCTTAGGCGTATCCTTTACCTCAAGCACGTAAACCTTTACGTGCTCGTTAAGGCGGAACGACTCGCCGCGGATCTGCTCGGACTCAATCAAAAGAGCATCCATCTTGCCGAGGTTAAGGGTTACGGTCTTCTCGGTGATGCGCTGTACAACACCGGTCACAACCTCATGCTCCTTGCCGGCATACTTATCGTAAAGCTGCTTGCGTTCCTCTTCACGAATCTTCTGTACAATGGCCTGCTTGGCCTTGCTTGCTACAATACGGCCGAAATCACGCGGAACAACTTCGGTATAAGCTACGTCACCGATCTCGAGCTTCTTGCCCGGGAAACGAACGGCAGCCTCTGCCGGAGTGATCTGCATGGCTTCATCCTCAACCTCTTCCACAACCTCATAGCCGGAAAGAACCTTGATGTCGCCGCTTTCGGGGTCAATCTTCACCTGTACGTTGTCCGTCTTCTTGAATTCATTCTTAACGGCGGCAACGAGTGCGGTTTCAATCGCCTCGAGCAGAACTTCCTTCGGAATATCCTTCTCCTTTTCAATCGTATTCAATGCTTCAATGAGCATGTTCTTGTTTTCTTTGTCCATGATATCCTCCTTCGTAGTATTTTCTGATTTAAGGCACGAATGCCTGGCGGATTAAAGAGATGTTCTTCTTATCAAGAACCAGTTCTTCTCCCTCATCCGTAACCGTCACCGTATCGTTGTCAAATGCGGTGAGGATTGCCGTCAGCTCCTTTCGTCCGCTGACAGCTTTATACAAACGGATTTCAATCGGCTTGCCGATGTTTCGGACATAATCCTTGTCCTTCTTTAGCGGTCTCGTAAGTCCCGGGGAGCTTACCTCCAGGATATACGCTTCCGTGACGAAATCCGCTTCGTCCAACAGGTCGCTCAACCGTCTGCTGACTGCTTCACAATCGTCAATGGTAATGCCGCCCGGCTTATCGATGTAAGCCCGCAGATACCATTCACCGGCTTCCTTCTCGAATTCGACGTCCACCAGCTCGAATTCCTTCTCGGAAAGAATCGGAAGAATCAGTTCTTCGGTCTTCTTTTCATACTGCTCTTTTCTGGTCATTACATCCTCCGAAAAGCAAATGGAAAGGAGTTCCGAACTTCGGAACTCCTCACATAAACCACTTAGTAACATCGTTATTATAGCAACTCTTATGAAAAATGCAACCGTTTTCTCGAAAAAAACTAAGCATTTTCTGCATTTTTCGCTTCTTTTTTGCGGTTTTTCCGCTTCCGAAGCGAGATTCCGCAGAAAATGCCGACGCCGGCACAGCATACAAGACCGATATAGACACCGATGCTTCTCAACAATTCCCAAATGAAAGCCATGTTTCTTTCCTTTCCCGATCAGGATTTTCTCCGATTCGAAAGCTCTTTGACAATATCGTTCCAGTCTACGTCGCACTCAACCATCAGCACCATCAGATGATACAGATAATCGGCGATTTCATACTTTAATTCTTCACGGTCCGGATTCTTCGCGGCAATCGTGATTTCGGTTGCCTCCTCACCGCACTTCTTGAGAATCTTATCGATTCCTTTGTCAAACAGGTAATTCGTATAAGAGCCTTCCTTCGGATTAACCTTTCGGTCCATGATCAGATTGTAATCCTCGGTCAGCACGCTTAACGGATTGTAATCGGAATACTCTTTCTTGCAAAGCTCTCTGAAGAAGCACGAAACATTGCCGGTATGGCAGGCCGCACCGAGCTGGTGCACCTTCGCAAGAATCGTATCGTCGTCGCAGTCGATGCGAAGCTCCTTAAGGAACTGGTAATGCCCCGAGGTTTCGCCCTTCACCCAGAGCTCCTGACGGCTTCTTGAATAATATGTCATTCTGCCGGTTTCAATCGTCTTATTATACGCCTCTTCGTTCATGTAGGCGACCATAAGGACTTCCTGCGTCTTATAATCCTGCACGACAACCGGAACAAGGCCTTCCGCATTCGTTTTAAACGAGGAAAATGCCATAGCGCTTTCAAGGCACTTCGTATCAAGTCCGGCATCCTTAAGTGAACGCTTAACCTTGATGATGTTCTTTCCGACATAGTAATTGGTTAGGACAGCGGAAACGTTATCCAGGGAAAGCAGCGTCTCGATGTCATTTCTCACAAGACTGTCACGAATCATGACAGGGAGCGGGCTCTCCTTAACGATCTTCTTCACATTTTCCGGAACAACATGCTTGAAGATGAAGCCGCAGGCACCGTCGTCCTTTAAGCGGTTCAGAATCGAAGCGTTCTCAAATTCATGGCCGGTCGTTTCGGGATCGGTGTTGAACTCAATCAAAAGCTTGTCCCTGCCGAAGCGGTCGACAGCCTTTTTGAACTCTTCCTCCGGGAAATCCTTTCCGTACGGCAAAACGGCATACTCCGCACCGGTATAAAGCGCCTTCTTCACGTCCTCAAAACGCTTTACGTGACAGCCGATGGCAAGCGGAATGTCCACCTTCTTAAGAATCATCTTAACGGTTTCCAAAAACCGCATCTGCTCGGTTTCGTTCGGATCGTAGTTGTAGATGTAGAGTCCGTCAGCGCCGTTCTGTTCATAGGCCATGGCCTTATCGAGCACGTTGGCGGAATATTCGGTTTCTGCATTGATGTAGCCGAAAATACTTTTCTTCATGCTTAAATCGTTCCTTTCGTGGAAAGCACGCCGTCGATGCGGGAGTCCTTTCCGGTTGCCTGATCGAGTGACTTGGCAAATGCCTTGAACATCGCCTCTAAAATGTGATGGTTGTTGTCGCCGGAAAGCATGCGGATGTGCAGGTTCATGCCGGCGGAATAAGAAATCGCGTAGAAGAATTCCTTGGCCATTTCAACATCCATCTCGCCGAGACGGTCAACGGTCAGATTCACATCGTAACTGAAGAACGGTCTGCCGGAAAGGTCGAGTGCGCAAAGCATCAGCGTCTCATCCATCGGAAGAATGAAGAAACCGTAACGGCGGATGCCCTCCTTCTCTCCGAGTGCTTCCTTGATGGCCTGTCCCAAAACGATTCCGACATCTTCAACCGTGTGATGCGAATCGACATACAAATCGCCCTCTGCCTTTAAGGTAAGGTCGAAAAGACCGTGCTTCGCAAAACCGGCAAGCATGTGATCGAAGAACCCGATGCCGGTGCTGATGTCGTATTTTCCCGTGCCGTCCAGATTGAGCGTACAGGTGATTTTCGTTTCCTTTGTTTCGCGGTTAACCGTTGCGATGCGACTCATGACTGTCCTCCTTTATTTGTCTTCAAATCTGACGGCAATGGAATTGGCATGCGCCGTCAATCCCTCTGCTTCGGCAAATGTGATGATTTCCTTATAAACGGGCTTCAAAGCCTCCTCGGAATACGAAATGACGCTGCTCTTCTTCACGAAATCATCCACATTAAGCGGCGAGAAGAACTTGGCCGTTCCGTTCGTCGGAAGGATGTGGTCCGGACCTGCAAAATAATCGCCGAGCGGTTCGCTCGAATACGGTCCGAGGAAGATGGCGCCCGCGTTCTTAATATACGTCATCGTATTGAACGGATCCTTCGTCAGAATCTCAAGGTGCTCGGAAGCAATGGCATTGGCTGCCCTTACTGCGTCATCCATCGACTCGGCAACGAAAATGCAGCCGTAGTTTTCAAGAGACTTCTTGATGATTTCCTTACGGGAAAGCGTCCCTGTCATGCGGTCTACTTCACTGCTTACCTTCTCGGCAAGCTCAGCGGAAGTCGTAACGAGAATGGCGCTTGCCATTTCATCGTGCTCGGCCTGGCTCAAAAGGTCAGCCGCAACATATTTCGGGTCTGCAGTTTCATCGGCAAGTACGAGAATCTCACTCGGACCTGCGATGGAATCGATGCCTACAGAGCCGTAAACGGCTTTCTTGGCAAGTGCAACAAAGATGTTTCCGGGGCCGACAATCTTATCCACCTTCGGAATGCTCTTCGTGCCGTATGCAAGCGCTGCAATTGCCTGGGCGCCGCCGGCCTTTAAAATCTTCGTAACGCCTGCTTCAACAGCGGCAACGACAGAAGCGGGATTCAGTCCGCCTTCCTTCTGCGGCGGTGTCACCATGATGATTTCCGGAACGCCTGCAACTTTTGCGGGAATGACATTCATCAATACGCTTGAGGAAAGAACGGCACGGCCGCCCGGTACATAAACACCGACCTTGGCAATCGGAAGGATTCTCTGCCCGAGAAAGATTCCGTCCTTCGTCTCGAACCAGCTGGCTCTCTTCTGAAGCATGTGATAATCGCGGATGTTGACAATGGCATCTCTGATGACCTTCAAAAGCTCCGGGTCAATCTTCTCATAAGCTTCCTTAATCTCAGCTTCGGTAACCGTTACGGTATCTTCGGTAAGCTTAACGCCGTCAAACCGCTCGGTATATGCAAACAGAGCTTCGTCGCCGCGCTCTCTGATATCGGCTACGATGGCGTCGACTTTAGCCTGCTGCTCGGAAAAGGAATTCGTGCTTCTCTTGCGAAGCGTATCCTGCAGTTCCTTCTCCGTCTGTGCATTTAATCTGACAATTTTCATTGGTTTCCTCTTTCTGTATTTATTCCGAAATGACGGAACGAATGTCTTTAATCAGTTTGCGGATCCGTTCCTCTTCCATCTTCATGCTGGCCTGGTTGACAACCATGCGGGCGGAAAGCGGAGCAACCTCCTCAAGGACCGTAAGTCCGTTCTCTCGAAGCGTGGAACCGGTTTCGACAATGTCCACGATGACCTCCGAAAGACCGACAATCGGAGCGAGCTCGATGGAACCGTTCAGTTTGATGATTTCAACAGTCTGATGCTTGACATTCAAAAAATAATCCTTGGCAATTGCCGGATACTTCGTTGCAACACGGATGACCTTGCCGCTTCCGAGAAGATCTGCAGCAGCCGGCGGTCCGGCAACGCACATCTTGCATTTGCCCATATGAAAATCGATGACTTCATAGAGCTTTCTGCCTTCCTCGAGAATCGTATCCCTGCCGACAATGCCGACATCCGCGGCACCGTATTCCACGTAAGTAGGTACGTCATTCGCCTTGGCAAGGAAGAAGCGCATCTTCTTTTCTTCGTTCGTGAAGAGGAGTTTTCTTGTCGTCTTGTCCTTCATCTCCTCGCAGGAATAACCGGCAGCGGAAAGAATCTCCATGGCCTTTTCCGCGAGACGGCCCTTTGCGAGAGCAACCGTAATATATTCTTCCTTCGGCTCGTTCTTGCTCACACGGGCGATTTCCTGACGCGTGGTAGCCATCATCAAAGCATCAACCGTGATGGACATGCCGATGGCAGGCGCCTTCATGCCGAACTGGCCGAGCAGATTGTCGTAACGTCCGCCGGAGGCAACCGCTTCGCCGCTTCCGTACGTGATGGCACGGAAGATAATTCCGGTATAATAACGGTATTTGCTGAGCATGCCGAGATCGAGCGAAACATAGCGGTCATAACCGCGGTCCTTCAACAGATTGTAAAGCTTCGAAAGTCTGTCGAGTGCCTTTAAGGAGCGTTTATTCGTCGTCAACGCGCGGATTTCGGAAAGCTTTTCAAAGCTTCCGAACAGCTCGGGAATCTGCAACAGGAGTTCCTTGTCAGACGGGTTAATCGACTTTCCGGCAAGCAGTTCCGATGCGCCGTACAGATTCTTCGTCTTCATCAGTTTGCGAAGCGACTCTTCCTCTTCATCGGAGAACGCGCAGTCCTCCATCAGCCCCTTGAAGAAATCGGCATTACCGATTTCAATCTGGAAACGACTGATGCCGGCTGCAAGCAGGCAGTCAACGGTAAGCTCAATCATCGAAGCATCGGCTTCCACGCTTCCGTCCTTCATAAGCTCCGCGCCGAGCTGCGTCGTTTCCTTCAGACGGCCCTGGAAGCTTTCGTTGTTGATGAACGTGTTTCCGCAGTAGCAAAGCTTAATCGGTTCCTTTTCGTCCCGATAGTATTTGGCAACGGAACGCGCAATCGACGGCGTCATATCCGGTCTTAACACAAGCGTATTGCCTTCACGGTCAAAGAACTTATACATGTCCTTCGACGGAACGGTGCCGCGCTCGCTGCTGAAAATGTCAAAATACTCAAACGTCGGGGTTTCAATATCCAGATAACCGTGTCGATGCATGCATTCCTTCAGTCGGTTTTCAAGGACAAGCTTGTCCCGGCATTCTTTTCCGTATACATCCCGGACGCCTTCCGGAGTATGCAGCAATTCTTTCATAATAATCCTTTCCAAAACACCCGTGTGCACTTTAACGTGGTAGAGTGTTACCTTGTTAGCAAATGAATGTCAACATTATAATCACCGAAAACGGTATTGTCAAGACTCAATTTGCCCTTCCTGTTCCCTTCTTTCAAGGTCGTCGTTAACGAACTCCAGATAATTGATATACAGGTTATCCCCGTGCTTATGGAAATTCCGCGGATCGAGTTCGGAAAATGCGACGCTCTTCCGTCCGCCTTTTTGCTGCCGTTCATAGAAGAAGGCAAGCTCGGGATAGTTCATATAATAAATCATCTCACGCTTCGTATAGTAAATCAGCAGAAAGGCAATTCCGCCCTGCTTCTCGAAATCCTGCATGTACTTGACCTGATGGTCGTGCACATTATGAAGCGGAAACGTATCCTCAGCGCATTCCTTACAGTCAAAGCATAGCGGTACACCCTGCGCAACGCCGACATAGTCTACGGTACTGACCTGGTCAAAATAGGCAAGCGTGATATGCTTTGTTTCCTTGTCGATATCAATCGGCGTAATCGGCGTCGGAATCTTATGAACCAGGGCGATTCCGTTATCCCTGTAATACTCGTTCGTCTCGTTAATGAACTCTTCAAACAGGGAGCCTCTGAGGCCGCGGGATTTGAAGGACGGCATGATAATCTCCTTTCAGCGAAAACTCCTGCCTTAGAACTTCGTCGAAATCAGCCGGAACAGGCGCATAAAAGGCCTTTCCGGAAAGCTCTTTAAGGCATTCGGGAAGGTCTGTGGGAAATGTGAGCGCATATGCCAGCAGCTGCTGTCCGTGCAGATGATGCTTAATGCGAAGCTTCTTTTGCACCGCAGCAATCGCATCCGCTTCCGAAGCATATTTCGGATCGCCCAAAACCGGATACCCGAGATACGAAAGCACACTTCTGATCTGGTGCGACCTCCCGGTATGCAGCCTTACTCGAAGAAGCGTCAGCTCATCGGAATGTAACACCGGAACGAATTCGGTATGCACCGGCAGGCTGTCAGAACTGACCGGCTTTTCGGAAACCGTCACGACATTGGTTTCTTTATCCTTATTCACATATAAACGGCTGTCTAAAGGCTTTTCAAAACGCCCGATCGAAATGACGTAATAGTATTTGCCAAGGTCGCGTTCTCGGATGATGCGGTTCAGTTCCCGTCCTGCCTGCAGCGTTTTGGCAAATACGACTAGCCCTGCCGTGTTGCGGTCAAGCCGGTTGCAGACCGAAGGCTTAAATGCCGCTAAAGAAGCAGGCGTAAGCTCGCCTTTGTCGGCCAGATACTGCAAGAGCTGCTCGTTAACGGATTCGCTGTCCGAGCTGTCCTTTTGCGAAAGAAGTCCCGCAGGCTTAAAAGCGATGATAACCTGCGTGTTTTCAAAAACAATCTGATTCTTTGAAAAAGCGCGCTTTGCAAATACCGGAAGTGCTTCCGCAGGCTTTCCCGAAAACGAAGTAAATGTCTCATCCGAAAAGAACATGCAGATGACATCACCTGATTTGACAGTTTCACTGCCGTCGGCCTTCGCGCCGTTTAAGGTGATATTTTTCTTACGAAGCATCTTGTAAAGAAATCCGCTTCCGGCATTCGGCAACAGCCTTGCAAGGTATTTCGTAAGCCGCTGTCCCTGCTCCGCTTCGGTTATCGTAAACTGTTTCATGCTATTTCACCAAAATCGTATGGATGAACTCGGTAAGCTCTGTAGGAACCTCGTCATCATTCTGACAGGAAGAAAGCCGGTTCAAAAGTTCTTCTTCCCGCTTGAAAACATGCATATGAATCGAAACGCCCTGCTTCTTCATCGTTTCCATAAAATACGACTCAATCTTATCTTCTTTCTTTCCATCCGCAGAATACCCGATTGCTTCGGTACCGCGAACGGCAAGGAAATCGAGATGCATAACACGCTCGGGCGAGGTAAATACGAGGTCATAATATGCGCGGTCGGATTCTTTCAGGAGCGCGTCGCATTTTCCTTTGAATTCGTCCGTAACCGACTGATACGGAAGAAACAGAACAAGGTTCACAAGCGCCTTGGCACCCGGTAATGTCAGCAATACCGCAACAACCGTGCCGAGGTTCTTTGAGGTGCCGAGAACCTGCCGGCAGATGAAGAAAAGCGAAAGGCCTGCGGCAACGAAAAGAACAACCACGAGTGTCTGAATCAGTTTTTTCTTTTTGATGTAACCGGCTTCGCCCTTATGAATCTTCATCAAACAACTCCTTGTAATCTGTCAGATAGTAATCCGATTTTTCCTTAATGATGTCCTGAAACTCCTCGGAAAAGGCGTCGTAAACGGCACATGTCGACATACCCGCAGCCTTCGCCGCGTCAATGCCTGCCTCCACGTCCTCAAATACGAGACAGTCGGCCGGATCAAGTTCCATATCCTTTGCCACACTCAGGAAAATGTCAGGAAAAGGTTTTCCGTGATCAACCTCGCAGGCAGTCTTCAAAACCGTGAAGCGGTCTTTGATCTTCAGGGAATCCAAAACCGTATCCAAAAGCAATCTCGAGTTACTCGTTGCAATTCCTGCAGGAATGTTCTGCTCGTTGAGAAACGCAAGAAGTCTTGATACCTCAGGCTTTAATCCGACCTTTGTCCGGTAATACTCAAAAGCCATCCGGTTCCATTCGGCCTTCATATCCTCCGGGTCGTCCGGAATGCCGAAACGCTCCTTCGTATAAACGGCAACCTCATCAAAACTGTAGCCTTCAATGGTCTTCTGGTAATCGTCCGGCAGCGTGTGTCCGAACCGGCCGAGATATTCGATATCAATGTCGCGCCACATCCACATCGAATCGATTAACGTTCCGTCCAGATCGAATATGACGCCCTTATACTGTTTGCGGATCAGATCCGTTGATAGCTTCATCCAGCTGTTCCCTCGTGTATTCTCTGTATTCGCCGGGCTTCAAATTCTCAGGGAGTGTCAACCCGCCGATTGCAATTCTTTTTAAGTATAAAACCGTATGCCCGATTGCCTGATACATCCGTTTCACCTGATGAAAACGTCCTTCAGAAATCGAAAGCAGACACTCGGACTCATCTCCATCCGACTTAAGAAAACGGAATCGGGCCGGAGCCGTTGTAAAATCCGACAGCGTAATGCCGCTCTCCAGCTTTCGGATTTCTTCTTCCGCAGGTTTTCCGGTAATCCTTGCGAAGTAGGTTTTATAAACCTTCTTTCTCGGGCTTGTCAGGCGGTGCGCGAAGTCACCGTCATTCGTAATCAGAAGAAGCCCCTCGGTATCCTTATCAAGTCTCCCGACCGGAAAATACTTTTCGGGGTCGGCTTCAGGAATCAGCTGCAGTACGGTATCGCTGATCCGGTCCTTCGTTGCCGAAATGACATCCTGCGGCTTATGCAAAAGGAAATACCGGTACTGCCGGTAGGTGATTTCCCTGCCGCGAAACAATACGCGGTCCGAATCCGGATTCACATGTGCCTCGGCATTCTTCTCGATACGGTCACCGATTTGCACGAGACCGTTCTTCAGGATTTTCTTGGCATCGCTTCTGCTCTTTGCGGCGCCCGTAAGCACCAGGAAGCGGTCCAGCCTCATCAAATCGGACATTACATCATTCTCCATCCGGGCAGATAATGGTTTTTAAACCGTCCGCCCTTAGTCTTTCCGAAGCCGAGCGGATACCCGTCGCATAACACAAGCGCCCAGCCATCTTCTGTTTCGGGCATATCCGGGCTCTCGCATTTCAGATATGCCCGGATCCTCGGATCGTCAACCGGAAGTGAAATGCAGTTGTCATAAGTCTTTTCGGAAAGCGTCATCGCAAGCGCCTGAGAAGGCGTAAACCTGCCCTTCGAGACTTCTCCTAAAAGAAGTCCGGTACGAAGTACCCGCAAACCTTTTACGGACGGCATTTCCTTCGGAATCCGGTAATATCTTCCTTCCGATTCCGTAAAGAAATCTTCTTCGAAATCCTTACGGATATGGCTCAGGAAATCTTTGATGTCCTGCGGAAGCTTTTTATACGCAAAACGGTCATACACACTTCCCGCGGCCGTCGCCGTATCCTTTTCCTTTTGAAACAAAGCGACAAAGTGACCTTCGCCCTTTAAGCGGTGCGGGAATAAACGGACCGTTTTTGTGATATCCGGACAGGGCTCATCGAGATAATCCTCACGCCCTCTGACAAAGCCCATGCTTTCGTAACATTCCCACTGTCCCTCGGGAATTGCGTCAATCAACCGGATGTCGGGATGGTTCTTTAAAAACCATTGCACCGTCTTTTCATCTTCTTCCGGCGAGAACGTGCAGGTCGAATATAAAAGCATGCCGCCGTCTGCAAGCATGTTATATGCTTCATTCAGAATCGGCTTTTGCAAAGCGTTATAATACGAAGTCCCGTATTGCTCCCAGTTCTTCATGATGGCAGGCTGTTTTCGAAACATCCCCTCACCGGAACAGGGCGCATCAACTAAAATCTTATCAAAGAAGCCGGAAAACCGTTCTGACAGATGCTCCGGCGTTTCACTTAACACAAGTGCATTCTCTATGCCGAACAGTTCCACGTTTTTAAGAAGCGCCTTGGCTCTTGAGTGGCTGATGTCATTGCTGACAAGCATGCCCTCGCCCTGAAGCTTAGCTCCGAGCTCGGTTGTTTTCCCGCCCGGAGCCGCACAAAGATCAAGCACTCTGTCTCCCGGCTTAACCGGAAGCAGGTCCGCCGGTGTCATCGCGCTCGGCTCCTGCAGATAATACAGTCCGGCATAATAATACGGATGCTTGGCAGGGCTTTCGCCGTCCGGATAATAAAAGCCTTTTTTGATCCACGGAACAGGTGTTAACGGAAACGGACTGATGCTTTGAAACTGCTCCGGGGAAAGCTTTAACGAATTCACTCTGAGGGCCGCGCTCACATTTTCCGTAAGACAGCCGAGATAAGCCTCAAATTCGGCTTCTCCGAGCTGTTCCCGCATTCTTTGTTCAAATGCCTCCGGCAGTTTCATAAAGTCGTCCTACGGGCCTAATTGACGGTCTGAGCCCGGTATCCTTCCGCAATGATATCGAGTTCTGTGGCAAAATGCCGCAGCTTCTCGAGGTTCTGTTCTTTGTAAATATTATAGAATTCTTCCTGGATTCGAACCGCCTCACGGTGACTTACGAAGCGGTACAGGTTCTGAATCGTTAAAAGGATGTCGTTCACGATACGCTCTTCTTCAAAACGAAGCTCACGGGCCGAACGGATTTCGTCGCGAATCGAGGAAAGCTCTTTATCGGTCGCAATCATGCCGTCCGCTGCGTTTCTAAGCCGCATCTTCAGCTCATCCGGAATGTTACTCCGGTACTTATACTGAAGCGAATGCTCAATCGTCGACCAGCTGTTCATGCCAAGCGTTCTGACCTGAATTTCGCCGTGCACCTTCTTTGCGCCGCCGACGGACTGTACGGGATACAGAATTCTCAAATGGTAGCTCCGATAGCCGCTGTCTTTGGGAAATGCGATGTAATCATTTTCGGAAACGACTTCCATGTCGGTTCTTGACTTAATCATATCGACAACCTGATAGCAGTCTTCCACGAACTGGCAGATCAGACGGATGCCGCAGATGTCCCACATGTCGTCTTCAATCGTCTCAAGCGGAATTTTCTTCCGGTTCGCCTTTTCAATGATGCTTGCGATGGATTTCACGCGCCCCTGCACCTGCTCAATCGGGCAGTAATCATCCTGCTTACGGTATGCCGTCATCAGATGATTGAACTTCAGAATCAGTTCATCCACGGCCAGCGCATAAGGATCCAGGAATTCTCTCCATAATTGTATTTCCATACCTTCTTCACCCCTTTTTGAAAGTATTCGGACTAGTTCTTAAAGCTGTGTACCGGCGAAGGGATTCTGCCCTTCCGGTTAACGAATGCCTCGCAATTAGCCGTATTGACCGGCATGATCGGCGCATATCCCAATAAGCCGCCGAATTCCGCCTGATCCCCGACACCCTTTCCGATGACCGGAATGAGTCTTACTGCCGTTGTTTTCTGGTTGATCATGCCGATTGCCATCTCGTCGGCAATGATGCCGCTGATGGTTGCCGCGCTTGTATCGCCGGGAATCGCAATCATATCAAGTCCGACGGAGCAGACCGAGGTCATAGCCTCAAGCTTTTCAAGTGTTAATTTGCCTGCTTCTACGGCTTCAATCATGCCGTGGTCTTCGCTGACCGGAATGAACGCGCCGCTTAATCCTCCGACATAGGAAGATGCCATGATGCCGCCCTTCTTCACCTGGTCGTTAAGAAGTGCAAGCGCTGCGGTCGTGCCGGGTGCGCCCGGACATTCCAAACCGATTTCCTGAAGGATTTCCGCTACACTGTCTCCGACAGCCGGAGTAGGCGCCAACGAAAGATCGACAATGCCGAACGGAACGCCGAGCATTTCGGAAGCTCTTTTCGCTACGAGCTGGCCGACACGGGTAATCTTAAAGGCCGTCTTCTTAATCGTCTCGCAAAGGAATTCGAAATCCATTCCTCTTGCCTGTTCAAGCGCCTTCTTAACAACACCGGGGCCGCTGACGCCGACGTTGATGATGCTGTCGGCTTCCGTAACGCCGTGGAAGGCACCGGCCATGAACGGGTTGTCATCCGGTGCATTGCAGAATACAACAAGCTTTGCGCAGCCGATGGAATCCTGACTCTTTGTTCTTTCCGCCGTTTCTTTGATGACTCTTCCCATCATCCGTACGGCGTCCATATTGATACCGGTCTTGGTCGAGCCGACATTGACCGAGGAGCAAACGACATCGGTTTCGGAAAGCGCCATCGGAATGGACTGAAGGAGCATTTCCTCCGATTTCGTCATGCCCTTACTGACAAGAGCGCTGTAACCTCCGATGAAGTTAACGCCGACAGCCTTTGCAGCCTTATCAAGCGTTTTGGCAAGAACAACGAAATCTTCGGGTGTCTTGCAGGCGCTTGCGCCGATTAAACCGATCGGCGTAACGCTGATACGCTTATTCACGACGGGAATGCCGTATTCCTTGGCAATCTCATCGCCGACCTCAACGAGTCTTGAAGCAAGACATGTAATTTTATGATAGATATTATCGGATAAAACCGTCAGATTGGAATCGATGCAGTCGAAAAGCGAAATGCCGAGCGTAATCGTACGCACGTCAAGATTCATCTCTTCGATCATCCGGTTTGTTTCCTGTATTTCTCTTCTGCTGATCATGTGATTCCTTTCCGAACATCAGACGCGATGCATCATATCAAAAATATCCTCTAACTGAATCCGGATGACACATCCGATTTCTTCGCCCACACCTGAAAGTCTGTCGGAAAGCGTATTGAAGTCAAGTGTCCCGGCAGATACATCCACAACCATCATCATGTTGAAATATCCGCTGACAATTGTCTGGGAGATGTCAAGCACATTCACATTTGCCTCGGAAAGGAAGGTGCATACCTTGGCAATGATGCCGACGGTGTCCTTTCCGACTACGGTAATAATCGCACGTTTCATTTATGATACCTCATTTCCGGCCGAAGCCTTACATTTCTAACAATTCCATC
The DNA here is from genome assembly GCA_017546025.1 of Lachnospiraceae bacterium. GTDB lineage: Bacteria > Bacillota > Clostridia > Lachnospirales > Lachnospiraceae > ISDg. The sequence goes on along the minus strand of JAFYYS010000014.1, from coordinate 61,551 downwards.
GGACAGTCTCTGGGAGCCACGATAAGCTTTGGCTTCACGTTGTCGTAATTCCAGATGCCGTCCAGTTCGTTCTGCATCGTGATCACTGCAAGATCAGGCATGTTATTTTCCTGACTCAGATGCGCCAGAACGATATAGCGAAGCTTTTCGGAGATGACATGGGACACAAGTCTCGCCGAGTCTTCATTCGACAGATGCCCGGTCTCACCCATGATCCGCCGCTTCAAAGAATACGGATACGATCCAGCAAGAAGCATGTAGCGGTCGTAATTCGACTCCAGGTACAACAGGTCCGAATCGCTTAAATGACTGACAATCTCGGGTGTAATCATCCCGAGGTCTGTTGCCATACCGATCTTTCGTCCTTCCGCCTTTACGGAAAATGCGACGGGATCCCCCGCGTCATGCGGAATCGGACAGCACGTAACCTTAACATCCCCGAAATCGATTTCCTCTCCCGGCTTAATCGGGTGAAACAGCTCGTCGGGAATGCACTCTCCGCCGCGAAGCTTTCTGACGCCTGCAAGCGTTTTAGCGGTACCGTAAAGAGGCGTCGGATTATGCTTCAAAAACACCGGGAGCCCGCCGATATGATCGATGTGCTCATGCGTCAGCAGAATGCCTGTCAGACTTTCCGGCGCAATCATATTCGAGAGCAGGTAACCTTCAATCTTTTTGGCGCTTATGCCGGCGTCAAACAAGAGCGAGGTCTGCTTTGTCCCGAGATAGATGCAGTTGCCCGAGCTGCCGCTTGCCAAACTGAAAAATACCAAAGAACCAAACCTGCCTTTCCTATAGTCCGATTCCGGCTTCCAACTGATAGCAAAGCTCGATGTCCCCGACCATGCCGCCGTTCACGATTTCGCGGTCGCAAATCTTACGCATCTCTTCCTCCGGCATCTGCTCCGAGAACAGCGAGGAAATTCTCTCATCGCTGTAGCCGCGGCCCTTCTTCAAACGGTACCGTCTGATATTCTCGGGCGCGGAAACAAGCCAGATTTCGTCACAGAACGAACGGTAGCCCGCATCAAAGGCAAGTGCCGATTCGACAAATACATACGGTATGCCTTCCTTTGCGTAATCGGCAATCGTGTCATTAATTTCCTCAATGACAGCCGGATGCGTTAAGGAATTCAGCTTCTGAAGTGCTTCGTCGTTATTGAAAACAAGCTCCGCAAGCGCCGAACGGTTTAAGGAACCGTCCTCGTTCTCGTATTGTTTTCCGAACTCTTTGATGACCGACTTAAGCACCTTGCCGCCGGGTTCCATCTGCTTTCTCGAAATTCCGTCCGAATCGAGAACCGGATATCCGAGATGCTCCGTAATCAGCTTACAGACATGACTCTTGCCGGACCCGACTCCGCCGGTAATGCCGATGACTTTCGTATTTCCCACCATGTTATTTCGCCTCATACCAGCTTGCGCCCGTATGGATGTCCGCAACAAGCGGAACCGACAGCTTCGCGGCTCCCTCCATTGCTTCCTTTACGAGCTTACGGACTTCGTCCGCTTCCGCAAGAGGCACCTCCAGTAATATTTCATCATGCACCTGTACAAGCATGCGCGATTTCAAACCTTTCTTCTTAAGAGCGTCATGCACGCGGATCATCGCGAGCTTCATGATGTCCGCCGCGGTTCCCTGAATCGGAGAATTCATCGCGACACGTTCGCCGAAGCTTCTTTGCATGAAGTTCCCGCTTTCGAGTTCGGGAATCGGCCGGATCCGGTTAAACATCGTGCGGACAAAGCCCTTTTCCTTTGCAAGCCTGACATTCTCCGCCAGATAAGCCTTCATGGCCGGATACCGTTCATAATAGGCTTCAATGTAGGCTTCAGCGGTCTTTCGGTCAATGCCGAGGTTCTGTCCGAGACCGAACGAGCTGATGCCGTACAGAATGCCGAAGTTAACAGCTTTGGCGGCACTTCTCTGCTCCGGGGTAACCTCATCAAACGGCACGTGGAACACCTGCGAAGCAGTCATCCGATGGATGTCCTCGGCGTTATTGTATGCAGCAATCAAAGCAGGATCACCTGACATATGCGCCATTAAACGAAGCTCAATCTGAGAATAGTCTGCATCCAAAAAGATCATGCCGTCGGCAGGCAGAAACACCTTACGAATCTCACGTCCCTGTTCGGTCCGAATCGGAATGTTCTGCAGGTTCGGTTCGGTAGAACTGAGCCGTCCTGTCGCCGTCACGGTCTGCTGGAACGTCGTATGAATTCTGCCGTCCGCCGCGATACAGCCGGCAAGTCCTGCCGCATAGGTGGACTGCAGCTTCATATACTGCCGGTACGTCAGAATATGCTTCACAATCGGATAACTCTCGGCCAGCTTTTCAAGTTCATCCGCTGCGGTCGAATATCCGGTCTTCGTCTTCTTGCCGCCCGGAATTTTCAGCTTTTCAAACAAAACCTCTCCCAGCTGCTTCGGCGAATTCAGGTTGAAGGACATGCCGGCCATTTCATGAACCGTCTGTTCCTCTTCCTTCATGATTGATGAAAAATGGCGATCCAATTCCGCCAGTAACGTCGGATCCGCGTAGATACCGGTTCTTTCCATTTCGGAAAGAACGAAAATCAGCGGATGCTCGATGTCCTCATATAACGAAAGCATTTCTGCTTCGGTAAGCTTTTTCTTTAAGATGCTTCCGAGTGCTCTTGCGGCATACGTCAAAAATGCATCATCATCCGAAAAGATATACTCGGAAAGATATTCCTGATGCAGATCCTTCGGCTCGTGTGCTGTCGTAAGCGGCCTTAAAAGATAATCCATGACCGAAAGGTCATATACATTACCGTAAGCTTCCGGAAAAAACTCATAAGCCTTCTTCAGTCCGAACAGATAAACCGAATTAGCCTTCGAAAGGCTTCTCAAATAGCCCGAAAGAACGGCGGCATTTAAGAAGAAACCGTCAGGAATGAACTCATAAACCGTATCGGCGCCTGCCAGATAAACGGGGCCTTCCTCAGTATAAGAAAAACCGTACGAAAGCCCTTCCGCCTTCAACAGTCTTCCGAACAGGGCCTCCGCCGCATCGAAATCACGGACCGTCTCCTTTCGGAACGAGAATTTCTTTCCGCTTCGTTTCACGTTTCCGATTTCAGGTGCCTTAAGGCTGTCAAATTCAAGCTCGTGAAGTACCTGATCGACTCCGTTCCCGTTTAAGGAAAGACTAAGCTCTGACAAATCTTCGGAAATCGGAATGTCGGTTTTAATCGTTGCAAGCTCTAAGCTGAGTCTGGCTGCCTTCTCTCCGACAAGCGCCTCCGCATCCTCTTTCAAAAGATACGATACGGGGCTTCTGCGGATTCCAAGTGATTTCGTCTTATCAAGAAATGCTGCTTCATCGGAATGAAGCGCTTCATATAACCGGTCAACCGTTTCATAGAATGCGATCAGCGAAACCGCGGTTTCCTTCCCGATTCCCGGAACGCCCTTGATATTATCGCTTGTATCGCCCATCAATGCCTTTAAATGCGCGATTGACGCAGGCTTAACGCCTTCCTCTGCCTGAACGGTTTCAGGCGTCATCAGAAAGCATTTTTCAGGGCAGTCGGTCTTCGGAATGTTATGTTTTTTCAAAAGCTCATCCGCCTTCGTCTGTGCCGACTGCAAAAGAAACACCTGAACCCGGTCGTCGACAAGCTGCAGATAGTCATGGTCCTTCGTCAGAATACGGACCGGCACCTCGCTCTTGAACTTCTCACAAAGACTGCCGCTGAAATCATCAGCCTCGTAATGCATGTCGCGAAACTGCGGAACTCCCATCCTTTCGAGCACATCCTGACAGAGCGCAAACTGCTCTTTAAGAGGGGCCGGCGTTTCGGAACGGTTTGCCTTATAATCGGCATACAGCTCGCGCCGGAACGTGTCCCTGGTCAGGTCCCACGTTACGCAAAGGTACGCAGGCGGCATCGTCTCCAGGATCTTAAACAAAGAACGCAGGAATCCGTAAACGCCGTTCGTATACGTGCCGGATTTCGTATGCATCAGCTTATGGTATAAAGCGGCGCGTTCCTCTTCGCTTCTAGCCATCAAAACGTCACGCGGCATATTGCCGTAATACTGCGTGGACAGGAGGCTCGAGCCGTCGATAATCAGCATATAATTCTCGGGAATCATCGGTTGTTCGTCTCCTTTTCCATTTCTTTGATGGCAGCAAGGACTTCGTCATTGTATTTGTAAATACCCTTCAGCACCGGATCCATGTAACCGGGGATGCCGTAGAAGGAAATCACGACCTTGGACTCCGCGTCGTCCGGCAGGAAGGCATACGTCTTCTCCTTCGGCGTGAAGATGGAAAATGCCAAGGCAAGTCCTACGATTTCGAAAAAAATGAATACTCTGCGGTAAACCTTCAGTCTTGCTTCGCGACGGATTTTGAAACGTGCAACCTTCAGCTTGTTATCTACTTCTGTTGCGAAGTTATCGGATAGATCCTGCCCTTCATTCAGCTGTCGGAGCGCCGTCAGAATCGCATAGTTAATATGCAGATCCTCGGTGCATTCCGGACAGGAAGCCAGATGGTCGGTATAGGCTACAATCCGGTTTTGCGGAAGCTGACCGTCAATATACAGTTCGGTGCATTTCTTACATGACCTGCAATCCATAAATCGGCCTCCTTCCGTAAAACGATGTTGCATTTTCCGAAACAGTGTGTTAGAATAACCGCTGTCAGCGGATGTGGCGGAATGGCAGACGCAGCAGACTCAAAATCTGCCGGGCTAACACTCGTGCGGGTTCAAGTCCCGCCATCCGCATCGGACGTTCTTCGGAACGTCCTTTTTTATTGTATGCCGCAGATGATTTTGGAATACATCTCCATGCCGTAGCCGGTTTCCGAAGGCTCGCCGCTGATGATTCGGTAGGTCCGTTCGTTTCTCTCGTTCCGCTCGGTCTGCAGGAACTGTGTATTCTCATAATGCTCGCGGTAGGCTCTCTTCGCGTACGCATAAATGTGCGTTACGAAAAATACCGTAACCTTGTTATCGTTAAGCGCGCGGATGATGTCATCTGCAATCGCAGCGCCCTCGTTCTCCGAAGTGGTTGCAAACGATTCATTCAGGAACAGAAGGCTTCCGGGCTTCATCACATCAATCATGCGGCTTAAGCGGGAAAGCTCTTCCTCCAAACGGCCGGAATTGAGCGTCGCATCTTCGTTACGTCCGAAGTGTGTGAAGATGCCGCGGAATATGCCGGTCTTCATTCCTCTTGCCGGTACGAACATACCGGCCTGCGCCATGATCTGGGCAACGGCTGCGGCGCGAAGGAACGAAGTTTTGCCGCCGTGGTTCACGCCGGTGATGATATAAAGCAACGTGTCGCTTCCCCGCAGCGAATTGTTCTGCGGCGCGCGAAGCGTCTCAATCGCAAGGGAAAGGTCGTACATTCTGTCGGTTTCAATCGCATGGCTCTTCTCGGCAATCTCCGGGAAGCAAAGGCCGAACGTCATGCCGGTCATATGCGTATGCAGGTTGCAGCAGCCGTAGAAAAATGCAATCTGGGTACGGAGCGATTCAAACAGCCTCGAAATCTCCTTGTTGAAGTCTTCAAAGCAGGCCGCAACGTGTAAAAGGCCTGTGCTCTCAAGATCCCTGCAGTCTCTGCTTAACTGCAGATCCTCATAGTTGATGCGAATCTCATTCTTTCGGATTTTGGCATTCAGAATCGCATTTAAGCGCTCGAACTTTCTCTTTGATTTGACTTCCGAAATCGAGTTCACCAAAAGACCGTCGCTCTTCAGGCCTCTTCCGACACGGCCGCTGATCTGAATCTCGCCGCCGATCTGAAGCGTACGGAGCGTTTGGCATTTTTCATGGACCAAAAGCATGAAATCGCTGTCATATTCCTTCAGGAACTGTTCAAAGAACGACCGGAATATGCCGGGCTCGAACTGGTTGTTGGCGTCCACGATGACAGCCTTTAACTTTTCAAGACCGGTGGACAGCAAATCAAGTGTCTCAAGCGAATTCATGACACGTACGGACGGCAACGGATTGCCCTCCTTCTTCGTGCGGTTCTTTAAAATGGTGAGATCGGTGAAGATCTCGGAAATCGTAATATAAAGCTGGAAAATGTATTTCTTCTGCGCAACGGCTTCCTTGATGGCATCCTGCCTGTGAAGGATGTTTTTCCGGTCCTCACTCGGAGCAAGAATGATGTTTTTACATGCCTGGTAGACGAACTTATCGTTCTTCGCCATCGTATTCAGAATCGGTTCAAATCTGAGGTCTTCAAAGACATCGTTCTTGAACGGAAGCACATCGCTGTTTACATAGTCCGCACAATTCAAAAGATTTACTTTCATACCCTGTTACCTCGCGCGAATCCGGCCGAAAATGTGACTGTAATCCAATTTGTACTTGCTGACGATTGAATTTGCATAAGCGATGCCGTCTGCAGACTTTCGGATAATCCGGTAAGTTCTTCGGAAGCTTCCGTCCTCTACAACGGTGGCGACGAGGCTCACAAACCTGTCGGAATCGAAAGCAAGTTCAAATGTATGGGTAACAACGAAGCATACGGCATTCTTCTCAATCAGAGTACTGAGAAGGGCTCTGCTCATCGTGAGCGCATCCATCGTAGGCGCAGAGGTGAACAGCTCGTTGAAGATCACAAGACTGTGATCGGTAAGCGAATCGAGAATCGCCTTGACACCGGTCAGCTCATGCTCGAGTCTTCCTTCCACATCATTGCCTGCCGTTGACGCAAACTGTGTGAAAATACGGTCGACGAACGGCAGCCGCGAAACACCTGCAGGAACCGGAAAGCCCATCATGCCGAAATACGCGCACTGTCCGAATGCCCGGGCAAGTGTTGTCTTACCGCCCTGGTTCGGTCCGGTAACAAGAATCGCGGTTTCCTCTTTCGACTTCATGATGTCGTTCAAAACAACTTCCTTGTTCTCGGAGAGGTTTTTTGCGGCCAACACGATATCGAAGCAGTCATCAAGGTTTACTTCACGGTCTTCGACGATCTCAGGGAAGCTGAACGGAAATCCGTTATTCTTCAGTTTTTCAAAGTGCTCAAGGTTCAAAAGGGCGAACCGGAATTCGCGAATCAGATCGGAAACCTCCGGAAGAATGATGTCGCGTTTGATTCCGCAGAAGGTTTCCAGATTTCTGAAAAGAACTCTGTCCTGTTTCATGAACTGGTTTAAGATGAACTCTTCAAGCGGCGCGATGTTGATATCGCCGAACGGGGACTCCGTAAAACTGTTTTCCTCGCGTTCGCCTTCCGCTCTCGGAAACTCCGAACGGATGGAACTGCAGTAATCTTCTTCACTGTATTGGAAATCAAGCGTGGCACGTTCCTTGTTGATTGTGATGTGGAACCGCATCTTATCAAACTCGCCGCTGATTTCTTCCGCTTTTGCGCGGGTCTTTACGGTTTCCGCATCGTTCAGATATGCGGTAAAGTCATCCCGAAGTTTTAAAAGCGGCTCGGACTTCGGCGGGTTCTCGGTCAGGTCGCGGCAGAACCGGTCAATTGCCGAATAAAACTGTACAATCGTATCGAGACGCCATTTCCACTTCTGAACGGAAGCATTGACGATTTCACTGTACCCGAGATAGCGCTCTGCAACACCGATGCCCGAAATGAAACGGTTTACCGCGGCACGAACGTCATGATCACACAAATCCTTCATGACCGACTGACGGTGCCCGGACTCCTCTTTGGTCTTAGGCAGATAATAGAAATACGGAATCAGCTCGGCGCCGACTTCAAACTCTTTAAAGAAGGAGGCATACTGGTCCATATTCAGGTCGCGGAAGTAGGAAGGCTCCTGCAGTTCGCGGACTTCCGCAAAGGACAGGCCTTTTCCCGGTTCAAATAAACTGATCATAATCGTTTCCTTCCGTAGATGTGGTTACGGGACTACGGTATCAAAGAAAGCGTCCCGACATTTAACAGGTTCTGGTAGGTCATAAAGGTTGTATCGCTCCAGCACAAAACGGAATCTCTCTTTCCGCCGCCGAACGAATCGTTCACATGCAGGTCAAAACCGAACGAATCCGGAATCGCCTCCGTTTCCTCGGGAAGTCTGATGAAGAGTTCCACCTCGTATCCTTTGTCAGTGCTTCTGACAAGGTATGTAATGATTGCGGCATCTGCTCCGTTCTCACATTTCAGCAAACCGTCTCTCGTAATCCGAAAATGCATATCCTTTCCGGCCTGATAAGCTTCGTGCTTCTGTTCGGAAAAGCTTACAAACAGCTCGACGCCGTCTTTACGCGTCACGATTTCGCTTCCGGTATCATTGGTATCGTCGTCAACGGTGATGTAGAAGTACAGTTTATCCCCGTCCGTCAGAACGCGGAAAGAAGCATCCGCGCCGATGTTGCCGTACGCACGGTTATGAAGCTCATAAACCGGGGAAAGCTCCCAAACCGACTCCTGTACGGCATCTACGCTTAATCCGGAGAACCGGTTTTCAAGCTTCATCAGCCCGATATTCTTCAAGGTAGTGTCGGTTTTGCCGGTCTTATCGTTCAGGTAACCCTTACAAACTTCCTTCTCACCGTCAAAATCCGCGAAACCGACTTCAAGCCCGACGGTAACAGCATCCGCAGCCCGTAACGTCAGAAACGGCAGAAACACCTCCGCCTCATAGCCGTCCTTCACTTCGTAACTGACGGCTTTCGTTTTCTCCGAAGCTATGCCGGTGCCTTCGAAAATGACATTGCCGCGTCCGACCTTAATGAAGCAGTCGCCGACCGCATATTTCGCGGGCTTGTTGCCTCTCTCGTTCAGATAAACGGCAATATAATCGCCTTTGTCCACTGTCTCCGGACTATCGGCTTTGGTAAATGTGACGTCGTTCACATGAATCTGCAAATACAATCCGTCATTCGCGACATAGTAGCGGAAATATCCGTTTGTATCACAGGCCTTATCGGTCTTCAGCGTGATGGGATCCGTATAGGCAAAGACCGGTTCGGAAAAACCCTTAATCAAAGGCTTCACGGAATATACAACGGCCTTCATGTCCTTTTCCACGGGCGCCTTCGTAACGAAAGGCGTGGGCGTATAGGTTACAATCGGTGCCGAGGGCGTATTCTGCGTGTCCCCAGTGCTTTTATTATTCTTTTTACATGCCGTAAAGCATAACATGACGATAACGGCAATCAACAGGAGCCGGTATTTCATTCCTGGTCTCCTTCCCCGAGTCCGCAAAGAATGTCCCCGACGGAAGGTGCGGTATCGCAAAGAATCCGGATCTTCTGCTTCGGATGCGGGCAGGAAGGAATCTCCTCGCCGCTCTCATTCCACATATTCAATACAACGGCATTCGTAAGTTTTTTATCCGGCGAAAGAATAATCACGGTATCGCCGGTACAGAACTTATTCTTCTGCGTGAAGGTGCACGTGCCGTCCGGAAAAGCCTCTTCAATCTCGCCGTAATAGACGCCGAGTCTGACGCCGGCATCGCCCTCATACAACTGCGCATCGCTGCCTGGCTTGCCGTAAAAGAAACCTGTCGTTTCCTTTCTGCCGCCGGAAAGCTTAATCAGATCATGCAGCTCGGAAAGACGATCCGAATCATCATAAGTCCCGTCGTAATAAGCATCGATAGCGGTCCGGTATGCCTTGCCGACAGTTGCAACATAAAGAGCGGTTTTCATGCGGCCCTCGACCTTAAAGCTGTCAATACCTGCGGAAATCAGATCCGGTATATGGTCAATCATGCTCAAATCTTTTGAGTTAAAGATGAAGGTTCCGTTCTCATTTTCCATGACCGGGAAATATTCGCCCGGTCTTGTTTCCTCCATCAGCGCGTATTTCCAGCGGCACGGATGCGTGCAGGCGCCGAGGTTTGCGTCCCTTCCGGTCATGAAAGCAGAAAGCAGACAGCGGCCGGAATACGAAATGCACATGGAACCGTGCACGAACGCCTCGATTTCCATATCTTCGGGAATGGCGTCCTTAATTGCTTTAATCTCTTCAAGGCTTAATTCCCTGCCGCATACAACCCTGCGAACGCCCTGCTCGTACCAAAACAGAAACGTTTCGGAATTTACATTATTGGCCTGCGTGCTGATATGAACGGGAATGTCCGGGCAATAGGCACGGGCAAGCCGGAACACGCCAGGATCCGATATGATTAAAGCATCGGGCTTCATTTCGGCAAGCTCGCCGAAATACTTCTTAACGCCCTCTAAATGCCCGTTATGCGCAGTAATATTGGCCGTAACATATAAATGCACGCCGTGTGCGTGACAGTATTCAATTGCTTCCTTCATCTCGGCATTGCTGAAATTCGCGGCTTTGGCACGGAGGCTGAATAACTCTCCGCCGATGTAAACCGCATCAGCGCCGAAACGAACAGCTGTTTTCAAAACGGGAAGGCTCCCGGCCGGGAGCAAAAGTTCCGGTTTCTTCATGACTGACATCCTTCCCCGGGGTTAACCGGATAACTGTCTGAATCCTTTAATCTCGTAATGCACATCCCGTCTCCGAGCGGCAGCATGACCGAATCAAACTCACCCGAACGGAACAGCATGTCGGCAAATTCGCGAATCCGCAGATGAATCGTCCGGTCGCGTCTTTCCACGGTGAACTTCGATTCCGCAAGCGTTCCTTCCTGCAGAAGGTTGTCCGTAAGAAGGATTGCTCCGGGCGCCATCAGCTTTTTGATATGCCCGAGGTATGCCGGATATTGCGCCTTAGCGGCATCGAGGAAAATGAGATCGAAGGATTCACATTTTCCGCAAAGCTCTTTCAGGTATTCCTCCGCATCTGAAAAGACGGAACGGATTTCGGGACTCGCATACCCGTTTCGCGTCAGGAAATCTTCGCGATAAGCGGCGATATTCTCCTGTGCCTCGGTGAAACGGGGTTCGTAGTTTTCAACCGTATAAAGGACCGAACCCTTAGGCAGAAATTCTGCCGTAAAGCACGAAGAAAAGCCGATGGCGGTACCGATTTCAAGTACTCTCCCCGGCTTTCTGTCAAGGCAAAGGAAACGAAGAAGAGACTGTGCCTCGCGACGGATCACGGGAACACGGTTCTCTCTCGCCTTTTGATACAGTTTCTCCAAAAAATCGGGCAAATCGGGCTCGAGGGACGAAAGATACTCTGCGATATGCCGATTAATCAAAAGAGAATCCTTCATTCTTCTTCCTCTTCAAGATCCGATTCTTCCGGTTCCTTATACCTGGTAATAATCTTCAAAATGGTTTCATAATCCATATCCGAACGAAGGATATAGGTGCCGGGCTGAATGTTGGATTTCGAAAGCAGGCTCTTCGCGTAGAAGGAATAATTGTCGATGATCAGTCCTTCCCGCATCAGCTTGCCGGCCACTTCCTTGGTGGAGTCACCGGACTGGATGAAGAATTCCACTTCCTTGCCTTCGCCTTCCTTGTCAACCGCTACGGAACCGAACAACTGATAACAGAAGTTGTATCCGTACTGCGAAAACCGGATGACGGCAAGAATGACAAGCGTATAAAACAAAAAGTCAATCAACAGTCTTGTTATGCCGTTGGCCGAGTTTCTGATGACCTGTCCGGTTTTGATGGTTTCTTTCTTCTTACTCAAAATCTACCCACCTCACACACTCCATTCCAGAATGACGGGAAGAATCATGGGGCTGCGCTTCATGCTCTTCCAGAAGAAGTCTCCCAGAACGGATTTGATTTCCGACCGAAGTCGGTTAAAATCGGTATGCCCGGCATCCGTAAACCGGTTGCATGCCTCAATGACTACTTCCTTTGCTTCATCAAGGAGCCGTTCGGACTCCTTCACATAAACAAAGCCTCTTGTAATGATGTCGGGACCGCTGACAAGCTCGCCCGATTCCGGATCAACGGCAACGGAAACGATAACAATGCCGTTAACCGAAAGATACTGCCGGTCGCGAAGAACGGCATTGCCGATGTCGCCTACGCCGAGACCGTCTACCATGATGCCGTGCGCCGGAACGCTGCCGACAACCTCTGCACCCTTGGAACCGATATCAAGCATATCGCCGGATTTTAAAATGATGACATTATCGGACGGCATCCCCATGTTCATGGCCAGATTCTTCTGCGCAATGCGGTGACGGTATTCACCGTGAATCGGAATCGCAAACTTCGGCTTGGTCAGGCAGTAGAGAAGCTTAATCTCTTCCTGATTCGCATGACCGGATACATGGGTATCCTGGAAAATGACATTGGCTCCGAGCATGGAAAGCACATTAATCATCTTAAAGACAGCCTTCTCGTTCCCGGGAATCGGCGTCGAACTGATGATGACCACATCGCCCGGTACAAGGGATACTCTTTTGTGCGTATTGCCGGCCACTCTTGAAAGCGCAGCCATCGGCTCGCCCTGGGAACCGGTCATAATCAGGACAATCTTGTTGTCCGGATAATTCTTCACTTCTTCAATCGGCACCAGAAGTCCTTCGGGAATCCGGATGTAACCGAGCTCCTGCGCGGTCGAAACGATGTTGACCATGCTGCGGCCTTCGATGACAACCTTCCGTCCGAAACGTTCCGCGGAATTGATGATCTGCTGCACGCGGTCCACGTTAGACGCAAATGTGGCAACGATGATGCGATGGTTCGGATTCTCGGCAAAGACGGTATCAAACGTCTTGCCGACCGTACGCTCGGACATCGTGTTGCCGGGCTTTAAAGCGTTGGTGCTGTCACACATCAACGCCAAAACGCCTTTCTTTCCGAGCTCGCCGAAACGGGTCAGATCAATCGGCGTGCCGAAAACAGGCGTGAAGTCTACTTTGAAATCGCCGGTATGAATGACCGTACCGGCCTTACAGGTAATGGCAAGCGCAGCAGCATCCGCAATGCTGTGGTTCGTGCGGATGAACTCCACGCTGAAATCACCCTCCTGCACAACATCGCCGTAACTGACGACGCGGAAATCCTGCTCGTCCGCCATCTTGTATTCCTCAAGCTTATTCCGGATGATGGCAAGCGTCAGCTTTGTTCCGTAAAGCGGAACCGGCAGTTCCCTTAAGATGTAAGGAAGTGCGCCGATATGGTCCTCATGACCGTGTGTAATGAAAAATGCCTTAACCTGATCCGCATGTTCCCTTAAAAACGAAATATCCGGAATGACCAGATCGATTCCGAGCATGTCGTCTTCGGGAAATGCAAGCCCGCAGTCCACAACGATAATCGACTCGCCGTAGCAGAAGGCGGTAATGTTCATACCGATCTGCTCGAGGCCGCCGAGCGGAACAATGCGAAGCTTTTTCTGGTTTGCCATAAAAACCTCCCTAAGATTAAATCAGGTCGATATCCGTCAGAATCGCGCGGAAAATCTCCCCGACAGCGTCAATCTCCGTATCGTCCTCTACCATCTCGTAAAGAACGTCCGAATCCTCGTCGGCGGATTCTCTTAACAGGAAGGCTTCTTCCCCTTCCGGCTCCGTCACGAGGACATAATTCTTACCGTTAAACCGTGTTTCGGATACAACCTGAAATTCCACTTCGGTTCCGTCTTCCGCACGGAATGCAATTGTCTGGTTATCCTTCCCGTCCATGTATCTCCTCCAAAAGCGACCGTTTCTCCTCGGGACAGCTGTTCAAACGGTCCATAAACGACTGCAAAATCAAAGCGGCGGCAAGCTTGTCCACAACCTCCGCTTTCTTTTTGTATCCGAGTTCGGCTTCATCCAAAATCCGATGCGCGGAAACCGTTGTCAGACGTTCGTCCCATAAAACGGTCGTAAGCCCGGTTCTTCTTTTAAGCATCTCGGCAAATTCCGCGGATGCCCTGGCCCGGTCACCCTCGGACTCGTTCAGATGAATCGGATATCCGATGACGAGGCAGTTAACGCCTCTTTCTTTTGCAATCTCTTCAATTCTTCTGCATGTTTCGCGAAGCTGGTTCTCGCGGTTTCGTCTGATGACTTCAATCGGCTGGGCGGTCAGGAAAAGGCCGTCGCTGCCCGCAACCCCCACGGTCACGGAACCGTAATCAAGTCCCAGAAGATTCAATTCTTCCGTCATACTTACCTACTTCAGATTATTCTCGATGTAATCGCTCAAAAGCTGCTCGATGATCTCATCGCGCTCAACCTTTGCGATCTTTGCTCTTGCATTCAGATGGTTCGTGATATACGTCGGATCGCCGCTCATCAAATACCCCACCATCTGGCTGACCGGATTATATCCTTTCTCGGCCATGGCAACATAAACCGAGGCAATCACGCTGCGAACATAATCGTCAGAAATATTCTCAACCTTGAAAAATTGTGTGCCCTGCTGATCCATACAATACAGTCCTCCTCAAATAAGCGTCGGTATACACCATACCACATGTAATTTTACTCTATTTTGTGTAAAATATCAACCTTTTTCGCCAAGATAATACAATCTGTTGTGATACTCTCCCCCTGTACGCTGACGACGGAACCGGTCACATTTTCCGTAACAGGGAAACGGTAGCGGTTATAGCGTGTCGAGCAGCCTTCCGCCGTCAAAATACCGTCAGTTTCCGTTACGGTTTCGACCAAAACAGAATCCGCTTTGCCGAGGAAGCTCTCCGCATACCGCTTTCTCATGGCAAGCTCGGACTCCAGGAATACCGCTTCGCGTTGCTTCTTTATGTCGTCCCTTACCTGATCGGGCATCCGGTCCGCAACAGTCCCTTTTCGTCTCGAATAAGGGAAAATGTGAATCTTCGAAAAGGCGGTCTTTTCGGCGAAGGCAAGCGACTCTTTGAAATCCTCATCCGTTTCTCCCGGGAAACCGACGATGATATCGGTGGTCAATGCGGGATTTTCAAAATATTTGCGAAGGATCTGAACGGCCTTTGAATACTCCTCCGCCGTATATTTCCGGTTCATTGCGGCAAGTGTCCGGTTACAGCCGCTTTGTAATGACAGGTGAAAATGAGGACACACCTGCGGAATTTCGGAAAGCGCCTTCGTAAACCGCTCCGTGATGATGCGGGGCTCAAAAGAGCCGAGACGGATTCTTTCGATTCCCGGAATCGCGGCAAGCTTTTGAATCAGCGAAATCAAAGGCATCGAGCCGTCCAGCGCCTGCAAGGACTGCTGTTCTCTGACGCTTCTTTGATCAAGGCCGTACGAGGAAAGATGGATTCCGGTCAGGACAATCTCATGAAAGCCCGATGCTGCAAGCTTTTCGGTCTCCGCTATTACATCTTCTTCCGCACGGCTTGCAATCCGGCCTCTTGCGAAAGGAATGATGCAGTAGGAGCAGAACTGGTTACAGCCGTCCTGAATCTTGATATTCGCCCTGCAATGGTCCTCAATCGAGACCGTATTCATGCTTTCATAGCCGGTAAGCGAGCTGTCCTCGTTGATGTAAAACCGCTCCGGATTCTCACCCTCCGACTTTGCCTTCAGAAATGTATTCACAATCGAAGCGGTTTCGGATTTTCTGCGGTTTCCGATGTAAAGGTCGGCCAGACCGTCGTCTTTATGGTCCGCACCGAACTCCTGCACATAGCAGCCGAGCGCAACGATGACGGCATCGGGATTGCGCTTTTTAGCCTGACGGAGCATCTGACGGGACTTGCGGTCGGCCACATTCGTCACGGTACACGTATTCACAAGATAGATATCCGCATAATCCCGAAACGGCACCTCTTCGGTCCCGAAACCGCGGAACAATTCCTTAATTGCTTCGGTTTCATAGGCATTCACCTTGCAGCCGAGAGTCAAAAAGGCTGTTTTTTTCGAAATCAGATAATTTTCCAACTGCTTCTCCCTATAGATGTATTGACATTTTCCTTTAGTATGTTACACTTATGGTATCACAAGAAGAGGAGTGATGCCTGTATGAAAACTGTTACCATTTGTTTGAATTCCATTGACAAAGTCAAGAATTTCGTAAATGACGTAACCAAATTCGACTCGGATTTCGATCTCATCTCCGGACGTTATGTCATCGATGCCAAGTCCATCATGGGAATTTTCTCCCTTGATCTGAACAAGCCGATTACGCTCGGGATTCACAACGAGGAGGATATCGACCATATCCTTGAGGTTCTGAGCCCTTACATTGAAGAGACCGAAGAATAAAACATAAGCATTCAGGAAAGCAGGAGGATTACCCTCCTGCTTTTTGTTTTGCCCAAATTGTAAAATCAGTCTTCCGGTTTGATTTTGATGACTTCGCGCTCGTCGATAGCTTTTTGTACCATCTCATCAATTTTATCGGCAAGAAGCTTCTCGCTGCGCTCGATGACTTTTAAAATCGGTTTGGTAACCGGGTGTTTCGCAACATAAATCGTGCAGCAGTCCTCGTAAGGAAGGATGCTCGTCTCAAACGTGCCGATTCTCTGCGAAATCTCAACGATTTCCGACTTGTCAAAGCCGATTAACGGACGGTATACCGGGAGCTCGCATACCGCGTTCGTGCAGATCAGGCTCTGCATCGTCTGGCTTGCAACCTGACCGACGCTTTCACCGGTGATCAGTGCAAGACAGTTGCTTCGGTTCGCGATTTCCTCCGCAATCCGCATCATATAACGCCGCATCAGAATCGTCAGTTCCTCATGAGGGCAGGTCTCATAGATGTACATCTGAATATCCGTGAAATTGACGACATTCAGCTTAATCGGGCCGGTATATAACGAAATCTGCTTCGCCAGGTCAATGACCTTCTGCTTTGCTCTTTCGCTCGTATACGGCGGCGCATGGAAATAGGTCGCGTCAATGCTGACACCGCGCTTTGCAATCATATAACCGGCAACCGGGCTGTCAATCCCGCCGGAAAGCAAAAGCATTGCCTTGCCGTTACAGCCGACCGGCATGCCGCCGACGCCCTTATAACCGTCCGCATAAATGTAGGCATGGCTGCGGACCTCCACCGTAATGTTTTTCTGCGGATTCCGTACATCCACGGAGAGCCCCGGAAAATGATCGAGAATCACACCGCCGAGATCCGCCGCAATCTCCGGCGAGGTCTTCGGATAGCTCTTGTCTCCGCGCTTACAAAACATCTTAAACGTGAAGTTCTTCTCGGGGAAGGACTCTTCGACAAATCTGACCGTCATGTCGCAAATATCCTGCCAGTCAGTCGATTCGATTTCCACAACCGGCATGAAACCGACAATGCCGAAAATCTTCGAAAGACACGAAACCGTATCGTCATAATCATAGCCGTCGGGACAGTTGACATAAACTCTTCCCTGCTCCTTCGTCACCTTATAATCGCCGAGAAGCGAAAGGTTCTGCCGAATTTGGTTCACAAGGCAGTCCTCAAAATAGGACCGGTTCTTCCCTTTCAATCCGATTTCCGCATATTTTATCAAAAAAGACTTATATTCCATATTCATCTGCGCCCGGGGCGCTCCTCTCAAAAATCTAATGAACCGTGAATCTGCCGAGCTTCGGAACAAGCTCACGAAGCGCATCGCAGGCAGTCCGAATCTCTTCAAGCGTTGTCTCCGGACTGAAGCTGAACCGGATTGTGCTGTCGAGATATTTATCCGGAACACCGATTGCCTTTAACGTACCGCTGACGGCCGGATGATTCGAAGAACAGGCCGAACCGGACGAAACACAGATACCGTAATCCTCCAAGGCGTGCAGCAAAACTTCACTTCGGATGTTGTCAAAGCTGACACTTAGAATATGCGGCGCGGTCTTACGGACACGTTCCTCATTCGTAAGCGTGTCGGACTCTTCTTCAAACACTGCATTCGGATGCGCAAACGGCATTGTCATGACCTGCTTCAACAGCTCGGTCTTACAGGCATACATGCTGTCCCGAAAAGCGTTCTGATTCTGAAAATACCGCTTCACGGCTTCGGAAAGACCGGCAATTGCAGGAACATTCTCGGTGCCCGAACGCATGTCGCCCTCCTGCCCTCCGCCGAGAATCTCAGGGAGCAGCCGCACCTTATCCTTTTTATATAAAAATCCGCTTCCCTTCGGGCCCTGCAGCTTATGGCCGCTGACCGAAAGCAAATCGATTCCGCACGCATTCGGCGTAAACGGAACCTTTCCGTATGCCTGAATCGCATCAACATGAAACAGAATTTCGGGATTATACGAATGCACAAGCTTTGCAATCTCAGTGACCGGCTCAATCGCACCGATTTCGTTGTTTACAAGCATGACGGAAACAAGAATCGTATCGCTGCGAAGCGCTTCCTTCAGAGCATCCAAAGAAACAATTCCGTTCCGATCCACCGGCAGGTAAGACACCTCGTAGCCCTGTTTTTCCAGAAATATCAACGGGTTATAAACCGATGCATGTTCAATGGAAGTAGAAATGATATGCTTGCCGCGTCTTGCTTTCGCATAAGCCGTGCCGAACAGCGCGAGGTTATTCGATTCCGTGCCGCCCGAGGTGAAGATAATCTCCTTTTCCTGACACTTTAATGACTTCGCGATGGTTTTTCTTGCTTCCTTCAGATACTGTTCCGCCTGAATGCCCTTTCCGTGCAAAGACGACGGATTTCCGTAGTCTTCCCGAAGCACCTTAGTCATGGCGGCAACCGCTTCCTCGCAGGCACGCGTCGTGGCGGCGTTGTCCAGATAAATCTCTTTCATATCGTTACTCCAACGTTTCTGCCTGTATCATAAGATGGGATAAAACCGCCATTGCAGCAGTTTCCGTGCGGAGAATTCTCCGTCCGAGACTGATGACCTTCGCCCCGCTTTGCTCCGCAAGCGTTACCTCTTCCGGTGCAAAACCGCCCTCGGGTCCGATGAATACCGCAACCTTATCTCCCTTTTTGATGCTTTTCATAACCGCTTCCGTAGCCTGCATGCCTTCCGCATTCTCATACGGAAACAGGATGACATCGCAATCGGCCTTTGCTTCCTTAATAGCTTCGGAAAATGACACAACGCTCCCGACAGTCGGAATCACGCCGCGTCCGCACTGCTTCGAGGCAGCCTCTGCAATGGCCTGGAAACGTTTCACCTTCTTCTCCTCACGGGCGGGGTCGTCCCATTTGGCAATGGACCTGGCGCACGAAACCGGTACAATCCTTGCGGCGCCCAGTTCGACAGCTTTTTCGATGATCCATTCAAGCCTATCCTTCTTCGGAAGCCCCTGATACAAAGTCACGGAAATTCCCAGCTCGGTGTTGCCGTCACGGGTTTCCAGGATGTCAAAAATCACCTGACCGTTTTCATAGGCGGCAATCCGGCAGTCAAATTCATGTCCCTCACCATCACAAATAAGCAGGGTGTCTCCAACCTGCTTACGAAGTACGTTCTTCAAATGGTTGTACTCTCCGCCGTCAAGAACCATGCGGTCCCCGAAAATTTTCGAAGGGTCAACATAAAACCGTGGCACAAAAGCCTCCTTCTAACCGGGCAGTCTCACTGCGTAACTCACCCAGTCATTCATGCGCTCTTCATTGAGAATCTCATATCCAAGATCCGTAAGCGCTTTCTTGGTCATCTCCTCCATCAGATTGATGATGCCCGAGCAGACGAACACGCCTCCCGGAAGGAGAAAACGGCGCACCAGCGGTGCTAATGGTATAATAACATCTGCAAGAATATTTGCAACCACAATCGGATATTTTTGTTCCGAAAACGGCACACAAAACGCTTCATCGTCGAGCATATTGCCCGTGTAAAATGCGACGCTTCCCTCCGGTACCCCGGAAACAGCACCGTCAAACACCGAAATGCCGTTCACCGCTGCATTCTCGCCTGCGACACGGACCGCAATCGGGTCGATGTCCGTTCCGACGGTTTTTCCGGCGCCGAGCTTCATCGCAATCACGGAAAGGATGCCGCTGCCGGTACCGATATCCAAAATCCGGTCGCCGGGCTTAAGGAACTTCTTCATGTTGGCAATTGCCAGTCTCGTCGTCTCGTGGGAGCCGGTTCCGAACGCCGTTCCGGGATCGATTTCAATGACAAGCTTATCCTTCAGCTCATCCCGCATCGGTTCCCAGGTCGGTTTGATATAAATGTCATCGTCAACGGCAAAGGACTTAAAGAACTGTTTCCAGTTGTTAATCCAGTCCGTATCCTCGGTAACACCGGTTTCGAACGATACCGCATCCGGATCAAGGAAATCGCGGTACGATTCGAGTTCCACCCGAATCTGCGCGATCTTCTCCTCAGGATCTGCATCAATATCGGTATAGCATGTCACAACAGCCGTTTTATCGGTTTCGTCAAGCTCGGGAAGGAAGTCAATGAACATTGCCTTCTTCTCCTGCTCGGAAAGCTGTACCGTGTCGGTCACCTCAATGCCTTCAAAGCCGAGATCAAACAGGATCCCCGCCAGGTAATCGGTTACGTCATTGGTTGTCCGGATGCGAATTACATTCCACTTCATGGTAAATCCTTATTTGCCGAAGAATTTCTTTTTCTTGCCGTCATCGGGGTTCTTGCCGCCCATGCTCTCGTTGAACGCCTTTAAGAGGTCTCTCTGTTCGTTCGTGAGCTTTGTCGGAACCTGCACGACAAGCGTTACATACTGGTCGCCTCGTTCCGTTTCGTGATGGATGTGCGGAACACCCTTGCCTCTTAAGCGGACCTTCGTATCGGTCTGCGTGCCTGCCTTCAGTTCGTAAATGACATCGCCGTCGATCGTCGGAATGATGATATCCCCGCCGAGTGCGGCCTGTGCAAACGAAATCGGCTGCGTCGAATACAGGTCATAACCGTCTCTTTGCAGGAACGGATGTCTCTGCACGATGACATCAACCAAAAGGCTTCCGCGCTCGCCGCCGTTCACGCCGGGTTCGCCCATATTCGGAATGCGGACGCTCTGGCCCTCGTCAATTCCGGCAGGTACCGAAACACGGATGGTCTTACGGTTCGTCACATAGCCCGTACCGTAGCAATCCTTACATTTTTCACGGATGATTTTACCGGTACCGCGGCAGTCCGGACAGGTCTTCTGGTTCTGAATGACGCCGAGAATCGACTGCTGCGTGTAAATGATCGAGCCCTGTCCCTTACATCTCGTACACGTTTCGGGACTCGTACCCGGCTTTGCTCCGCTGCCGCCGCATGTCTTGCAGACATCCTTCAGGTTAAGCTCCAGATCCTTCTCACCGCCGAATACGGCCTCTTCAAACGTAATGCGAATCGAAGTACGCACGCTTGCGCCGCTTCTCGGCGCATTGCTTCTCTGCGCGCCTCTTCTCGCACCGCCGCCGAACATGTCGCCGAAGCCGAACATATCGAAAATATCGGAAAAGCTGCCCGTAAAATCATAAGCACCGCCGCCGGGGCCGCCGCTCTGATCAAAGGCATCGTGTCCGTACTGGTCATATAACTGTCTCTTCTGCGGGTCGCTCAGGACGGAATACGCCTCGTTGGCTTCCTTGAACTTCATCTCGGCATCCTTGTCGCCGGGATTCGCGTCGGGATGGTACTTCTTCGCAACCTTCCGGTAAGCCCGCTTCAATTCTTCCTCGGATGCGTTTTTGTCACAGCCGAGTACTTCGTAATAATCTCTCTTTTGATCCATAAAAGCCCACTTCTCCTAAACTCAAGTTTAGGGCTGACCGCAAGCCAGCCCCAAACTTTATATTGCAGGAAAATGCCACAGCCTTTCCTTAAACCTCACGATACTCTCCGTCCACCACATTGTCGTCCTTCGGTGCGGAGCCGCCCATATCCTGGCCCTGTGCCTGGCTGGCCTGTGCCTGCTCGCACATCTTAGAAAACAGCTGCTGTGCGGAGTTCATAAGCTTCTCCTTGGCAGCCTTGATGTCCTCGATCTCACCGTCGCTCATCACTTCGGGATTCGTCTTGGCAACGAGATCCTTCAGGTGTGCAAGGTCCTCATCAACCTGAGCCTTAAGACCTGCGTCAAGCTTGTCGCCGACCTCTTCCATAGCCTTCTCGGTCTGGAATACAAGGGAATCGGCTTCGTTACGAACTTCAACGCCTTCCTTACGCTTCTTATCCTGAGCCTCATACTCGGCAGCTTCCTTAACGGCGCGCTCGATTTCATCATCGGACAGGTTGGAGCCTGCGGTAATGGTGATATGCTGCTCACGTCCGGTTCCGAGATCCTTAGCGGAAACATTTACGATACCGTTTGCATCGATATCGAACGTAACCTCAATCTGCGGAACGCCTCTTCTTGCCGGCGGGATTCCGTCGAGACGGAACTGGCCGAGACTCTTGTTATCCTTCGCGAACTGACGCTCACCCTGTACAACGTTAATGTCAACTGCAGTCTGGTTATCGGCTGCGGTGGAGAATACCTGACTCTTCTTGGTCGGAATCGTCGTATTTCTCTCAATCAGTCTGGTCGCTACGCCGCCCATCGTCTCAATGGACAGGGAAAGAGGCGTAACATCAAGCAGAAGGATGTCACCTGCACCGGCATCACCGGCAAGCTTGCCGCCCTGGATGGAAGCACCGAGTGCAACACACTCATCAGGGTTCAGAGACTTGTTCGGCTCATGGCCGGTCAGCATGCGAACCTTCTCCTGTACGGCAGGAATACGGGTCGAACCGCCGACAAGCAGTACCTTCGAAAGATCGGAAGGCGTAAGGCCGGCATCGCGGAGTGCGTTCTGCACAGGCGTAGCGGTACGCTCGATCAGATCGTGGGTAAGCTCCTCGAACTTCGCTCTCGTAAGGTTGATGTCAAGGTGCTTAGGACCGTCTGCATTGGCCGTAATGAACGGCAGGTTAATGTTGGTCGTGGTCGATGCGGAAAGCTCCTTCTTGGCCTTCTCAGCGGCTTCCTTCAGTCTCTGAAGAGCCATCTTGTCAGCGCCGAGATCGATGCCTTCCTGCTTCTTGAACTCATCAATCAGGTAACGGGTGATTCTCTCATCGAAATCATCACCGCCGAGTCTGGTATCACCGTTCGTGGCAAGAACTTCGATAACGCCGTCACCGATATCGATGATGGATACATCGAAGGTACCGCCGCCGAGGTCGTATACCATGATCTTCTGTTCCTTCTCGTTGTCAAGGCCGTATGCAAGAGCGGCAGCCGTAGGCTCGTTGATGATACGCTTTACATCAAGACCTGCGATCTTACCGGCATCCTTCGTGGCCTGTCTCTGTGCATCGTTGAAGTATGCGGGAACGGTGATGACCGCCTCCGTAACCTTCTCGCCGAGATAAGCTTCTGCGTCGGCCTTCAGCTTCTGAAGGATCATTGCGGAAATTTCCTGGGGCGTGAACTTCTTGTCGTCAATGGCTACACGGAAGTCCGTTCCCATATGTCTCTTGATGGAAGAAATCGTCTTGTCGGAGTTCGTAACTGCCTGACGCTTTGCGGACTCACCGACGATTCTCTCACCGGTTTTGGTAAATGCAACGACGGACGGAGTCGTACGGCTTCCTTCCGCATTTGCGATAACGGTAGGCTGTCCGCCTTCCATTACTGCTACACAGCTGTTTGTAGTACCAAGGTCAATACCTATAATCTTGCTCATAATAGTTTCCTCCTGTATATGAAATATTAATTTGCTACTTTCACCATGCTGAAACGAAGAACCGTGTCACGGTACATATAGCCCTTCTGGAAATCCTCAACGACGATGTTCTCGCCGACCGAGTCATCCTCAACATGCATCACCGCATTATGAAGGTTCGGATCAAACGGCTTTCCGACCGCTTCAATCTGCTTTACGCCGGCACTTTCAAGCGCCGCAAGCATCTGTCTGTAAGTCTTCTCCATTCCCTGCGCGAACGGCTCAGCTTTCTGCTCTTCCGTGAGCATAGCCAGTCCGCGTTCGAAGTTATCGATGGTCGGCAGCATCTTTTCAAGCATGCTCTTTGCGCCGACTTCAAACATCTGGGATTTTTCTTTCTCGGTTCGGTTCCGGAAATTAACGAATTCAGCCTGCTGGCGAAGAACCTTGTCCTTCAGCGCGGCGATTTCCTCGTCTCTTTTATCCGGCCGGTTCCGGTCTTTTTTGTCTTTTTTCTTCTTCCGGTCCGGGTCCCTGCCGTCAGAAGCCTTCTTAGCGGCCTCCGGCTTTTCGGTTTCCGGTTCCGGACTGCTCTCCTCCGGCTTTACCGCTTCCGTATCAACGGTTTCCGCGGTCTCTTCCGGATTCTGCCCTTCATCGTAAGGCATATCAGTCACTCCCTTTGTTTATTTGCTACTCTTTGTGGAAAATGCCATCCAGTTCCGACATCAGGTTCCGAAGCGTTCCCACAACTTTTTCATAATCCATCCGTCTCGGTCCGAGAATGCCGATCTTTCCGTAAACGCCGTCCTCAAGATGGTAGGTTGCGGTAACAAGCGTACAGTCCTTCGTGGCTTCAATCGGGTTCTCTTCGCCGATGTAAACCTGAATGCCTCTGTCCTTGTCGCCTTCCTTATACATCAGTTCGGTCAGCTGCTTCTTTTCTTCCAAAGCATACAGAAGATTGGTTGCCTTGCCGGACTCATTCAGCTCGGGATACTTGAAGATGTTCGTGGAACCGCTTGTGTAAGCCTCCACGCCC
This sequence comes from Lachnospiraceae bacterium, assembly GCA_017546025.1. GTDB lineage: Bacteria > Bacillota > Clostridia > Lachnospirales > Lachnospiraceae > ISDg. The sequence goes on along the minus strand of JAFYYS010000014.1, from coordinate 37,201 downwards.
TGTTCCTCAAGACATTTCGCAACGGCATCGAGAATATCCGAAATCAAAGCCGAATACTCGGAAGCCTCGGTACGAAGCTTCTGCATGACGCTTACGTTAATCTCCTGCATATCAAGTCCCTGCAGGAACGTATTCATCATCAGGTTAAGCTTCAGGATTGCGTCCTGGGGAAGCTCTCTGTCGCAGGGAACCATCATATTCTTAATGATGTTGCCGTCGAGGACAACAACACAAAGAATCGAGGAATAATCAACCTGCGTCAGCTGAATGAACTTAATCTTTTTGGAGCGGTACTGCGGCACCGTGATCATCGAAGCATAATTCGTGCTGTCCGCAATGACCTTGGCTGCTTCCTTAAGGATGGTATCGAGTTTCTCGCTCTTCGCGTTCAGCTCCACCTTCAGGTTATTCAGCTCTTCTTCCTTCTCCTTCAGCATCATATCGACGTACAGGCGGTATCCCTTGTCACTCGGAATACGGCCGGCACTCGTATGCGGCTGAACGATCAGTCCCATCTCCTCAAGATCCGACATCTCGTTACGGATGGTGGCGGAGCTCAGGTTCAGGTCCGAATCCTTGGATATGGTTCTGGAACCAACCGGCTCACCTGTTTCCAGGTAGTTCCGGATGATGGCTGTCAGGATCTTCAGTTTCCGATCGTCTAATTCCATATTGCCTCCGTCTTTCTTTGTTAGCACTCAATTACGTCGAGTGCTAATATCCTCATATAAGATACCACTGTAGAATAAATTTGTCAATATGATTTTACAAAAAAATAATGTCCGAAAGCCTTTTATTCCGCGGTCGTATTTTCCACGGAACAGCAAAAAAATCGGAGGCCCGAAAGCCTCCGGAAACAGTGCTTATTCCATTAATTCAGATAAAATGGAGTTGCTGACCAGAAAACCCTTCACATTGAAGAAAAACCGGTCATAATCGTGCTCCATGTAGCCTTTCTCGACATACTTACCGAGCCTTGCGACCGTGTAGCCGGCGAAGCCCTCTCCGAACGCGTCCTTCAGCTCGGTATACGAAATGCCTTCCTTCAAACGGAGGCCGAGCATGATTGTTTCGTTCTTCATATCCTTGATTGTGAGCTTCTCTTCGCTTTCGAACGAAAGCTCCTTCATATAGGAAAGCAGATCGGTCGTCACGCGGTATCTTGTTTCGTCAATCAGTGAAGCCGCGCCGAGTCCGATGCCGAGATACGGCACACGCTTCCAATAACCGACATTGTGCTTACACACCATGCCGTTTCTGGCGAAGTTTGAAATCTCGTACTGGCTGTAGCCCTTTTTCTCAAGAAACGCAATTGTCGTTTCGTACATCCGGCTGACCGTCTCCTCATCGGGGAAAGCTTTCGGGTCCTGCTTATACATATCAGCGAACGGCGTCCCTTCCTCGACAATCAGCATGTAAGCCGAAATATGCTCGGGATGCAGCAGGGCAATTCTTGAAAGCGAGGTCTTTAACGACTCCTCGGTCTGTCCGGGGATGCCCATCATCAGATCGACATTGATGTTCGTGATGCCGGCTTTTCTCGCGATTTCATACGATTTCAGGAAGTCTTCAAACGTATGAATCCGGCCGAGCGTCTGCAGCTCCGAATCGACCGCCGACTGAAGCCCGAGGCTTAAACGGTTGATGCCTGCCCGTTTATACTCCACGGCCTTGGCAGCCGTTAACGTACCCGGATTGGCCTCAAGCGTGATTTCCGCATCGGGAAGAAGGAAATAGTTCTCGCGGATGCAGGAAAACAGCTTATCGTAAAAGCCGAGCGGAACACACGAGGGCGTGCCGCCGCCGATGTAAACCGAAGAAACCGTCTGTCCGCCGTAGCGGGTCAGGTCCCGGATCAAAGCGTCCAGATAATTCCAGACGCAGTATTCCTTTCCGGAAAATGACAGGAAATCGCAATAATTGCATTTTCTCTTACAAAACGGAATATGAATATAAAGTTCTAACGGTTCTTTATTCTTCATCCAGTTTCAATACGCTCATGAAGGCTGCCTGCGGTATTTCCACATTGCCGATCTGGCGCATCCTCTTCTTTCCTTCTTTTTGCTTTTCAAGAAGCTTCTTCTTACGGGTGATGTCACCGCCGTAGCATTTTGCAAGCACGTCCTTACGCATGGCCTTAACGGTTTCTCTTGCAATAATCTTGTTTCCGATGGCTGCCTGAATCGGAATCTCAAACAGATGTCTCGGAATCTCGTCCTTCATGCGTTCGCAGATTCTGCGGCCTCTTTCGTACGCGGAATCCTCATGCACAATGAACGAAAGCGCATCGACCTCCTCGTGATTGATCAGAATGTCAAGCTTCACAAGACGGGAAGGAACATAGCCCTTCAAATCATAGTCAAACGAAGCATAACCCTTCGATCGGGACTTCAAAGCATCGAAGAAATCATAAATGATTTCGTTGAGCGGAAGCTCATACTTCAAAAGTGCTCTCGTCTGCTCCATATATTCCATTCCGAGATATACGCCGCGGCGTTCCTGGCAGAGCTTCATGATCGGGCCGACAAACTCGGTCGTCACCATGATTTCGGCACTGACAAAAGGTTCCTCCATATGCGCGATCTCGGTCGGGTCGGGCATGTTAGCCGGGTTCGAGATATCCTCGCAGGTGCCGTCGGTCTTATAAATCTTATAGATTACGCTCGGTGCGGTCGTTACAAGGTCAAGGTTATACTCGCGTTCCAGACGTTCCTCGATGATTTCAAGATGCAGAAGGCCGAGGAAGCCGCAACGGAAACCGAAGCCGAGTGCAATCGATGTCTCGGGCTCGTACTGCAGCGAAGCGTCATTGAGCTGAAGCTTCTCAAGCGCGTCCCGAAGGTCCGGATATTTTGCGCCGTCCGCAGGATACATGCCGCAGTATACCATCGGGTTAACCTTCTTATAACCGGGAAGCGGCTCTGCGGCGGGACGTCTTGCATCGGTTACGGTGTCACCGACACGGGTGTCTTTCACATTTTTCAAAGAGGCCGTAATATAGCCTACGGTGCCGGCCGGGAGCTCGTCACACGGGATGAACTTGCCGGGACCGAACGTGCCGATTTCCACGATGTCCTCTTCGCAGCCGGTTGCCATCATGCGGATTCTCGTATCCTTGGTGATGCAGCCTTCCTTTACTCTGACAAATATGATGACGCCCTTATAAGGGTCGTAAACCGAGTCGAAAATCAACGCCTGCAGCGGCTTCTCGCGGTCGCCCTTCGGCGCCGGAATCTTCGCTACGATGCCTTCGAGAACATCTTCGATATTGAGGCCGAGCTTCGCGGAGATGCGCGGCGCGTCCTGTGCTTCGATGCCGATGACATCTTCGATTTCCGCAATGACGCGCTCCGGCTCAGCGCTCGGAAGGTCAATCTTGTTAATAACCGGCATGATTTCAAGGTCGTGGTCGATTGCCATATAGCAGTTGGCAAGCGTCTGCGCTTCAATGCCCTGCGCGGCGTCGACAACCAGAACGGCGCCTTCGCATGCCGCAAGGCTTCTCGAAACCTCATAGTTGAAGTCCACGTGACCGGGGGTGTCTATCAAATTGAAAATGTATTCCTGCCCGTCCTTCGCCTTATAAATCGTACGGACGGTCTGCGCCTTGATCGTAATGCCGCGTTCGCGCTCGAGATCCATGTTATCAAGTACCTGCTCCTGCATCTCTCTTGACGTCAGAAGTCCCGTCTTCTCAATGATGCGGTCGGCAAGCGTTGATTTGCCGTGGTCGATGTGGGCAATTATACAAAAATTCCGAATCTTACTCTGATCTGTTAAAGCCATGAAAAACTCTCTTTCCGCATTGAAATTACTACGTTCCTTACTATATCATAGAAAGCGCCTTCTGACAACGAAAATCCGAAAAAAGTGATTGACAAACACGAATCCGTGTACTATGATAATTTCATCTGTGTGTACGAAACGTCCGTGTCCCTTTCGTACATCACTTCATGCAAAAACCAGTTTACGAACAGGAGGTGTGAAGGATGGCTAATATCAAGTCTGCAAAGAAACGTATTCTCGTTATCGAGACCAAGACTCTCCGTAACAGAATTATTAAATCTAAGGTTAAGACATTGGTGAAGAAGGTTGACGCTGCCGTGGCTGCCGGTGACAAGGACCTTGCCGTAAAGTGTCTTAAGAATGCTACCGTAGCAATCGACAAGGCTGCTGCAAAGGGCATTTATCATAAGAATACCGCTGCAAGAAAAGTATCCAGACTCCAGCTTGCAGTGAACGGAATGAACTAATCTTCCGTTTACAACGAAAACGAAAGGAACGGCTTAACCCACCGTTCCTTTTTTATTTCCCATGACCCGTCGCTTCTTTGGCGATGGGCTTTTTTTCTTAAACGTTCTTTTGAGGATTATTCGGTTTTTGTGAAACTGAGAGTAATCTCTCCGCCTTTATTATCATTATAGAAGACAGGAATCAGCTGAATGCTGTTTCCGTCAAAGGAATAACTGAATGAAAGATGCTCTTCTTCAACAAATTTCTTTGCATCCGCGTATTTACCGCCCTTTGAAACAGCACCGGTATCCGGATTGATTTCCAGCGCGTATATTCCGTCTTTGTCAGCACTGAGCGCAGACGAAACAAAGTTCTCAAACCAGGCGTTCCACGCGTTCGAATCAAAGTCTGCAGGCGTCTTATAGGTAAGCCGCAAGTTGTTCACCTTGTTCGGGCTTAACACTTCGGAAACGGTCCATCCGTTTTCCTGCTTCAGTTCAATTCCGAATACATCCTTCACGACATTAACGTAGTTACTCTCCGTGACATTTTCAAGCACGTTCGGATGAGCCGCAGTCTCTTTGCTGCCACCCGAAGAACCCTTCACGGAATTCTCCCCTTCCGCTTTCTTTCCGCATGCACACAGGCACACGGCCAAGGCAGTCAAAAACACAAACAATACAGTCTTCTTCATCTTGTAATCTCCCTCGCCTAAAAAGTTATGCCGAGGCATTCAAACCTCGGCATAATCATAACAGATTGCGATTTTAGTTTCCACAAATTCACTTTTAATTCACAGTAGATTCATGATTCCTTTCCAAACAGTTGGAAGAAGTTGAACATTCCGGAATACTGGGTGGTCATGTCGTGGTCGGCACCGGGCACTTCATACCAAAGGTGTTCAATCCCGTTCTTCGTAAACAGCTCATGATACCCGAGCGGGAATTTTCCGACAACGCTGTCACGGGTGCCGCAGTTGATGATGATTTTCTCGGGAAGATCGGTGCCTTCGGCAAATCTGACCTCTTCCTCTTTAAGCGATCCGGGATGCTCCATGAAGCCGTCCTTTGCGGGCGTCATGCCGGGAGCCGGAGCCATCGCGCATACATACTTAAAAAGCTCCGGATACAGCATCAGCGTATATAACGTTTCACGTCCGCCCATTGAGAAGCCGCCGATATAAGTGCCTTCCCGTCCTTCGATGACGGAATAGGTCTTGTTGATATGCGGCATCAGGCACTGTACAAGCTCCGTCGGGAAACGGTCATACGGCAGACATGCTTCCGCATCAAACGCCGGTGCCTGAGCGGTTCCTTCGCCTGCAGCATACATCGCGGGACATACAAGGATGAACTCACGGGTCAGACCGTCGGCAACCATATTGCCGATCAGAACCGGAATCTTCGCATCTTTAGCAAATGAAGTCTCGTCTCCGAAAATTCCGTGAAGCAGGTAAACTACAGGATACTTCTTATCCTCCGAATAATCCGCAGGAAGCAAAACCGTATAATAACGCTCGCGCTTACAGTAATCGGAATAATAGGTTTCGCGCTTAAACGAACCGTATGTTACACCTTCCCTCTTAGAAAGGTATTCCGAGGGGCATTTATAATACATGCCGTTTTCGTCCGTTAAGGCGGGAGTAGGCGTAGGGGTATTCGTTACCGTAGGTTCGGGCTTTTCGGTCATCTTCTGTTCCTCCTTTGTCGGTTCGGGCGTCGCTGTCGGTGTTTCCGTTACATCTTCCTTCGGTCCGTCCGGCTTCGCCATACATCCGGCAAGACAGAAAAGGATACACGCCGTCATCAAAAGAATTGCTTTCTTCATTCTCTCATCTCCGTTTAAAACAGTCTGTGGCACGAAAAGCAAAAAGCCCGACATCATCGGGCTTTCGCTTTCTGTTACGGAGGAGAAGGGATTTGAACCCTTGCGCCGGTATTCCCGACCTACTGGTGTTCGAAGCCAGACCCTTCAGCCACTTGGGTACTCCTCCATGCCTAACGAATGCCATTATACAATACGATATCCGTTTTTACAAGCATAAAATGTAACCGCGCCGTAAGGACGCATGTCACATTTTCCATGGCAAATGCCATGCCTAATTGCGAAGGCTCATCTCTAAAATCCGGTCACACAGTTCGCCGAACGAAATGCCGGCAGCCTGAGCCTCCAATACAAGATGTGCATCCTGGTAAAGCTGCGGCAGGGAGTCGCATTCGAGGCATACAAACGAGCCGTCCTCGCGGACGATGAAGTCCACTTTGCCGTAAGCCTGCACACCGAGCGTGTCAACAACCGCCTCTGCAGTCGCCTTCAGCTTATCGGAAAGCTCTGCGGGGATATCCGCAGGACACTTTCTGATCTTTTCACCGCGGATGGAAAGTGCGGTCTCGACATCGGATGTCCGGAAAGGAAGAACCTCGAGAACAGGCAATGCCTTGCCGTCCACGGTACCGACGGCAAATTCACGTCCGGTTACATATTCTTCAACGAGAATCTCGCTCTCCCAACGGAACGCATCCTTTAACGCTTTTGCGTAGGACGCACGGTCACTCGCCACGGAAATGCCGAGGCCGATGCCGCCGTTGTTGGGCTTTACAATAACCGGATAATGCATGTTACGGTCTTCAGGGAAGACAGCTTCTTCACCGCGGTACGTTACAAAGCCCTTCGGAACGGGGATGTTCTGCTCAATCAGCAGCTGCTTCGAAACCGCCTTATTGGAGGACAGAGCCGACGAGAAATAATCGCAGCCGGTATAATCGATGCCCAACAGATCGAAAGCCGCCTGCACCTTGCCGTTCTCACCCTCAGCGCCGTGAAGCGCAATGAAAACGAGGTCGGCCTGACGGCAGATCTGCAGTACGTTCGGGCCGAAGTAGGAAGGCGACTGGTCGACTCTTCTCTTTCTTACTGCCCAGAGATCCGGAATGTCGTTCGGAATGTTGCCGGGCTCAAGCGAGTATTTTGCGGGATTGGCGAAGGCATCCGCGATATTCTTTTCATGATCGCCGTAGCCCATGAACGAGTCGAGCAGGATGACCTGATAGCCTTTCTCGGCAAGCACCTTTGATACGACATAACCGCTTCGAAGCGACATGTTACGCTCATTCGAAAGACCGCCTGCCAAAACGACAATCTTCATATCCTCAGGAACACGCAATACGCTCTCGTCATCATCCTCTTCGGACACAACGATATCGCTGCCGTCCATCTTGATTTCGAGCGTCTTCATCATTTCCTTGGTCAGGCTGACAATCTGCAAAACGCCGCGCACCTGGTCCTGCGAGAGCTGGATGCCGTATTTCTTACTGCAGAAATTCTGCACCTGCGAAACGACGATGCGGTTCACGTGATGAATCAGGAAATCGGAAAGGTTAACGATTGTGCTGAACTTCTTCGAATTCACAAGACCTTCAAGCATGTTGATGATTCTGACAACATCGTCTGCACCGAAATTGTGCATCAGATCCTTCAGGGTCTTTAAGAAATCTTTGTTAAGCTTTGAATATTTGATGCAGAACGCAAACAGATACGCCGTATTGTCGCTGTACTGCGGGTCGCCGACGAGGTCACAAAGAAGGTTGATATACTCCGAAACCGTCTGCTCCTTGCCGATGGCAAAGCCTTTCTCCACGAGAATGCCGACAAGGCGGTTCGTCTCCTCCTGTTCCTTCTTGCTGACGCCGGAACGGATCATGCTGTTGAAGAACTGATCGAGAATCTGCATTTCCGGACGCTGTCCGTTCGGATTGACCTGCATCGTATACTCGCCGTTCTCACCGAAATTCATGAACGTGTTAGGGCAATGGCTCTCGGCAAAGCCGTGCTTGCCGTAATCATAGCCGACATAATACGTCTTCCTGCCGACATCGTTCATCAGAATGTTGACATAGTCGAAATCGATGTTGTGGTTTTCAATGACGCCCTGACGCTTCTGGATGCGCTTGCGGTAATGCTCGATGAACTCATCGGAAAAGCCCTGCCCGTCAAAGGATACGGCACGGTCCGGAATATCGCTTAAGATGCCGATGTACTTGGCTTTGTTGCCGCCCTTTGAGTGACCGGTCACGGTAATCGTATAGTCCTCAAGACGAAGCTTTTCATACGAAAGCTTAAACCATTCCATCGCATTAATCTGCTGTAAGGTATCGATCTTATTGGCGCCGACGCAGTCATCAATCCACTCGTTGTCAGCGGTTCCGCGGAACGCGACAACGGCTTCCTTATATTCGTCGCAAAGGAAAATGGCAGAGATGCCGCCGCCACCGCCGTAAGCCTCATCGCGGTGTGTCTCCACTATGCGCGCACCCGATACCTTCTCGTTGTTACGAAGTGCCATGATGATGTTCTTGAAGTCGAAGCCGTTCATAAAGGACGTGTATTCCTTCGCGTCATCAATCTCATCCCATTTGATGCCGTCGAGGTATTCCCTTACCGTCTTGCCCTCATAGCCCAAAACCGTATAAAGAGGCGCATCGTCCGGAAAATACGTGATCAGTACGAACAGCAACAGCTCATCCATCTTAAACATGAATGTTTTCCTCCTCAGCCCTTCTCGATTTCTTCTATCAAAGCCTGGTACACAAGCTTAAGGTTCTCATTTTCCTTTCGGATGTTTCTGACAAGGTTGATGCTGATCAGCCGCAAAAGCTTTACGCCGCATTTCGGGTAATCCGTGCAGAACTGGTCGAAGTCCCGCTGGTTAACCGTCATCGTCACGCAGTCTGTTTTGGCTCGGACCGTGCTCGAACGCTTGTCGTGGTCAATCATGGCCATCTCACCGAATACGCAGTTCATCGAATCATCCAGGGTCGTCACGACGAAGCTGTCGCCGAAGACGGTCTTCTTGATGATGTCGACGCTTCCCTTAAGAAGTAAAAACATCACGTCGCCGTCATCTCCCTCGGTTACGATGTCGGTGCCGGCACTGAATTTCTTTTCGTGCAGATAGGATGACAAAGCATCAAGATCCACTTCGTCAATATCGGCCAGTAACGGAAATGACCGTAAGCTTTCCTTATAGTCCATGTCGCTCCTCCTTGTCTGTGCTCCGATTGTCATCAGATTTCAACGCCTAAGATGATGGCCCCCATGTTCTTTGAAAGAACGAAGTCATCACCCGGATTCAGATGCGGCCGGTTGGTTTCCAGTGTCTTAACCGACTTCAGGTTTTGGATGATCTCGCCGTAATTCATCGATTTCTGCGCCTCGGAAAGAATCTGATGCTTCAGTTCCTTCTCAACGCCCATGTTCTCCAAAACACCGAGCAGCAATATATTCTGTTCTTTTTTATACCAGGAAAAAAGCTCGCCGAACGTCTTTCCGACCCACTTTTCGGAAATCGGCGCTATCTGAACGGAAATGCCGTCACCGTCATCGAGAAACGACGACATGACCTTACTCATTCCGCTGTAATTCGTAGATGTGGAAAGAATGTATCTCGTATAACCCTCAACATACACAACCTCAGCGCAGTGCTGGTTTTCAAGATAGTTTTTGTACCGTTCCGTACGGATTTCGGCACAGATATGACAGTTGGGATTCAGCTTGCTGGTCAAAAGTGCCGCAACGAAAACACGGGAATCCACCAGCTCGTCATCGAGATTGTCCTGCGCTTCGCCGATGATCAGCACCTTGGAGGCGCGTTTCACATTTGCCTTCAGTAAGGTCTGCTCCTCGGTGAAATCGCCGCGTAACAGATTAAGGCCCTTCAGCTCGTCATCGTCACGGATGACCTGCATTTTGCCGTCGTCCGCGTTATTGATCAGAATGATGTCCGAAGCGGACAGATTGCGGTTCTTACGGAGAATTCCGAGAATCAGTCCTTTGACATCGTTTTTATAGCCGCAGATGATGATGTGGTCGGTCATGGTCTGCATCTTCTTCACTCCTCTCTCCGGATTCAGTCTTCTCGCAACAAATGCGGATGAAACATAACCTGTAATCGATGATAAGCCGAACATGCCGAGAATCAGCATGAAGATGCCCATCACACGTGCCCAGGGGCTGTCTACGTAAATGTAATCGTTACCGGTGACCGTTAACAGGTTAAAGCAGACAACGTCCCAGAAAGGCGTTTCCATGTCTTCGAGACGAAGTATCAGATAGATGGAAAAGCACAGTGCGAAATACAGTCCGACGATCAAAAAGATCATGTCTAACCGGAACAGTCTAATGATTTCTTTCAGCCGATTCCACTTTTTCTTCATAAAGTCCTCCGAAAATCAGACCAATTCTCCGAGATAATAGAACCCTGCGCACTCCGTGAGGCGGACGTTGACAATCTGTCCGAGTAACGATGCCTCCGAAGGAAAATGACATAAAAGATTGTTCTCAAGGCGGCCCGTCATGAAGCCGGTATTCTCCTTGTATACTTCGCAAAGGACCGGAACCGTTTTTCCGGTCAGTTTGACGGCTTCCGCCTCCGCGGTGCTTCCGACAACCTTCAAAAGCCGCTTCATCCGGTCCGCGCTGACTTCCTCGGGAACCTGATCGGGCATATCCGCTGCCGGCGTGCCGTGCCTTTTGGAATAGATGAATGTGAAGGCGCTCATGAAGCGTGCTTCTTTGATGACTTCAAGCGTATCGTTGAAATCCTCTTCCGTTTCGCCCGGAAAACCGATGATGATATCGGTCGTAATCGCGGCATCGGGAATGATTTCACGAATTCTTTTCGTAAGGGCGATGAACTGCTCCTTCGTGTAATGGCGGTTCATCTTCCGTAAAAGTTCCGTGCTTCCCGACTGTAGCGGAAGGTGGATGTGGTTGCAGATTTTCGGGTTTCTTGCAATCTCCTTAAGAAGATCTTCCGAAATATCCTTCGGATGCGGCGTCATGAACCGGACTCGAAGCAATCCGGGAACCGCCGCAACATCGCGGATCAATTCTGCAAAGGAAACCTGCGGCTCAAGCGTCTTTCCGTAGGAATTCACGTTCTGACCGAGAAGCATGACCTCCCGGACGCCTTCCTTAACGAGCTGCTCGGTCTCCCTGACGATGTCAATCGGGTTACGGGAGCGTTCCCGTCCGCGCACATACGGAACGATACAATACGTACAGAAGTTATTGCAGCCGTACATGATGTTAACGCCTGCCTTAAAGCCGTATTTTCGAAGGCTCGGAAGGTCTTCCACAATCCGGTCGGCTTCTTTACGGACATCGATAACCTGACTGCCCGTTGTGAACCGTCTGTACAAAAGCTCGGCAAGCATATAAATGTTATGTGTTCCGAAAACGACATCGACGAAGCGGTATGTCTTTTTGACCTTCTCGACTTCCTCTTCCTCCTGCATCATGCATCCGCAAAGAAGAATCAGCATTTCAGGGTTCTGCTTTTTCAGTCTGCCGAGATATCCGACCCTGCCGTAAACGCGCGTGTTGGCATTTTCCCGAACCGTACAGGTGTTATAAAGCACCAGGTCAGCCTCTTCGGATTCAATCTGAACATAACCGATCTGCGAAAGTATGCCGGCAAGCTTTTCGGAATCCTTTTCGTTCATCTGGCAGCCGAAGGTTTCAACATGCATCGTCAGGTCACGGCCGAGAAGTTTCCTTTTCTCCGCGACCATGTCCTTCAGAACACGGATGAACGCATACTGCCGCCCGGGTTCCTCAGCAGGGAATGACGCGAGGTCAATCTCGAGGGATGTTTCCATAGCTTCCTCCTAGCCGCGAATCTGTCCGTCACCGCAAATCAGATATTTATAGCTTGTAAGCTCCTTAAGACCCATCGGTCCTCTTGCGTGAAGCTTCTGCGTGCTGATGCCGATTTCGGCACCGAAGCCGAATTCCTCACCGTCGGTGAAACGGGTGCTTGCATTCACGTAAACGCATGCGCTGTCAACCTGCTTTAAGAACTTCTTGGCATTCTCTTCGTTCTTCGTCAGAATCGCGTCAGAATGCTTTGTATGATACGTATTGATATGACGGATGGCTTCGTCAACACCGGCAACCGTTTTGATGCTGATCAGGCTACCGAGGTACTCCTTATAGAAGTCGGTCTCGTCGGCCGTCTCCATCTCGGGAACAACGGCTCTTGCCTGCTCGTCCGCGCGCATCGTAATGTTGCATTCGTTGAGCATCTTATAAAGCTTCGGAAGGAATTCCTCCGCAATCTTTTCATGAATGACAAGGCTCTCACAGGCATTGCAGACGCCCATGCGCTGCGTTTTCGCGTTCTTGATGATGGAAAGAGCCTGCTCCTGATCGGCGGTCTCGTCAACGAAAATATGACAGTTTCCGGTGCCGGTTTCAATGACGGGAATCCGGCTGTTTTCAAGCACGCTCTGAATCAGGCCTGCGCCGCCTCTCGGAATCAGAACATCGACAAAGCGGTTCAGCTTCATGAAATCGTTAACCGTTTCGCGGCTCGTATCGGTAATCAAAGCAACGGCATTCTCGGGAAGTCCGCACTCTTTAAGACCCTCACGAAGCACTTCGGTAATTCTCGTATTGGAATGGATGGCATCGGAACCGCCGCGAAGAATGACGGCACTGCCTGCCTTAAAGCAAAGACCGAAAGCATCCGCAGTGACATTCGGGCGGGACTCGTAAATGATGCCGATGACGCCGAACGGAACACGAACCTTTTGAATTTTCAGGCCGTTCGGACGCGTAAAGCTGTCAAGTACTTCTCCGACGGGATCCGGCAAAGCGGCAACCTGTCTGAGTCCGCCTGCCATGCCTTTCACGCGGCTTTCATTCAGTCTTAAGCGGTCAACCATGGCGGGGCTTACGCCCTTTTCCTCGGCAGCCTTCACATCAATGTCGTTTGCCGCAAGAATCGATGCGGTTTCCGCAACAAGGCGGTCTGCCAAAAAGTTCAGCGTATCATTTTTCTTTGCGGTATCGGTTACGGCAAGAATTTCGGAGGCCAGAACGGCTTCCTTACCCATTATCATTAAATTCACGATGATTCTCCTTTCAGGCTTCCAGTCCGGGATAACGGTCGGTTTCCGTCAACACAAGGTTTACGGGAACATCGTTTCCGTCATACGGAACGCTTACGGTCTTCTGCATTTCATAGGCGAGCATGACACGCGGGACATCCGGGTACTTGGCGAGGAAGCGGTCATAATATCCGCCGCCGTAGCCGATCCGGTTTCCGTCCGGGTCAAATACGACGCCCGGCACGACAATCAGGCATTTGCCTTTGGCCGGGTCAACCTTTTCGCTTTTCGTTGGCTCCGGAATGCCGAACATGCCCTTTTCCATCTCCGTCTGCTTCGTATAAAGCCGGAATTCCATCTCACGGCCAGGCAGACATACCGGAAGGGCAACCTTCTTTCCGTCCTTCCATGCCTGGTCAAACAGATAATCAAGAGAAACCTCGGCGCTTACGGAATAGTATCCGAGAATCGTGTCCGCATCGCGGTAGCAGTCTTCGTGCAGCAGTTTCTCCGTCACGATGGCGCTGTAGCACAGAATCTTCGTTGCGGAAAGGCTTCTGCGGCGCCTTTTCATCATGTCCCTCAGTTCGTTTTTTGTCATGTTTCTTCCCTCAAACAGCATTCCTATTTCGTTCTTTTCAAATCCTTGACATCCGTAATTGAGCCGTCCGGATTCACAAGGGATATATGATTCAGAGAATCCTCCAAATCCGCGCGAATAGCCGCAATATACTCCGAGCGAAGCTCTGCCTGCTCGATTCTTTCTTCGGGCGTAAGTCCCTCCGCCTTGGATTTCTTATACAGCTGATTGATTCTCGCAATCTTTTCTTCGTTCATGTTAACGCTCTTTTCTCAAATAATCGATCAAATGGAAATCATCGTTCCGGTGCGCGCGGAACAGTGTTCCGACATTCTGTCCCTCAAGAACCTTCGTAATATTGTTCATATCGTTACCGTTTGCGATGATCATGTCTGCGCCGGCATCGTTTGCGATTCTCGCGGCGCTTACCTTGGCCGCCATGCCGCCCGTTCCGACATCGGAGCCCGCGCCGCCTGCCATGGCTTCAAGCTCATCCGTGATAAATGTGATCTCCTCCACCAGTTTGGCATCGGGATTCTTTCTCGGGTCATCCGTAAAGAAGCCGTCCTGGTCGGAAAGGATGATCAGAAGGTCCGCATGGATTAAAGCCGCAACGATTGCGGAAAGCGTATCGTTGTCACCGAATTCGATTTCGTCTGTCGCGACGGTATCGTTCTCATTTACCACAGGAATGGTGCCCATCTCGAGAAGCTTCATGAAGGTGCTTCTCGCATTACGGCGCATCGTGTCCTGAATCATCGTATCCTTCGTGATCAGAACCTGCGCGGTAATTTTGTTATACTCCGCAAACAGTCTCTGGTAGACCATCATAAGACGGGACTGGCCGATGGCGGCACAGGCCTGCTTCAGATCCTGCTCCTTCGGACGCTCGGTGATGTTCATTGCTTTTCTTCCGACCGCGATGGCACCGGAGGATACCAGAACGACATCCTTTCCGCTGTTTCGGATATCCGCGAGGATGCGCACAAGACGCTCCATCTTAGTCAGATTCATTGCGCCGGTTTCGGGATGCGTCAGTGTAGAAGAACCTACCTTGACGACAATTCTCTGTTTACGGCTCATCAATTCAGTACGATCCATGATTACTCTCCTGCTTTATGATATTTCCTGATAATCGCTTCAAAAACCCGGATGCCGTCCATCGCCGCGGACATGATGCCGCCCGCATAGCCGGCGCCCTCACCGCACGGATACAATCCGCCGAGCGAAACCGATTCAAGCTCCTCCGAACGGATGATTCTGACCGGTGAAGATGTTCTCGACTCAATGGCGCTTAACAGTGCGTCACCGTTATAAAAACCGGGCATCATTTTATCGAATGCACGGATTCCTTCAAGTAAATCCGAACAAAGATATTCGGGAAGGAATTCCTTAAGATTCGTATATTTAACGGCGCCTTTTGTAACCGGGGGAATGCTGCCGCATTCCGTTGACGGTTTATTGTCTGCAAAGTCCCCAAGCTTCTGCGTCGGAATCCGGCCTTCTCCGAAACGGTATGCGGCTTCCTCAAGCCGTTCCTGGTATACCATTCCGCAAAGCGGACTGTCACTTCCGGTTTCCTTTTGGTAATCCTCCGGCGTAACGGTCACAACCAATGCAGAATTCGAATTCTCCGCATCTCTTGCATGATTGCTCATGCCGTTTACCGCAAGCCTGCCTTCCTGTGAGGAAGCATTGACGACATAGCCGCCCGGACACATGCAGAACGAATAAACGCCCCTTCCGTCCTTTGCGGTATAGGTAAGCTTATAATCGGCAGCCGGCAGCAGTTTGGCGGCTTCGCCGTACTGGCAGCGGTCGATGAATTCCCGTTTATGCTGAATGCGTACACCGATTGCATATGCCTTCGGCTCCACCTTTATTCCGTCTGCATATAACGTCCGAACAGTATCTCTCGCGCTGTGTCCGATTGCCAAAACGGCAACCCTGCACGGGATTGTATCCCCGTCGGCCGTAACAATGCCCGAAAGCTGTCCGTTCTCCGTTAAAAAGCGCTCCGCTCTCGTCTGAAAGCGGAATTCCGCACCGAGTCTTTCGGTTTCCTGCCGCATGGAAACAATGACATTTCTCAATATGTCCGTTCCGATATGCGGCTTGTTTTTATAAAGAATTTCCGAAGGTGCCCCGAAGCTGACAAACGTTTCCAGGACGAACTGCCCTTTGCCGTCACGGTCCTTGATCAGGGTGTTTAATTTGCCGTCACTGAATGTGCCGGCTCCGCCTTCCCCGAACTGGACATTCGTGTTCGGATCAAGCTTTCCGCCTTCATAAAACGCCTCAACCTTTTTAACGCGTTCCTCCACACGGTCGCCGCGTTCCAAAACAATCGGCTGAAAGCCTGCCTTCGCGAGTAAATAGGCAGCGAACAGTCCCGCAGGACCTGCGCCGATGACGACCGGTCTGTCGGTCAGCTCTTCCCGGCCGGTCACTTCAAAGCCGTAATTCTTTTTCTGATAAGGCTCCGCGCCCTTTTTGAGAAAACGTTTCTCATCGGGAACGGAAACCGCGACAACATATTGATACCGGATCTGCGATTTGTCCCGCGCATCTAAGGACTGCTTCAATATGACCATGTCCCTGATCTGCGCCGCGGGAATGCGAAGCAGCTTTGCCGCACCGGCAAGAATGTCATTTTCATCGTGCGTAACCGGAACTCGGATGCCTGAAAGCTTAATCATCTTAACTCCTCATCTCCCGTCCCGCTGCGGCAAGTCCCGCAAGTATGCCGGTTGCAAAGGCAAACTGCAGATTGTAGCCGCCGCATGTTCCGTCGACATCAAGCAGCTCACCTGTAATATAAAGCCCCTTTTGAAAACGAGATTCCATCGAGTCAGGGCATACTTCACAAAGATTGATCCCGCCGGCCGTCACCTGCGCCGACGCGAAATCCTTCGTTCCCATAACGGGAAGCTTAAACTGCTTCATCTCCGTGCAAAGCATCTTAAGCTTATCATCCGAAAGCTTTGAAAAATGTGACTCCGGATCGACAGCGGAACGAAGCAGGATGACATAGAGCAGATTTCTCTGAAGCATCGAAGTCAGCCCCTGCTCCACGGTAAGACCGTTTGAAGAAACTCTTCTTTCTTTCATATCGGCAAGGAGTTCCGCTTCGGAAAGCTCCGGCAAAAAATCAATCGAAAGTGATGCCGAACCGCTGTTTAAAAACGCTTCGCCTGCGTAGCGGCTTAACTGCATGACCGCAATGCCGCTGATGCCGTAATCGGTGAATAAAACCTCACCCGATTCGCACTTTTTGGTTTCACGGCCGCCTGACTTACAGGTAAGCGTAACCGTTGCCTCAGAGCGGACTCCGGAAAGAGTCTTTTTATGTTTATCTTCGGTCACCAGCTGCACCAAAGCAGGAAACAAAGGCGTAACGCTGTGTCCGAAGCATTTTGCTGCCTCATAACCGAACGGACCTGCGCCGAGATTGTTGCCGGCAAGACCGCCGGTAGCAAGAATCACGGAATCGGCAACTACTGTTTCGGAAGCCTTACGGTCTTTCTGCTGATAAGAGACGGTGTAGCATTTGCCATCGAAGGTTATGTCCGTAACTTCACAGCCGGTCAGAAACGAAACCTTAAGGGCCGTAAGCCTTGCCGTAAAGAAATCAATCACGGAACGGGCCTGCTCGGATCTCGGATAAAAGTATCCGTTCTTCTCCTTAAGGGAAAGACCGTGTTTTGACAGAAAGCCGCGGACCTGCTCAGGCGAACAGTTCCTGAATACCTCGGTAAGGAAAGCGGAATCTCCGCCACGGTAGCAGTCGGCATCGAGATACGAATTGCCGAGATTGCAGCGGCCGTTACCGGTTGCGGCAAGTTTTTTGCCGGGCTTATCGTTATGCTCAAGCACAACGACGGAAGCACCTGCTTCCGCTGCCGCAAGTGCCGCAATCATGCCCGATGCACCGCCTCCGATTATCGCAATCCGTTTCATTCCTGAGTCCTCAACAAACGAAGTTTTCTGAGAATCTTAACAAGCATACGCCCCTTCGGCATATCTTCGATTTCCTTTTCGGTCACGCCGCCGAGCAGTAAAAGCGTTGCAAAGAAAACAAATACGCAAAGCCCGATCGTGACAAGGCAGGAAACCATATTATTGATACCGGGTCGATTTGGAATCCCGCACTGAATCAAATAATACATCACACGGTAACAGATGTCCGCAAAGGCACCCATCACTGCTGCGCTGATTAACGGAATCACAAAGCTCGTCCGCCATTCCTGTTTATACCCGATCAGTTTCCGAAGGCTTCTCGCATTCATGATGCAGACAATCAAAGCAAACAGGATGTTACAGATGACAAGCGCCAACGCATTCAGCTCCGTGAAACGAAGCAGCAGCCAAAGCGTAACGCTGTGAATGATCAAAGCCACGAAGGAATGCCACACCGGAATGAACATATGATGAATTCCCTGAAGCACACCGTTCGTCACAGTCGAAAGTGCGAAAAAGATGACTGCACTGCCGCCGAGCTGCATCATTTCGGTGTTCAGGATTCTCGTGTCGCCGAACAGCATCTGAAGAATCGGTCCGCCGAGCGCCATGAATCCGAATGCGCACGGAAACGCAACAATCATATTGAACTTAACGGTAAGGGCAATCTTCCCGTTAACACGGTCCTTCCGCCCCTTCGCGATTTCGGCGACAAGCGTCGGTACTATCGTCGTTCCCATGGCAGCCGCGACGGCAACCGGAACGTTTGTTAAGAGTTTGTATTTGCCGGAATAGATGCCCCACCACGTGTTACGCGTAACGGTATCAAATGCCTTTGCTTGAAGCGTCCGGTGGAAGATCGAAACGTCCACAATCGCGGAAATCTGATAGACGGTCTGGCTGATGACGACCGGGATGACCGTCAGCAAAAGGATCTTCAGAATCTGGGAATAACGCTCCTTCTCCTTACTTTCATCCGAGCGGACCATTTCCGCATGTCTGCCGCTTCGGTAAAAGAAAATGCCGATCAGAATCAAAGCACCCGCACAGGCTCCGATAAACGTTCCCCATGTGCCGCCTGCCGCGCCGTATGCATCCCTCTCGGGCGTACCGGCATAGCGCTTCACCATATAAACAGCAGCAGCGATGCTGACAGCGGCGTTGACAATCTGCTCGACAATCTGCGAAATCGCTGTGGGCACCATGTCGCCGTGTCCCTGGAAGAAGCCTCGGATGACGCCCATGATGGAAAATACGAAGATGGTCGGCGCCAGAACCCGTAACGGAATGGCAACAAGCGGCGTATGGTTGAACCTGCCGTACAAATCCGCGCCGAAATATACGCCGAGACTGGCAGCAGCACCGACAACAAAGGCAAAAATCAGGCTGACGAACAGAACTCTCCAGTTGTCCTTATACCGTCCGGTAATCTGTCTTGCGGAAACGAGCTTCGAAACCGCAAGGGGAAGGCTGTAGGAGCTTAATAACAGCGCGGTGCTGTAAAACTCAAACGCGGTCTGGTAATAACCGATGGCGTCCTCTCCGATGATTCTCGTAAGAGGAACCCGGTACACAAGACCGATGACGCGGACAATGATAGAAGCCGCGGCAAGGATGCTTCCCTGCAGCAGAAAACCGTTCGATTTTTTGTTTGCTTCCGTACTCATTCAGCTGTTATTCCGTTTCCCTGGTAATGCCGAGTTTTGTAAGAATTTCTTCCTGTTTCTGTTCCATGACGGAACGTTCCGCCTCATCGATGTGGTCATAGCCGCACAGATGCAGCATGCTGTGCGCCGTGAGAAATGCGACCTCTCTTTTTAGGGAATGGCCGAATTCCGCAGCCTGCGCTCTTGCCCGTTCACACGATATCACGATATCGCCGAGAACAAGCTCTCCGGTTTCCGGATCCGCATAATCGGACGGATCCTCCTCCACACCGGAGAAATCCGCCGGAGTTTCAAAAGAAAGCATCGGGAAGGAAAGCACATCCGTAGCCCTGTCAATGCCGCGGAAATCGCGGTTCATATCCCGAATGCCGGTATCGTCGGTCAGTAAAACATTAATCGAACACTCATAAGGGCATCCGACATAATCAAGCGCTTCGTTGATGACGGAGACAATCAGTTCGTCGTTCGGAAAGTCAGCTCCGGTCTCCGTTTCTCTTTCAATGCTTACGCTCATAGCGCGCCCCCTTTATTCCGGGTTCCTTCTGTCTCGGCTTATCGTTGTTCTTCGGTTTCTTCTGTTCGTAATTCTCGTAAGCCTGAACAATCTTCTGGACAAGCGGATGTCTCACAACGTCGGCGCTTGTCAGCGGACAGAACGCAATCTCATCGATCTCGGACAAAACCCGCTTGGCAACGTCGAGACCGGAAATCTCGCCTGCCGGAAGGTCCTTCTGTGTCATATCACCGGTCACGACAACCTTCGAACCGAACCCGATACGGGTCAGGAACATCTTCATCTGTGCCGGCGTCGTATTCTGCGCTTCGTCGAGAATGATGAAGGCATTGTCAAGCGTACGGCCGCGCATGTAGGCAAGCGGCGCCACTTCAATCAAACCTTTCTCCATATTCTTCTGGAAGCTGTCCGCTCCCATGATCTGATAAAGCGCATCGTATAAAGGCCGCAAATACGGATCAACCTTACTCTGTAAATCACCGGGCAGAAAGCCGAGCTTCTCGCCTGCTTCAATCGCAGGCCTGGTCAGGATAATCCGGTTTACTTCATCGTTTTTAAATGCCGTAACAGCCATTGCCATCGCAAGATAAGTTTTTCCTGTTCCGGCCGGTCCGTAACCGAATACAATCATGCGGTTCCAGATGCTGTCGACATACTGTTTCTGTCCGAGCGTCTTCGGCTTCACCGGCTTACCCGTTACGGTATGGCAGATCAAATCCGAATCCACGGTCAGAACGGCTTCTTCCTTGCCCTCCATGGACATGGCAACGGTATAACGGACCTGCTGCTCGGAAATCGCGGTTCCTCTTGCAGCCAGTTCCTTTAATGTCTCAAGAACGGTTTTCGCTCTTTTGACAGGACCTTCCTCACCGACAATCCGGATTTCGTCTTCCCTTGTCAGAATCGTCACATGAAGTGCTCGTTCAATGATTTTTGCAAAGGAATCGTACTCGCCGAAAATGCTTTTCTGCAGTTCCGCGGAAGTGCTCCCCAAGACCTCTGTCATCTGCCAAAACCCTCCTGCCTAAAAAACAATACATACGGAATTGATTATATCACATTTTCCGCAAATAGGAAAGAAAAAAAGAAGACCTGAAATAATCAGGTCTTCCGAGCTTTCTATTCGATTCTTATTTGAATTTTCTCTTACGTGCAGCCTCAGATTTCTTCTTACGCTTTACGCTGGGCTTCTCGTAATGCTCTCTCTTACGAATCTCCTGCTGGATGCCGGCCTTGGCGCAATTTCTCTTAAATCTGCGAAGGGCGCTGTCCAAAGACTCATTTTCTTTTACGATTACACTTGACATATTTCTCACCTGCCCTTCCTGTCATCGGATCTTCCGACATGATATAGGCTGTTAAGCACATCTCACATTTTAACATACTTGTTCGATTTGTCAACGAATTTTTATGAAAAATGCAAAGAAATCCTTTATCCGAGCATTTTCGCCGCGGTTTCGAAACCTTTCTGAATGCAGGCATCGATTCCGGCCGGATTCTTACCGCCGGCCTGCGCCATATTCGGACGTCCGCCGCCGCCACCGCCGACAAGCGCAGCACATTCCTTGATCAGATTACCGGCATGGGCACCCTTAGCAATGGCACCGTCGGTAGCCATCGAAACAAGGCTGACCTTTCCGTCCGTTGCGGAAGCAAGAAGAATCAGGCACTCGCCGAGCTTCTCCTTAAGCTGGTCGGAAAGATTACGAAGACCGTTCATATCGGCATCCGGAATGTTCGCGCAAAGCACCTTCACGCCGTTCGTCTCGGTTACGGAATTCAGAATGTCCCCGAGGGAGCTGTTGGCAATCTTCGCCTTCAGCTTGTCAACCTCGGAAGCAAGACTCTTCATCTCTTCCTGCATCGAAGCAATCTTCTGGGAAAGTGCCTCAGGAGCACATTTTGCGGTCTTTGCAGCCTCGCGGAGCTCTTCCTCGAGTTTCTTATAGTAAGCGTTCACATTTGCCGCGGTAATCGCCTCAATACGGCGTACGCCTGCGGAAATGCCGCCTTCGGAAACGATCTTGAAGGAACCGATTTCGTTCGTGTTCTTTACGTGGGTACCGCCGCAAAGTTCCTTGCTGAAGTCGCCCATACTGACAACGCGAACGGAATCGCCGTACTTCTCATCAAACAGAGCCATCGCGCCGCTCTTCTTTGCGTCTTCAATTGCCATGATGTCGGTGACAACGGGAAGACCTGCCTCGATCTCGCGGTTTACGATGTCCTCAACCTTGGCAAGCTCTTCTGCGGTTACGGCCTGGAAATGGCTGAAGTCGAAACGGGTACGCTCGGCATCCTGGTAGGAACCCTTCTGCTCAACGTGGTCGCCGAGAACCTCACGGAGTGCCTTCTGAAGAAGGTGTGTCGCGCTGTGGTTCTTGCAGGTTGCGTTACGAAGCGCGCGGTCAACCTTGAAGGTACCGACGCTGCCGGTCTTGATGATGCCGTTACGGACTACGCCGTGATGCGCATATTTGTTTCCGACAAGCTTCTCTACGTTCTGAACGACGAATTCGCCGTCTGCGGTCACAATGATACCCTTATCGCTCTGCTGGCCGCCCATCGTGGCATAAAAAGGCGTCTTGTCGGCAATAATCGTACCGTTCTGCTCCTCACCGAGGAACTCCACGATTTCGGAAGCAATTCCGGCCTCGGACTCGGTATCGCAGGAAATGACCTTAATCTCCGCTTCGCCGGTCAGGCTGTCATAGCCGGTGAACTCGGTAGGGGTCGTATAGAAATCGAATACGGAAGCATCCGCACCCATGTAAGTAGTAACCTTACGGGCTTTTCTGGCGGTATCCTTCTGCACCTGCATGGCCTTCTTAAAGCCGTCCATGTCAACGCTGTAACCCTTTTCCTCAAGGATTTCAACGGTCAAATCAATCGGGAAGCCGTAGGTGTCGTAAAGACGGAATGCCTCATCTCCGCCGAGCACGGTGCTGCCGGCTTTGACCATGTCATCTTCCATCGAAGCAAGAATCGAAAGGCCCTTGTCAATCGTCTTATTGAAGGCTTCTTCTTCCTTTGTGAGGTTCGTCAGGATGAATGCCTTCTTCTCCTCAAGCTCCGGATAGCCGTCCTTCGAGCAGTTGATTACGGTCTTGGCAAGTTCTGCCATGAAAACGCCGTCAATGCCGAGCTTACGGCCGTGACGGGCAGCACGGCGGATGATTCTTCGAAGCACGTAGCCTCTTCCTTCGTTTGAAGGCATAACGCCGTCGGAAATGAGGAACGTTGAACTTCTGATATGGTCGGTAATCAGACGGATGGAAACATCGTCGTCTGCATCGGTTTCATAGGTCTTACCGGACAGCTCGCAGATGCGGTCGCGGATTGCGCGCATCGTGTCGATGTCGAATACGGAATCCACGTCCTGAACAGCTACTGCAAGACGCTCAAGACCCATACCGGTATCGATGTTCTTGTTGGCAAGTTCGGTATAGCCGCCCTTGCCGTCGCCGTCAAACTGCGTGAAAACATTGTTCCACACTTCCATATAACGGTCGCAGTCGCAGCCTACCTTACAGTCGGGCTTGCCGCAGCCGTATTTTTCTCCGCGGTCGTAATAAATCTCGGAACAGGGGCCGCAGGGACCTGCGCCGTGCTCCCAGAAGTTGTCGCACTCACCGGTAACGGGGTCACGGTAGAAACGGGTTACCTTCTCTGCGGGAACGCCGATTTCCTTTGTCCAGATATCGAATGCCTCGTCATCCTCGCCGTAAATGGACGGATACAGACGGTCGGGATCCATGCCGATGACCTGCGTCAGAAACTCCCAGCTCCATGCAATTGCCTCATGCTTGAAGTAATCACCGAACGAGAAGTTGCCGAGCATTTCGAAAAATGTCAGATGTCTTGCGGTCTTACCGACATTGTCGATATCACCGGTACGGACACATTTCTGACAGGTCGTCACTCTGCGTCTCGGCGGAACCTCAAGACCCGTGAAGTAAGGCTTTAGCGGAGCCATGCCCGCGTTGATCAGCAGAAGGCTCTTGTCGTTCTTCGGAACGAGGGAGAAGCTGTTCATTTTAAGATGGTCCTTCGACTCGAAAAAGTCGAGGTACATTTTCCGTAATTCATTTACGCCGTAAGCTTTCATGTATATCCTCCGTTAAATCCGGGAAGCCCGGAAATCAGTATCAGTTTTGCGGTATTTCGATGGCAGGATCCTGCATCGCCCCGTACCACGCGGGTTTCTTCTCAAGCTTTCCGACCGCCCGCTTGTAAAGAAGCGGATTCTCGCCGGTACGCCAGGAAGCATCGTCATAAAGGCCCCAGACCGTAATCGAATCGAGATTGATCTCTCCGGCCTTAACGCCCTGCTCCACATAATAAAACAGTTCCTTATAGCGGATGGCCTGAAGCTTCTCAATCCCCTCCGCACGGGTCTTGGAACCGATGTCAAGCTCGGTAATCTGCACACAGTAACCGTTCGAAGTAAAATACTTCGCTGCCTTATAGGCGCGGTCACGCATCGAATCCATCGTTCCGAAATGGCACTGCATGCCGATGCCGTCAATATTACCGGCTTCCTGCACGCTCTTAAGCGCTTTAATGATGGTCGACATCTTGTCGTAGCAGTTGTAATCGTTATAATACAGCTTTGCGGTACCGTCGCTGTATTTTCTGGCAAATGCGAACGCGTAATCTATGAAATCAGGTCCGATTGTCGCATACCAGTTGTTCTTCTCCCTGCGGATGCCGTTTGCATCTCCGCTGCCGGGATCTACAGCCTCATTGACTACATCCCAGGCATACACAACGCCCGGATATTCGGTCTGACAGAATTCCATGACCTGCTTGATGTAGCTCTCAAGGCGCGCAATCATCGTCTCGCGGTCGCAAAGTTCTCCCGAATCGGAATAATCCACGGTGAAGAACCAGCGGGGCGTCTGGGAATACCAGCAAAGCGTATGACCTCTTACACCGAAGCCGTTCTGCTGTGCGATGGAAAGGCCGTTTTGAATGCTGATGAACTGAAGGACGGGTTCGGTATTCGTATCCGGATACCCCTTCTGCGTCGCAGTCTTATTCAGGAGGCTGTCCGGCTTCATTTCGTTCTCAAACGTGAAGCTGTTGAACTGCTCCTTTACAATATCCATATAATCCTTGTTCTTCAACGTCGTATTGTTCAAAGCAACACCGACCTTGAATACATCCTTGTATCGGTCCTTAAGCGTCATATGCTCTACTTCGCTCTCCGGCTCTGGCGTCGGCGTCGGGGATAACTCCGCGGTCGGCGTCGGCGTTTCGGTCGGCTGTTCGGTTGCCTTATTCTTATCCTTCGTACAGCCGGTAAAAAGCATGCACAGAATCAGACATAAAGCAGTAATGGTACGGGTTTTACGTGACATGATAATCCGCCTTTCCGATAATACCCTGTAAGCAAAAAACCGGATTCACAAGAATCCGGTTTTGGTTAGCAGCTTGTGGGGGAATCGAACCCCCGTTTCCGCCGTGAGAGGGCGGCGTCTTGACCGCTTGACCAACAAGCCAAATGCTGCATAACGAATGATACCAAATGTCATTCAAAAATGCAAGCATTATTTTCACGATTCCTGAAAAAACTTTCAAGAAGGCTTTTGAAGCCTTATCCGGCCGTAAACAGGTCGGTAAAGCTCAACTGGTTTGTTTCCGGCAAACCGTCGAGAATTCCGAGTCCGGACAGCAAATCGGTAATCGACTGTCCGACATGACAGCGGCTCATGAAATCTTCTTTTGACAGGAACTTTCCGCCCTTTGCGCCTTCTTCAATCGAACGGGCCGCGGTTTCACCGAGACCGTCGATGCTTAACAGCGAAGGCATCAGCTTGCCGTCCAGAATCTGGAACCGCATCGCCTTAGCCCGGTAGATGTCGAGCTTATGGAACTCATAGCCTCTTGCGTACATCTCCTGACAGATGCGCATGACATACATCAGGTTCTCATCCTTATCGGACAGCTTTTCGGAAGAATTGCTCTTCTGCTTCAGTATTCTCAGCTGATTATTCAGCTCTTCCTTACCCATGCACATCAGCTCATAGCTGAACGCCTTGGCACGGATGGAGAAATAAGCCGCATAATAAGCCAGAGGATAATAAACCTTGCAGTACGCGATACGGAACGCCATCATGACATACGCGCAGGCATGCGCCTTCGGGAACATGTACTTGATGCGTTTACAGGACCACAGATACCAGTCCGGAACGTTCTTCTCCTTCATGGCATCTTCCATTTCAGGCGTCAGGCCTTTACCTTTTCGGACGCTCTCCATGATTTTGAAGGACAGGCTGTTCTCAACGCCCATCGAAATCAGATACGTCATGATATCGTCACGGGTACAGATGGCATTTGACAGCGTACACTTTTTCTCTTCAATCAGCGTCTGCGTGTTGTTAAGCCATACGTCGGTGCCGTGCGACAGTCCGGAAATGCGGATCATGTCGGAAAAGCTCTGCGGCTTCGTGTCACGAAGCATCTGCATAACGAATTCGGTCCCGAGCTCGGGAAGTCCAAGAGAACCGAGGTCGCAGCCGTCGAGATCGTCGGGTGTGATGCCGAGCGCCTCGGTCGAGGCAAACAGGGAAACAACCTTCGGGTCATCCATCGGAATGCTCTTTGCGGGAACGCCGGTCAGATCCTCGAGAAAACGGACCATCGTCGGGTCATCATGGCCGAGAATGTCGAGCTTTAACAGGTTATGGTCGATCTTATGGTAATCGAAATGCGTTGTAATCGTGTCAGTGTCGTTATCATTGGCCGGCTTCTGAACAGGCGTGAACGAGTAAATCTCCTCGCCGTGAGGAAGGACAACGATGCCGCCCGGGTGCTGGCCGGTCGAACGTTTAACACCGGCAGTGCCCTGAATCAGCCTGCTGATTTCCGCGCTTCTCTTATGGATGCCGCGGTCCTCATAATACTTCTTGATGAAGCCGAACGCGGTGTTCTCGGCAACGCTTGCCACGGTACCTGCACGGAAGGTGTACCCTTTTCCAAAGAGCACTTCTGTATAGGCATGCGCTTCGGACTGGTTGTCACCGGAGAAGTTTAGGTCGATATCGGGCTCCTTGTCGCCCTTAAAGCCGAGGAATGTTTCAAACGGAATGTTCTGGCCGTCCTTCTTTAACGGCGTGCCGCATACCGGACACTTCTTATCGGGCATGTCAAAGCCGGATTTCTGGGCGAATGCCTTTACTTCCTCGGAATCGAAGTCGTAATAATGGCAGTTCGGGCAGTAATAGTGTGCCGGAAGCGGGTTAACCTCGGTAATGCCGGCCATCGTCGCAACGAAGGAGGATCCTACGGAACCACGGGAACCGACCATATAGCCGTCATCATTGGAGTGCTTCACGAGTCGCTGCGCAATGATGTACATAACGGCAAAGCCGTTCGAAATGATGGAGGTAAGCTCCTTCTCCAGTCGTTCCGATACCTGGTGAGGCAGATTCTCGCCGTACATCGAATGTGCGGTATTGTAACAAATGTCACGAAGATCCCTGTCGGAGTTTTCAATGAAAGGCGGGCATTTGTCAGGACGGACCGGTTTGATCCGTTCGATCATATCGTTAACCTTGTTCGTATTCTCTACAACGACCTGATAAGCCTTGGCCGGTGACAAATACGAAAACTCGGCGAGCATTTCCTCAGTCGTCCGGAAGTAAAGCGGCGGCTGACGGTCCGCATCGGCAAAGCCCTTGCCTGCCATGATGATGCGTCGGTAAATCTCGTCCTCGGGATTCAGAAAATGCACGTCACAGGTCGCGACACAGAGCTTTCCGTCCTCGTCGGCCATCTGCACAATCTGTTTATTCAGATTCTCCAGGTCACGCTCACTCATGATCTTCGGGAACTTTTCGTCGTGAATCAAGAACTCATTGTTCCCGATTGGCTGAATCTCATAATAATCGTAGAAATCGCGGATTCTTCGCAGTTCTTCCGCCGGCTTTTCGGTGATGAGGGCGCGGAACAGCTCCCCCTGTTCACAGGCGGAACCGACAATGATGCCCTCACGGTATTTCCGAAGAAGGCTCTTCGGGATTCTCGGCCGTCCGGTCTTGGTCGGATAAAAATACTCAAGATGCGACAGCGAAACAAGGCGGTACAGGTTCACACGGCCGATATCATTTTTCGCGAGAAGGATGATATGGTAATACGGCAGCTTCCGGATGGTATCCTTGTCTTCCTCAAGATCAAGCGGGCTTCCGTCTTCCTTCGTAACCGCCTCATCGTCGACAATATAGCCTTCACAGCCGTAAATGATCTTAAACTTCTTAAACCGCTCCTGAATCTCGGGATCATCGCCGAGCTTCTTCGGATCAATCGCGTGAAAAGCGTCGACAAACGACTGCACGACACCGTGGTCGGTAATCGCAATCGCGGGATGTCCCCATTCAAAAGCGCGCTTTACCATCTTCTTCACGTCCGTAACGGCGTCCATATCGCTCATCTGCGTATGCGCATGCAGCTCAACACGCTTCACGGAAGCCGTGTCGGTACGCTTCACTCTCGTATCCTTATACCGCTTCACGCCGACGACGCCGCCGATGCCGATTTCGCGGTCAAATTTATCAAACTGCGCGGTACCGCGGAGCATGACGAATTTGCCGGGCTGCAGCTCGGGCTTCACTTCCCCGAGGTTCTCCGACTTCACGAAAAGCTTGACATTGATTGTATCGGTAAAATCGGTTACGGCAAATACGACGAGATACCGGTCTCCGGACTTCAACAGACGGTCCTCATACGAGCAAATCTGACCGGAAATGACAACGTCACCGATTTCATCCTGGATATCACGGATTTGAAGGACTCTGTCAATCGTAAACGAGCGGCCGAAAAAGATATCCGGGTCGGACGGCGCATGCTTCTTCGGCTTGTCAGTCTTCTCGGCTTCCTTCAGGTCTTCTTTCTTCTTCGGAGGCTCCAGATCCTTCGGTTTTCTGTCCTTACGGTTCTTCTCCTCGGCCTTCATCGCCTGAAGCCGCGTACGCTCTAAGAATTCCTCAACGGTAAGCGCAGCAGGCTCCTCCGCATCGAAGGCATCTTCTTCACATTTAACGTACTCAAAGATGACCGTCGGAACGATTCCGGTCATTTCCTCAATCGTTTCCGAAAGCACGGTAATCATATTCTGTTTACGCGAACGGGAAATGGAATGATCCGACAGGGATACGGTCAGGTTGTTTCCTTCGCAGCCGTATGTGGCTTCATCCAAAAAGACACCGTCCAGATGGTCGGAAAGACGGATGGATTCCAGCACATAATAACGGAGTTCTTCCCAGATATCGGAAAGAAGCCGTCCGCCGTCCTGCGGATAGAACACCGAAACCTTTACGGAAAGGTTTGTATCATAGAAATAGGTTTCCTTCAGTCTGTCCTCTAACGGACCGTAAAAGACCGGCCGGATACGCTCTTCGGAGGTAAGCTTCACATTTACCCTTCCGAGTGCCTTCGAGACGGAAACCGCGTCAACAAAGCAGTCCGCGAAAACGCTGACCGCTTTATCTTCTGCATTCAAATTGGAAAATACATCTAACAGCTGTTTCATTACTGATCCTTATATGTTTCTGCCATGGCATCGAGTTCCGCCTTTAATTCGGCAAGCAGTTGGCTCTCGGGAACCTTCCGTAAAATCTGACCGTTACGGAATATCAGACCCTCGCCCTTTCCGCCGGCAATTCCGATGTCGGCTTCCTTTGCTTCTCCGGGGCCGTTTACGGGGCATCCCATAACGGCAACCTTAATCGGCATATCATAATGGCTGACAAGCTCTTCTGCCTTCTTCGCGAGTCCGATCAGATCGATTTCCGTACGTCCGCACGTCGGGCAGGAAACAAGCTCAGCGCCTGCCTTACGAAGCCCTAAGAAAGAAAGAATCATCTTTCCGGAACGGATTTCCTCCTCCGGACGGTCCGTAAGGGATACTCTCACGGTATCGCCGATGCCTTCGTATAAAATCGTACCGATTCCGATGGCGGATTTCAGGTTGCCTGCATAAACAGAGCCTGCCTCGGTAATGCCGACATGAAGCGGAAAATCCGTCTGCTCGGCAAGCAGTTCATGCGCCCTGATGGCCATGCGGACATCGGAAGACTTGACACTGATGACGATATCGTAAAAGTCCATATCGGTTAAAAGCTTTACATGCGAAAGCGCACTTTCAACAAGTCCCTCCGCCGTTACACCGCCGTACTTCTGAAGTAAAGACTTCTCAAGCGATCCGCTGTTCACGCCGACACGAATCGGGATATGATGCGCCTTCGCGGCATTCACGACCGCTTCCGTCTTCTCTTTAGAGCCGATGTTGCCGGGATTGATCCGGATCTTATCGGCGCCGGCCTCGATAGCGGCAATCGCAAGCCGGTAATCAAAATGGATATCCGCAACAAGCGGAATCGTAATCTGCTTCTTAATCTCTTTAATGGCCTCTGCGGCCTCCATGGTAGGCACGGCAACGCGAATGATGTCACAGCCGAGCTCCGTCAGGCTTCGAATCTGGCTGACGGTCGCTGCAACGTCCTCGGTTTTTGTGTTGCACATCGACTGTAAAAGAACCGGGTTACCGCCTCCGATAACCCGATTTCCGATTTTCACGACTCTCGTATGATCACGGTACATAACGAACTCCTAGTGAAATACATTGATTAAATCATTGAACAGGATAAATACCATCAGTAACATCAGAAGGACAAATCCGACGAAATTGATGATGCCTTCGTGCTCCGTTTTCATCTTCTTGCCGCGAATGACCTCAATGATGTAAATCAGAAGCCGTCCGCCGTCCAATGCGGGAATCGGCAGCAGGTTCATGACGCCGAGGTTTGCGGAAAGAAGAATGGTCCAGTTGATCAGGTTCAAAAAGGCGTAGAACAGGCCGTCGGTTCGATAGCTGGTCTCCATCACATTTGTCATCTCACTGACCACACGGACGGGTCCGCCGATGTCTTCGGTACTGGCCTTGCCCTTAATCATATAGCCGAGACTCTTGATGACGGATTTAATCCAGTAATCTACTTCAACGACGCCGTACTTCAGCGATTTCGCGAAGCTGATCTTCTCACGGTAATTGACATTATAGGTGAAGCCCAAAGAATACGATTCCTGGAATTTCGGCGTCAGCTCGGTATCATAGGTCTTGCCGTCACGCTCGTACGTAATCGTAACGGCCTGATCCCCGAACGGATGGTCCTTCGTATAATCCGTAAAGGCATCCACAGTGGCTACATCCACATGGTTGATGGCTACAATCTTATCGCCCTTTTCCAGTCCGGCTGCCTCTGCGGCGCCCTTCTTCACAACGTCCGAAAGTTCAATCTGACCGCCGCCTTCAAGGCCCTCGTTATACGTATAGTAGATACCGATGTAATAACGCGCCGTATAGACCGGATCATAGGTGACGGTCTGTTTCTTTCCGTCCCGAAGATACGTAATCGTAATCGGTTCCTTCGAAATGCCGTCCAATGTCTCGTAAAGCGCAAGATCTCTGCCGAGGCGGATTTTATGCTTCTGGTATTTGACGATGACATCGTCTTCCTGAAGTCCGGTCTGCTCCGCAACCGTCGGATCCACAGACGAAATGTAAGCCGGATCATATCCGATGGCATTCAGAATGATCAGGGAAAGGACAAATGCCAGGATGAAATTAAAGAACGGCCCGGCAAAAACGATGCTGATCCGTTTCCAGACGGATTTTGAGTTAAACGAGCCCTCCTCGTTCGAATCGTCCGCTTCCCCGAGCATCTGGCAGGAGCCGCCGAACGGCAAAAGCTTCAGCGAATAAATGGTGCCCTTATACTTCTTCGACAGAAGGCGCGGCCCCATGCCGAGGGAAAACTCCTTCACGACAACGCCGTTCACCTTTGCCAACAGAAAATGACCGAATTCGTGGACTGCAATGACCACGCCGACCATCAAAATGGCAACGAGTATTTCAATTACTTTCGACATCTGTTATCTCCTCCCGTACACCGCCTGCAGGTACTCCGTCACTTCCCTGCCGGTATCCAAAACCCCGTTCAGATCGGGGTTAATGATCAGTTTGTGGCTGTCCATCGCCTTTTCAATGCACTTCGGAATGTCCGTGAAACCGATTTCGCCTTTGACAAATGAGGACACGGCGTATTCATTTGCCGCATTGAATACCGAAGGCATGCTGCCGCCTGTGCGCATCGCACGCTCCGCAAGCGCAAGCGCCGGAAAATTCACCCTGTCGGGCTCTTCGAAATGAAGCGTTGCAACACCGGTCAGATCAAGCGGCTTTCCGACCTGGTTTCTTCTTTCCGGATAAAACAAAGCATACTGAATCGGTAATTTCATATCCGGCATGCCCATCTGTCCGATGACCGCTCCGTCCGTAAACTCCACTGCGCTGTGCAGGATGCTTTCAGGATGCACCAGGACCTTAATCCGGTCGGCATCCACGCCGAAAAGCCATCCGGCTTCCATCATTTCGAGTCCTTTGTTCACAAGTGTAGCAGAATCGATGGTCACTTTTTGTCCCATGACCCAGTTCGGATGCTTCAATGCGTCCGAAAGTGTGAACTTTTCCATCTCGGAAAGTGTCTTTCCGCGGAACGGGCCGCCCGAGGCCGTAAGTAGAATCCGTTTGATTCTTTTATTTCCGTGATGCACGGGGCCTTCATAGGGAAGTCCGACAAGCGACTGAAAGATGGCCGAATGCTCGCTGTCAACGGGATAACAGTTCACACCGTATTCATCGAGAAGCGGCATGATGATATGACCGGCACAGACAAGCGTTTCCTTGTTGGCAAGTGCGATTGTCTTTCTGCTTTTAATGGCTTCGATGACAGGCCGGATGCCGATCATGCCGACGATTGCGCCGACCATCGTGTCATAATCCGCCTCCGAAGCGCAACGAAGCAGACCCTCCATTCCCGTCTCTAAAGTGAAGCCGGACAAATCGGAAGTTCTGCTTTTTAAATCAAGATAGGATTGTTCGTCATAGATGCAGACGTGCTTCGGTTTGAATTCCCGAATCTGCCGTTCCAGTAAAGCGGCGTTGCGGTTTGCTGCCAGAACGCTTACGGACAGCTCATCGGGATACTCCCGCACAATCTCGAGGGTCTGCGTTCCGATGGAACCGGTAGACCCGAATACTCCTAACCTTTTCATATCTAACCTCGAATGACCGTGCCCTTACAAAAAGAGCAAGATCAGGAAATATACGGCAGGCGCCGTAAACAAAACACTGTCAAAGCGGTCCAAAACACCGCCGTGTCCGGGAATCAGCTTTCCGTAATCCTTTACGGAATGATCCCGCTTGATGCCGGAAGCGGCAAGGTCGCCGAACATCGAAAGAACGGCCGCCAGAAGCCCTGTGATGCCCAAAACAACCGACGGATGCACGGAGCCGAAGTCCGGAAGCTTCGAGCCGAAAATCGCGCCGTATGCGGCACCGAGAAGCGAGGCTCCCAAAAGACCGCCGACACAGCCCTCCCATGTCTTCTTCGGGCTGAGTCTCGGAAATGCCTTATGCTTACCCATCGAGCAGCCCACCAGATATGCAAACGTATCACTGCCCCATGCAAAGATCAGAATGACCCAAACCAGATACACGCCGCCTTCAAGCATGCGGGTTTTATAAACAAAACTCATCAAAACGCCGGCATATAAAAGCGCAAACGGTACCGCCAGCATATCCGCGGCGGGAACGTTCGGGAACGTGAATACATAGCAGATCATCAAAAGAATCAGGAAGATGCAGATGCCCGGCAGGAAATACTGCTCGCCGTCCTCTAAAAGCAGCGAGACATAGTATGCAATCACACCGAGGTATCCGACAAAAGCCTCCGGCTTCCACTGAATCTTATAAACCCGGAACAGCTCAAACATGCCCAAAAGGGACAGAAACAGCGTAACGCCGAAAAGGACATAGCCTCCGAAATAGAAAGAGGCAAATGCCACAAGAATCAATACAGCACCGCTTATGGTACGTTTTAACATGTCATGCCCTGCCGGCCGGGGCCGGTCCTTCCTTCATCAGTCAGATTCCGCCGAAACGGCGTTCTCTGCCATTGTAAAAATCTATTGCACGTTCCAATTCCTTTTTATCGAAATCGGGCCACAAAACATTCGTGAAATAAAACTCGGAATAAGCAATCTGCCAGGGGAGGAAATTGCTCGTCCGCAGTTCTCCGCTCGTGCGGATCATCAGCTCCGGATCCGGCATGCCGGCCGTGTCCAGATACTCTGAGAACGTTTTCTCGGTAATATCCTCCGGATTCAGATTTCCTTCCTTAACCAGCTCGGAAATCTTTCTTGTCGCGCGGACAATCTCATCACGGCCGCCGTAATTGATGGCAACCTGGAACTTAAGGCCGGTGTTAGAGGCACTGGCTTCCTCAAGCTCACGGATGCTTTGCTGCAGGTCTTCATCCAAAACGGAAATATCCCCGAGCACGCGGACGCGCATGTTGTTCTTCGTGCTTCTTGCTAGACTGTCCTTCATATACTTGCGAAGGAGGTTCATCAAGGCATCAACCTCATCCTGAGGCCTCTGCCAGTTCTCCGTTGAAAAAGCGTATACGGTCAGATACTCGATTCCGAGATCGTAAGCATCTTCGCAAATCTGTTCCACCACGCGCGCACCCTGCACATGCCCGGCTTTTCTCGGCAGAAGTCTCTTCTTCGCCCAGCGTCCGTTTCCGTCCATGATG
This sequence comes from Lachnospiraceae bacterium, assembly GCA_017546025.1. Taxonomy (GTDB): domain Bacteria; phylum Bacillota; class Clostridia; order Lachnospirales; family Lachnospiraceae; genus ISDg. The sequence continues at coordinate 2,696 of JAFYYS010000014.1, read as the reverse complement.
ATGCAGACGTGTTTGGGAACCCGGTATTCTTCGGGCTTTTTCGCCATGAATCTCTCCTTCTTCGGGCCTTGCCCGCAATGCACAATTCGTACAAAACGGGGCGTAGCAAACGCCCCGCTTTTATTATACGGTCATGATTTCTTTCGTCTTATCGGCAGCGACCTTATCGATCTCTTCGATGAAACGGTCGGTCATCTTCTGCGCATCGGTTTCCATCTTCTTGACCTCATCCTCGGAAATCTCCTTGCCGGCCTTCTTGATGGTATCGTTTGCGTCTCTTCTGATGTTACGGATGGCTACCTTAGCCTCCTCGGCCTTCTTACGGACATCCTTCGAAAGATCCTTACGACGGTCCTCCGTAAGCTCAGGGAAGGTCAGGCGAATAATCTTTCCGTCATTGCTCGGCGTAATGCCGATATCGGAAGCCAGAATGGCTTTCTCAATCTCTTTGATCATCTTGGATTCCCAAGGCTGAATCATGATGACACGAGCTTCGGGAACGGAAATGTTTGCTACCTGCTGAAGGCCGGTAGGCATTCCGTAGTAATCCACCTTAAGCTTGTCAAGAAGATGGGGATTGGCACGTCCCGCACGGATGCTTGCGTATTCCTCGCGAAGATTGTCCATGGTCTTGTTCATCTTCACTTCAAAGGGGGTCAGAATCTCATTCATACTATCAACTCCTCTCACATTTCCTAATCGGTTACAATCGTTCCGGTGCAGCCCTCAAGGACGTTCCGGACGATACTGTTCTCTTCATTCAGGTCGAAAACAAGCATCGGCATGTTGTTTTCGTGGCACAAAACCGAAGCGGTAAGGTCCACTGCCTTCAACTGCTTCGTAATGACCTCCGTATAGGTCATCTTCTCAAACTTCTTCGCATTCGGATTGAGTGCAGGATCACTGTCATAGATGCCGTCAACCGCCTTCGCCATGACAATACACTCACATTCGAGTTCGATTGCACGAAGCGCCGTTCCGGTGTCGGTCGAGAAGTACGGATGACCGGTTCCGCCTCCGCAAAATACGATCTCACCGTTTTGAAGCGCATTCACTGCGGCATCCTTCGAGAAAAGCTCGGTGAAACCGCCGCATGCAAACGGGGTGAACACTCTGGTTCTCAAGCCAAGGTTCCGAAGAATCTCGGAAACGTAAATGCAGTTCATCACGGTTGCAAGCATTCCGATGGAGTCGGCCTTCGGACGGTCAATCGACTTGCATGCCCTTCCTCTCATGAAATTACCGCCGCCGATGACGATTGCAATCTGCACACCCTGTTCGGACAACTGTTTAATCTGCTTTCCGACAGCCGTTACATTGGCCTCGTCAAAGCCGAAGCCCTGCACACCGGCGAGAGCCTCTCCGCTCAATTTCAAAAGAATCCGCTTATAGCTTGCCATACTGCCTCCCGCATACTCTGAAATCTGGAAATATTTTACCATATCGGGATATAGAATTCAACAAAAATCGGAAACCATGGCATTTGCCATAAGGGTCGGGTGTGAGGATTTTTTCCTCACACCCGGCTCGAACGGTCACCGAGTGAGTGAACTCACTCGGTGACCGTTAGCTCAGCCCTTGATGTAAGCAAGCTTACATCAAGGGCATTCGTTTATCGCGCAAAAAAAGTACCGGCCGAAAACCGGCCGGTACAAAGGAAAATGCAAATCTTACTTGTTGTAGTTAACGATCTTACCGAAGTCAGCCTTCAGGGAAGCGCCGCCGATCAGACCGCCGTCGATGTCGGGCATTGCAAGAAGCTCAGCTGCGTTGCCGGCGTTCATGGAGCCGCCGTACTGGATGCGGACTGCCTCAGCGGTAGCTGCATCGTAAAGCTCTGCAATATACTCACGGATCAGCTTGCAAACTTCCTCAGCCTGCTCAGCGGTAGCGGTCTCGCCGGTACCGATGGCCCAGATAGGCTCGTAAGCGATAACAAGGTTCTTAACCTGCTCAGCGGTAATGCCGGAAAGATCCCACTTAATCTGACGGGAGATCCATTCCTTGTAGGTGCCTGCCTTACGAAGGGCAAGGGACTCACCGCAGCAAAGAATCGGCTTAAGGCCTGCGGCAAATGCCTTCTTAACCTTAGCGTTGATGAGAATGTCGTTCTCACCGAAGATATCTCTTCTTTCGGAATGACCGATAATAACGTACTCGACACCGGCATCAAGGAGCATCGGAGCGGAAATTTCGCCCGTGAAAGCACCCTTATCCTCAATGTAGAAGTTCTCAGCGCCGACCTTTACGTTGCTGCCCTTAACGGCTGCAACAACCGGAACGATGTCGATGGCGGGAACGCAGTAAACAACGTCCACATCGTCATTCTTTACAAGGTCCTTAAGGGTTGCGCAAAGCTCTACGGCCTGGGAGGGAGTCATGTTCATCTTCCAGTTGCCGGCAATAATCTTCTTTCTAGCCATAATAGCCTCCAAATTATGTTTATTCGCCCTTCGCATTATGGAAAATACCAAGGGCTTTAAATCTTAAAGGTCATCTGCAGCTGCAACACCCGGAAGCTCCTTGCCTTCAAGGAACTCAAGGGAAGCTCCACCACCAGTAGAGATATGGCTCATCTTAGAACCAAGACCCATCTGGTTAACAGCAGCTGCTGAGTCACCGCCACCGATGATTGTTGTAGCTGAAGAATCAGCCAATGCCTTAGCTACTGATAAAGTACCTTTAGCAAGAACAGG
>JAFYYS010000013.1 GCA_017546025.1 Lachnospiraceae bacterium | reverse complement strand
GATAATGTAGCGGCAATACACTCCTGTCGAGTAGTCAAAGCTACAAAAAAACATCAAAAGTCCACAGCATCTGAATGTATTATGGCACAGTACAAAAATGAAAGGAATGTATGATTTACTGCTTCGTAAATATCATACAAGACGGAAAATGAGGAATAACTATGTGTGATACTATTCAACAATGGAACGAAGCGGCGGAGGCGTATGCCGGTGAACAGGAACATTCTGCGTTCGCCGAGTCCAATCGGGAGGTTGTGAAGAAGAGGTTTCCAAAGTTTAACGGTGAGAGGATTCTCGATCTGGGTTGCGGTTACGGTTATTATACCGACTATTTCCGAAGCGTCGGAGGCGATGTTGTCGGAGTTGACGGCGCCTGTGCGATGACTGACATTGGGAAGAAAAATTATCCTGATTGCGCGTTCCTAACTGCCGATATTACGAAGCCGTTGCCGTTCGGGTCCGAATCCTTTGATCTGGTTTTTTGTAACCAGGTGCTGATGGATCTGGAGGACGTAAAATGTGTGCTGGCGGAGTGCTTCCGGGTTCTGAAACGCGGTGGCATTTTCTATTTTTCCGTCGTTCATCCGGCCTTTTATAACGGGGCATGGGAGACGGAAGCGGATACCGGTGCCCACGGAAAACTGATCTCTTCGTATCTCACGCAAAGGTCGCTTGCGAATCACTTCTGGGGAGAGACGATGCATTTTCACCGCCCGCTTTCGTATTATCTGAATGCGGCTGCCGACGCCGGTTTTGTGCTCCGGCGCACGGAGGAACCGAGAAGCTATGACGGAGGAAACCGAAACAGTGATCTGCCGCTGTTTTTCTTCGCAGAATTCAGCGCATGACAGGAGAACGCAAATGCTTTTGGTTGACGATATCAATAATCGGGAGTTTCTTGTCGAACTGTTTCAGGCAAGCCTCTTGAGTACAGGGAACAGTTTTACCGGGATTGGAGAGGTTGACATTTTTCAGCGGAATCGCTATAATAAAGCCGTCAAATACAAAAGAAAGCGAGGTACAATTTAATGTTCGCAACAATTGAGCTTGTTAACGGATACGGAAGGTTGACCTCGGTATGCTTCTTTTGATGGAATGAAATAAATCAGGAATGCATTGACCGTGGCGTTTTGTCACGGTATTTTTATGTCTTTCGGGCAGCGTTTTCCCACTGCCGCCGCCCGTCTTTTTTCTAAGGCCTCCGTCCGTATCCTGATTAAATCAGGCTCAAACAGAGCTATGAAACCAACCACATTACGAAACGGAGAACAACATTGAACATCATTATCAGAAAAGAAACCAAAGAAGATTATTACAACACGGAACTTATGGTCATGCGGGCCTTCTTCAACCAGTACGGGCCCGGCTGCAACGAGCATCTGCTCGTGCACAAGCTTCGTGAGGCACCGGAGTACGTCAGGGATTGCAGCCTTGTGGCGGAGCTTGACGGTCGGATTGTCGGCTGCGTTTATGTTTCAAAGGCAAATGTGACGGACAGCGACGGTCAATCCCACGAAGTCGTTACCATCGGACCGGTTGCGGTCGAGCCGACGCTTTGTTACCGCGGCATCGGCACAAAACTGATGGAAGCAGTGATTCCGCTCATCAAAGAGGCGGGCTACAAGGGCATTGTCATGTGCGGCGAGCCCGAATACTACCCGCGGTTCGGATTTGTCACATGCGATAAGTTTGACATTCATCATAGCGCGTTCGGAAACTCGGATGCATTCATGGCACTTCCCCTGAATGAAGGGTTTGAGGAGATTCACGGCATCTACGCAGAAGGTCCGGTTTTTGAGACCTGTGAGGACGAAGCGGAGCTCGCGGAGTTCAACAAAAACTTCCCTTACTGTAAGGCAATGAAGCTTGCGGAACAGCCGCTTCACAGGCACCGTCTCGGAAGGATTTCCGAGGTCGGAAGAAACAGCTTTAAGATTCAATACTGGGAAGAGGAACTTCCGGCGAAGCTTAAAGGAAACTTCTATCGGATGGAGTCCGAGGAACTGCCGGTGGTCGGCGATTACGTCGTATTTGACATGAATCCCTCGGGCGAGGCGGTCATCCGGTCCGTCTGCAAGCGGACGAATTTCCTGCAGCGAATGGACCAGGCAAAGACGGGTATGATGCAGTACATGGCGGCCAATGTCGACTATGTTTTCATTGTCACATCGCTGAATGAAGACTACAGTTACAACCGTATTGCAAGATACGCAAGCGTCGTTCTCGCGGGCGGTGCAACCCCGGTTGCCGTCCTGACCAAATCCGACCTGTGTCCAAACGTCGGGCGCTATGTGACCGAGGTGGAGAGCATCTCCGAGAAGGTCCGTGTGCACGCGATTTCGGCGCTTTACGGAATCGGGCTTGACGAACTGGAGGAGTACTTTAAGCCCGGCGTTACGGTCTGCTTCTTAGGCTCGTCCGGCGCCGGCAAGTCGACCCTTCTGAATGCGCTCGCAGGTGAAGAGGTGATGAAGACCTCCGCCATACGTGAGTCGGACGGAGAGGGACGTCACACGACGACGAGACGGCAGCTGATCACGCTTGGAAACGGTGTTTCCGTCATTGACACGCCCGGCATGCGTGAGATCGGAATGGCCAACGTGCAGGGCGGACTCGACGACACCTTCGAAGATATCCTGGAGCTTGAAAGCCGGTGCCGGTTCAGTAACTGCAGGCATCAGACCGAACCGGGCTGCGCGATTAAGGCGGCTCTTGCGGACGGAACGCTTTCCGAGCAACGCTATACCCTTTACAAGAACCTGAGTCTTGAAAACCATAACAATTACGCCCTGAAGAAGCAGATTTCCAAATGGCACCGCCAGATGGAGAAGCTTAGTAAGAAGGGGCTCGACTGAAAACAAAAGCTTTCAAAAGGTTTTGTTGCATTTTCTTTCACCATAATGTATACTCTTGAGTAACTGATGAATAATCGGTTTACAGGCAGGAATAAATCTAAGAGAGGTGTATCACATGGACGACGAACTGAACAAGGTTAACGACGCAGTTGATAACGCTGCGGAAAATGTCACAAATGCTGTTGAAAACACCGTTGAAGCTGCCGCTGATACGGTAAACGCTGCATCTCAGACCGTAAATGATGTTGTTGCTTCCGCTCCGGTTTTAGGCGATGTTCCGGAAGTTGGCGGAAAGAAGAAAAAGAAGGGCGGTTCAGGCATTATCTGGGTAATCCTGATCCTGGTAGCTGCCGGATATTTCGCATATTCGGTTCTCTTTGCATATAAGCCCAAATTCTCCGTGAACGGCAAAGAATTCAACATGACGACTTCCGTAAAGAAACTGAACGAGATGGGTCTTGTTCTTTGCGACAGCACCGGAAAGGTTTATGAAAGCAACCCTACGCTTCCCGGCAAGACGATTAACCAGCTTACCACCTATTACATCGGTGTTAAGGACGGAAGCGGCAAGGCAAAGCTGACCGGTTTCCAGGGCTGGCTCGGAAACTTTAACTCCACGAACGGCAGCGATCTGTCCTTCTATACCCTCTGGTATTATCCGGAGAAGACTGCTTCGGGCGTTGAGGTTCTGATCAACGGTCAGAACTTTAAGGATGCTTCCTCCGATGACCTTGCAAAGGCAGCAAAGGATGCAAAACTCCCGTTCAAGGAGAAGGAAGTAAAGGATTTCGCAAAGGGCAGCGATGACCATCTGTACGCAGTGTCCAACAAGATGAAAGTCACGATGGACGGCAAAGGCGGAAAGATCAGCTACATCCAGTTCCAGCGCGATGTTAAGACGACATCCAAATAAGCAATTTTCCCGAAAGACCGGCCGTTTGGCCGGTCTTTTTTGTTTGGTTGAAAGATTTACAAAAACGTCACATTATGGTATTATTATTCTGTTGTACTATGAGCATTTTTATCCCGTAAGAAAGGGGACTGAAGATATGTGCGGAATCGTAGGATATGTCGGAAATAAACAGGCAGGCCCGATCCTTTTGGAGGGCCTTGCAAAACTGGAATACAGAGGCTATGACTCGGCCGGAATCGCGGTACGTGACGGTGAGAATGAAGCCGAGGTTGTGAAGACGCTCGGCAGACTGCAGAATCTGATTGAGCGGACGGACGGCGGCAAGGCCGTCGCCGGAACATGCGGCATCGGTCATACCAGATGGGCAACCCACGGGGCACCCAGCCGCTCGAATGCGCATCCTCATGTTTCCGGTAACTGCACCGGTTCCGGATCCGGAAAGGTAGAGTCGCTTGTTGTCGGCGTTCACAACGGAATCATTGAAAACTATCAGGAGCTTAAGGCCAAGATGGAGCGTCACGGATATGCGTTTTATTCCCAGACCGACACCGAGGTTCTGATTAAGCTTGTCGATTATTACTATCGCAAATACAAGGTCGGCCCGATTGACGCGCTTGCGAAGACCATCGTGCGTGTGCGCGGTTCTTATGCGCTTGCCGTGATGTTCAAGGATTATCCGAACAAGATCTTCGTAGCCCGTAAGGATTCCCCGATGATCATCGGAAAGAACGAGAAAGAAACGTTCCTCGCTTCCGACGTTCCCGCAATCCTGAACCACACGAGACAGGTTTACTACATCGGCAACCTCGAGATGGCTGAGCTCTCTGCGGGCGATGTCACATTTTACAACCTCGACGGCGATAAGATTCAGAAAGAAATCACCGAGATCGAGTGGGATGCCGAGGCAGCCGAAAAGGGCGGCTATGAGCACTTCATGATGAAGGAGATTCATGAGCAGCCGAAGGTGGTAAAGGATACGCTGCATAAATACATCCGCGAAGAGGGCAAGGACCTCCGCGTTGACCTTTCCGAGGTCGGCATCACGGATGATTTCATCAAGAGCTGCTCCCGGATTTACATTGCAGCCTGCGGTTCGGCATGGCATGTCGGCATGCAGGCCCAGTACGTGATCGAAGAGCTGACGGACCTTCCGGTCCGCGTGGAGCTCGCTTCCGAGTTCCGTTACCGTAAGGCAAAGCTTTCTAAGGACGCACTTGTCATCGTCGTGTCCCAGTCCGGCGAGACCGCCGATTCACTTGCGGCGCTCCGCATGGCCAAGGAGAACGGCCTTAAGACGATGGCGATTGTCAACGTTGTCGGAAGCTCGATTGCCCGTGAGGCGGATTACTGCATGTATACGCTTGCAGGCCCGGAGATTTCCGTTGCGACGACGAAGGCATACAGCTGCCAGCTGATCTGTTCCTACGTGCTTGCGGTTGCGTTCGGACAGGTTCGCGGCACGCTTGATGAGACGCAGACGCAGACCTATCTTGCCGAGCTTTTCTCCATTCCGGAGAAGATTCAGGCGGCGCTTTCCGACAAGGAAAGAATCCAGTGGTTTGCCGCCAAGTACGCAAACGCAAAAGACATCTTCTTCATCGGGCGCGGCATTGACTATGCCATTTGTCTCGAAGGCTCCTTAAAGATGAAGGAGATCAGCTATATCCATTCCGAAGCCTACGCGGCAGGCGAACTGAAGCACGGCACCATCTCGCTGATTGAGGATGGCACGCTCGTCATCGGTGTGCTCACGCAGAGCGACCTTTACGAGAAGACGTTAAGCAACATGATGGAGTGCAAGAGCCGCGGCGCTTACCTGATGGGTCTTACGGCCTATGGCAAATACGACGTCGAAGACAACGTCAACTTCGCGGTTTACGTACCGCGCGTCGATGAACACTTCATCGGTGTCATCGCGATTGTTCCTTTGCAGCTGCTCGGTTACTACCTGAGCGTCTCCAAGGGACTTGATGTAGATAAACCCCGGAACCTCGCAAAGAGTGTTACGGTGGAATAAATAAATGCTCTGAAAGCCAGAAAGGAAGTTGAACTATGAACTATTTTGATCTTACCGGAAATGTTGCCCTCGTAACGGGATGCTCTACGGGGCTCGGTGTCCAGATGGCACGCGCACTTGCCAATCAGGGAGCCGATATCGTATGTCTTGCCCGCCGCAAGAACCTTGTCGACGAAGTTGCAGAGAAGATCCGCAAGGATTTCGGCGTTAAGGCCATCGGCATTTCCTGTGATATCACGGATACGGAACGTGTGGAGGCAGCCGTAAAAGAAGTTATGGATACGTTCGGAAGAATTGATATCCTGATTAACAATGCCGGTACCGGTGCAGTTGCTCCGGCCGAGCAGATTACCGATGAGCAGTTTCAGTGGGAGATGGATGTTGACCTGTTCGGCTCCTTCAAGGTAGCCAGAGCGGTTGCCAACCAGGCAATGCTTCCCGCCGGTTACGGCCGCATCATCAACATCGCTTCGATGTACGGTCTTGTCGGAAACAGAATTGCACCTGCAGCGCCTTATCATGCCGCAAAGGGCGGTATGGTCAACATGACGAGAGCGCTTGCCTGTGAGTGGGGTGAGAAGGGCATCAATGTAAACTGCATCTGCCCCGGATACTTTGAGACGGATCTGACAAAGGATACGCTCGAGTCCGATTTCTTCAAGGAGTATGCTAAGAATACGATTCCGCTCTGCCGTTACGGCAAGGCAGGAGAGCTTGATACAACGGCGATTTTCCTTGCTTCGCCTGCAAGCTCTTATGTAAACGGCGTCATTCTTCCGGTTGACGGAGGATACACCTCGTTGTAAGAGCGGGCGTGTCGCGTTTTGGAAACGGAGGTTAGAAAATGAAAAAGGTTTTGATTTCCCTGATATGCCTTGCCATTGCGGCAACGGCATTCTGGGGAATTAAGAAATACCGGGATAATCAGTTCAACATTTCGATTACACTTTTGCAGAACGAATTCCCGGTCGGCAAAAGCGTCGAAATTCAGGTGAAGGCACTTGCAACCGGCGTGTACAAGGAAGAAGCCGTTGAGCTTGCCCCGGAAATCGGCGGCAACGTCAACTGGAATAAGGTCGGCGAATATACGCTGATTGTAACGGCCAGATACGGAAAGAAGTCGAAGACGGAGAACTTTCAGGTTAAGGTAACGGACACGGAAGCTCCGGTCATCACGCTTCTGACGAAGGAAGGTTATTTCACGCTTCCCGGCGGAACCTACGAGGAAGAAGGCTACACAGCCATTGACAACTATGACGGAGACATCACCGACCGCGTAGAGCTTAAGCGGGAAGGTGACGTCATTCACTACTCGGTTACGGATGCAAACGGCAACAGCACGTCTGTGGAACGTACCATCGTCTATTCCGATCCGGTACCGCCCGTGGTTACTCTGATCGGCGAAGCCGAGCAGACTATCATGCGCCGGAAGCCTTACAGGGAAGAGGGCGCAACGGCCGAGGACAACTTCGACGGTGACGTAACGGATAAGATTGTTCTTTCCGGTGAGGTGGATACCGCAGTTGTCGGAGACCAGAAGATTACATATTCCGTAAAGGATTCCTACGGCAACATCGGAACCGCGGAAAGAATCATTCATGTCATCGAGCGCGACCGTCCGATTGCCGATGAAGTCGAAGCTACGAGCAAGGTCATCTATCTGACCTTTGACGACGGTCCGAGCCCGTATACGAGACAGCTTCTTGATATCCTTGACAAATACGACGTAAAGGTCACATTTTTCGTTGTTTATAACGGGACAGAGGCAATCCGCGATCTGATTGGAGAAGAGTTCCGCCGCGGTCATTCCGTCGGCGTTCACTGCTACAACCATGATTACAATGTCGTGTATAAGTCGGAAGCGGCATACTGGGAAGATTTCGAGAAGATGCAGGCAGTCATTGAGGAGCAGACCGGCCAGCGCACGAATCTGTTACGCTTCCCGGGCGGCAGCTCCAACACCGTCAGCCGCAAGCACGAGAAAGGTCTGATGACCAAGCTCGCAAAGCAGATGGGCGAGAAAGGCTATTATTACTTTGACTGGAACGTCCTTAGCGGTGATGCCGAGGCAAAGCCGATTTCTACGGACGAAGTCTATAAGAACGTAACAAATGGCATCGCTGGACTGAAGGGCAGGCCCGCAGTTGTTTTGCAGCATGACATCAAGAAGTTCAGTCTGGATGCGGTAGAAAGAATCATCAAGTGGGGACTTGAGAACGGTTATACGTTCCTGCCTCTTGATGAGACAAGCTTCGGTGCACACCATGGCATCAACAATTAAAACAAAGGCGGCGGAGATTTGCCGCCGCCTGAATGAATACTATTCAACAGATTTGACCTGCTATCTCGACCATGTGGATGCGTGGCAGCTGCTCACGGCAACGATATTAAGCGCGCAGTGTACGGACGCACGGGTGAACATCGTGACGAAGGACCTGTTCCGCAAGTATCCCACACCGGAGGCACTCGGAAACGCAAAGCTCAAGGACGTGGAGAAGATCATTCATTCCACAGGCTTCTATCATGCGAAGGCGGAGCATATCATCGCCTGCAGCAAGGTAATAGCGGAGCAGTACGGCGGAGAGGTCCCGGATGATATCGACCTTCTGACGCAGCTTCCGGGCGTCGGCCGAAAGACCGCCAACGTCATTCTCGGCAATGTGTATCATAAGCCGAGCATCGTTGTGGATACACACGTGAAGCGGATTTCGAAGAAGCTCGGGCTGACCCGTTCGGACGATCCCGTGCAGGTTGAAAAGGATTTAATGAAGATTCTGCCGAAGGATCAGTGGATTCTTTGGAACATCCAGATCATTGCGCACGGCAGGAGCATCTGTCCGGCGAGAAATCCGCACTGTGAGGAATGCTTCCTTCGGGATATCTGTCCCGGAAGAACGAAAGCCTGAGCGCGTGATATAAAGGGGAGTTATGAGATTTACTTTTTGGGAGTATTTTCGAATCGCCGTATTTGCCGTTCTCGGAATTGTCATGATCTGGTACGGACTGGCTGTCAAAAGAGCGGCAACGGGGACCGCATTTTACCGCGTCTGGGTTCTCGGGGGAAGCCTGCTTCTTCTGATGGCGGTATCATGTGTCTTCCGATTCCGGCAGAAGCTGCCGCCTGCGGTGCGAAACATGGGACTTGCCCTGTTTCTGATCGGTTGCGTGCTTTTGCTTCTTACGGAGCTGCTGATTCTGTCGCATTTTCGCGATAAGGACGAGGATGTAGACTGGCTGGTTGTACTCGGCGCGCAGGTTTTTGAGGACCGGCCGAGCCTGGTACTGAAGTACCGGCTTGACAAAGCGGCCGAATACCTGAAATCGCACCCGGATACAAAATGCATTGTCTCCGGCGGGCAGGGTCCGAACGAACCGTTTTCGGAAGCGTACGGAATGTCCCGCTACCTGATTGACGCCGGTATTTCGGAGGACCGGATTTTTCTGGAAGATACGTCGATGAATACCTCCGAAAACCTTGAAAACTGCTTGAAAATGCTTCCCGAAAACCACGGAAAAGTAGGTATCGTCACGAATAACTTTCACATTTTCCGCGCGCTCAGGATTGCGAAGAAGAAAGGTTATGACGACGTGTGCGGAATTGTTGCGCCGTCGAAGCCGTTTTATCTTCCGACGAATCTGCTTCGGGAATTTGTCGGGGTCACAAAGGACCTCTTGTTCGGAAATATGTAACGGAAAGGAGAACCGGATCCATGAATGAAGAGTATCGGAATCCCGATTTCGCGATAGAACGCGATCCGTCAGATCCCGTGCAGGGCAGCAATGCGGGCAATCTTTCGTATAAGTGCCCGAACTGTACCATGCCGTTAAAGTTCGATCCGCATCAGAATCTGTTCGTCTGCGAGTACTGCGACGGAACGTTTGCGCTTGAGCAGATTAAGAACGCCGAGAACGAAGAGACCGGTTATAACTGGAATGAATACCGCGAGGAGATTCACGAGGAAGTCCTGACGGGAACGCGTTCCTATGTCTGCAAATCATGCGGCGCCGAGATTGTCACGACGGCCGTTACGTCGGCAACCAAGTGCCCGTACTGCGGCAATGTGCTGCTCGTCGCGGACAGCATTTCCGGCATGCTGAAGCCGAACAAAATCATCCCCTTTGTCATTGACAGACCGGAGCTTGAGCGGCTTTTCAACGCATTTGTCAAGAAAAAGAATTTCGTCCCGAAGGTCTTTAAGAACAACCCGGTTCTTAAAGAGGTTGAGGGCGTTTACGAGCCGTTCTGGCTGTATGACTCCGGCGTTGACGGTCACGCGAACTTCGAGGGAACGAAGACCCGTTCCTGGAGCGATGCGACCTATGATTATACCGAGACGAAGTATTACAGCATCTCGGTGGACGGGGATATGCATTTTTCAAACATTCCCGCCGACGGCAGCAAGCGTCTGGCAAATGACATGATGGACTCTTTGGAGCCGTTCGATTATTCGCGCATGATCGATTTCGAGCCCGGATACCTTTCCGGCCATATGGCGGAGCGTTTCGATGAGGATGCCGACCAGAACCTCGAGCGTGTGAAACGCAGAATGTGGACGAGCGCGGACTCGGTGCTTCGCGAAAGCGTAACGGGCTACAGTTCGGTCAAGAAGACCGGCGGCTCGCTGCAGCAGTTTGACCGGGATGTGAGATATGCGCTGTTCCCGGTATATGTGTTCAACATCGGCTATCAGGGCAAGGATTACCATTACGCCGTTAACGGGCAGACCGGCAAGATTGTCGGAGAGCTCCCGTTCTCGAAGGGACTTTACTGGAAGTGGATACTGTCGCGTGTCGGCGTGGTTTTCGCTGCCGTTTATATCATTTCATTTTTCCTGCATTAGGAGGAGGTCATCATGAAGAAATTATTCATCTGCCTGCTCCTTTTGGGGAGCATGTTTTTCGGCTTCGCCGGCATTGCGGTAGCCGATGAAGGAGATTCGGACGAACTGAAGGCCGGTCTTTCCGAGAACGGAGAGTACTACTATTACAACCGCGTTCTCGACCTTACGGATACCATTTCCGCTGAGGAGCGCAAAGAGCTCTGCATGTACGTGTTTGAGTTCATGGAAGCCGCAAAGTGCGATTTGCAGATCTGCTTTTTGAATTCCCTCGAGCGGCTCGACTTTGCATCTGCGGACGAGTTCGCAGAGTACTATTACGAGGCGAAGGATTACCCGGTCGGCTACGGCAAGGACAGAACCGTTCTGTTCATGGTTTATGAGACGGAAACGAGACGGTGCCACGTCGTATTTTTCGGAACGAGCTCTATCTTCTCGACCTGGGAGGTTTTCAAGGCCCAGCTCGTGACGGAGTATTATGCAGGGCTCGGGAACCATTATGACGCCTGCCTTGACTTCATCAACCGGCTTTATAAGAATATCGATCCTACGGTGACGGCGAAGGAACTCCGCACCGACATGATGAACGAGGAATACTTTAAGCCGTTCCATAACGATCATACCGACCGGCTTCTGGATTTCTCGGGACTTCTCACGGATGATCAGGCAACCGAGATGCGCAAGAGACTTCAGGAGATTCGAGACATGTTTGCCATCGATATCATTGTCCTGACGGCGCCGAATGCCGACGGTAAGGACAGCGAAGTCTTCAACGACGATTTTTATGATTACGGCGGTTTCGGAGTGGGACCGGATCGGGACGGTATCATTCTGTTCGTCAACATGGATCCCAATGTCCGTTACTATACCATTTCCACCTGCGGTTCCTGTATTGACAGCATTCCGAATGACTACATCGAGCAGATTTACGACTGGATGCTCGACGATTTCGCCGCCGGCGCTTACGGCGACGGCATCGAAGTATTTGTGGATTCGGTTGCCCGCAAACTGACCGCGGCAAGCAATTCCTTCAACGGAATCCGTCCGGAGGATATCGTGCTTCGCCCGGATGCGGACCGTGTCGTGGATCCGAAGGGTGTTTTGAAGGATTCCGTCAAGGATGAACTCGAGGATATGATTGCCGAGGCCCGTGACCGGTACAACACCGACATTCTGGTGCTCGTGGACGAGGATGCAACCGACTGGTATTTCCCGGAAGAATACGTAAAGAAGTACTACAATTATATGGGGTACGGCGAAGGCACCCAGCGAAGCGGCATTGCCCTTTACCTGTATTCCGAAGGCGGAAAGGCAGCCTATAAGATTTACGTTGCCGGTGAAGCACAGAAGCTCTTTAAGGACGACCATTTGACTGTTCTTTCAAACTACGTGAAGTCCGCACTCGGCGGAGGCAGCTTTAACGGCGCTGCGGAGAAGTTCGTCAGAAAGACAATCTTTCTTGAAAAATACAAACACTATCCGATGAGTTTCGGAATGGCTATTCTGTGGCTTCTCGGAATCTTCCTTGTCGTACTCATTATCGCTTCGATTAAGAAAGCTGCTAACAAAACCGTTGCCACGGCTTCCACGGCAGGCGCATATCTGGTTCCCGGATCCACACATATCCGGAACCTGAAAGAGAACTATATCCGCACGGCGGTCACCAAGACCAGAAGGCCTGAGCCTTCCTCGTCCTCTTCCGGCGGAGGAAGAAGCAGCGGAGGCGGCACTCACCACAGCAGCAGTGGCACTTCCCACGGTGGAGGAGGCGGAAGACATTTTTAGTAGGAAGGGGGACCGGCGAAGCCGGTGGATGCCTTCGCAGACTTCACCACACTGTCGTTTATCCCGGAGTTTGTATGTTCCATTTCTTATCAGTCATCACAAGCATAGTAGAGAAGCTCGGAGAGTGGTATACGCCGGTTAACGCCGTGTACCGCTGGGTGTTGGCGTTTCTGTCGCTGTTTAATGTGCACTACCTGGCATTTTTCATCATCGGACTTTTCTTCACGAGAAAGTTCCCCGAGGCGAAGAAGCACCACCGCTATGCCATCCTGATTCCCGCGAGAAATGAGGAAACCGTCATCGGCAACCTCTTAAAAAGCATCGAGCGGCAGGATTATCCGAAGGAATGCCTGACGGTTTTCGTTGTGGCGGACAACTGCACGGACCAAACGGCGGACATTGCGCGGGGGCTCGGTGCGGTCTGCTATGAGCACCAAAATCCGAACGAGCGCACAAAGGGCTACGCGCTTAAGTACCTGTTTGAGCGGATTGAAGAAGATTACGGAATCGAAAGCTTCGAGGGGTATTTCGTATTTGACGCGGACAATCTTTTGAACCGCGATTACATCTCGCGGATGAACGACGCGTTTGATGCGGGAGAAAAGATCATCACCTCTTACCGGAACTCCAAGAACTTTGACGAGAACTGGGTTTCCGCATCGTATGCGTTGCATTGGATTCGCTCAAGCCGCTTAAAGCACCGCGCAAGATCGGTGCTGCACCTGGCAACGAATATCCAGGGAACCGGCTTTCTGTTCGCAAGCGAGCTTGTCAGAAACGGATGGAAATATGTGAGCCTGACTGAGGACCGTGCCTTCACGGCCGATGCGGTTGCGCACGGCTACGCGATTTCGTATAACCACGAGGCGATGTTCTATGACGAGCAGCCGACCGATCTGAAGATTGCGTTCCGTCAGCGGATCCGCTGGTCGAAGGGCCATCTGCAGGCCTTCGTTGAGACGGGATGGTATCTGTTTCTGAACATCTTCGTCGGAAATGTGTTCCGAAAGAAGGGTGAGAACAAAGGAAAGCCCGTCGGAGAGAGAATCGTCGAGGGCATCCGGCACCGGTTTGCCGCCTACGATACGCTGTCCCAGCTGATTCCTGCGGCGTTAATCCGCGCCATTTTGTATATATTCGTAACGGTTCTTTTTATGTCCTGCCACTGCTATGAAAGCGGCGCAAGCGTCGAACTGTTCGGGGGCGGGGACTGGATTTCAACAGCCGTTCGTTTCCTTTCGGGAGGAAAGGGAAATGTGACCATTAGCCCCGGCATGCGTGCCGTTTTGGGCAACGCGGGACTGACATTTTTCGTATTTTTCCTGTCCCGCATCCAGATTGAGCTCGGCAACATCTTCATCGGCATCTACCTGTTCATAACGGACCGGAACCGCATTCCGAAGATGCCGCTTAAAAGAAAGATCTGGTTCGTTCTGACGTGGCCGACGTTCGATCTGTTCTATCGTTATTCCATGTACATTGCGCTGTTCACGAAGGTAACCTGGAAGCAGATTCCCCATACCAGCAATGTCACGATTGAGGATCTCGAAAACGGATAATTCGGGGGAGTATACTTGCAAATGAAAGCCTTCGGGGATACAATGAAAAAGCGGATGCCGTACATCCTTGCGGTGCTCCCGTATGTCCTCATGGAACTGAGCCTCCGCATCATTCTGATCGATGCGCGGTACTTCCGTTGGGAGATGCTTGCACCGAGCATTCTGTTCAGCTGTCTGTGGACGGTGCTGTTTCTCGGCATTTCCTTCGCCCTTCCGCGTTTATGGGGGCGAATCGTTTACGGCATACTGACCGTGGCGACTCTGGCATTTTACACGGCTAACGCGCTTGCGTTCCGCTATACCGGGTATTGCTTCAGTTTCAACCTCATGCAGATGGCCGGCGAAGGCAAAGGCTACATCCTCGGCGTCATCAGGCACATGGGCTTCGGGATGGCACTGGTCCTTGTTTTGATCATTGCCTCGCTTGTTTTGGCAATCGTGAAGTTCCCGACGGAGCGTCTTTCCGTGAAAAAGTGCATGGTGCTTGTCGGTTCGCTGTTTCTCCTGCACGCCCTGCTGCCGCTTTTATACGGCCCGGCGAAGGATGCGAGTCACTGGGATGCCTGGCGCAATCCGGCGAACATCTACCGGATGTACAACGACAAGAATAAAAGCCTGAAGGTCAGCGGTTTGACCGAGTATACCGTCCGCGATTTCTATGTCACGTTCCTGCGCGGCAGGGAGAAGATTAACCCGGAGGAGGAAGCATTCCTTCGAGAAGCGTTCGCGGATGAGAGCGTTGCCAAGACCAATGCGTATACAGGACTCCTGAAGGGCAAGAATGTCATTTTCCTGCAGCTTGAAGGAATCGACAGCTGGCTTGTGACCGAAGAGGGCATGCCCAATCTGTACCGGCTGATGGGCGAGTCCGTGAATTTCACGGACCACTATTCGTTCTTCAACGGCGGCGGCTCGACGTTCAATTCCGAGTTTGCCGTGAATACCGGCTTTGTCACGCCGACCTCGTATTCGAGGAATGCTTATACGTTTAACGACAATTTGTTTCCGTACTCGATGCCGCGGCTGTTTCAGGCCGAGGGCTACCGGGTGGAAGCATTTCATATGAACAGTGCCGCGTTTTATTCGCGCGACGTCAATTACGACTGCTGGGGCTATGAAAGCTATAACAGCCTTCTTGCGACCGGCAGGTATGCGGAGAAGGACATTGAGCACCAGCTTGACCGGACACTCATCACGGATGAGACGTTTCACAGCAAGCTTTTTGCGACCGATGCGCCGACCGTATCGTATCTGATCACGTACACGCCGCATACGCCGTTTGACGTACACGAGAACCCGGTGGCAGGCTTCCTGTCAGAGGAACGCTTCGGGTATAGGAAGACGCTTTCCGAGGAGGAAACGGTTCGGCTGATGGCGGCTGAAACAGACCGCATGGTCGGCATGCTTCTTGACGAACTGAAGGCGTCCGGACTTTACGGGAAGACGGTGCTGGTCGTTTTCACCGACCACTATCTGTACACGCTGACGGACAAGGCAATCCTTGAGAAGTACAAGGACTTCGCCGATACGGATCTGGTAAATGTGACACCGTTCTTCATCTGGAGCAGCAATCTTCCGGCGGAGACCGTGACGGTTGCAAATTCGCAGATTGACATTCTGCCGACGGTACTGAATCTGATGGGCATTTCGTATGTGCCTTCAAGGTATATCGGGCGCGATATCTTTGCGGAGGATTTCCCGGGAACCGTATTCTTCCCGCGCGGGTCGGTTTACGATGGAGAGACCTATCTGGAAAACGGTAAGGTCTGCGCCGGAAAGAACGTTTCCGAACAATACATCAAAGAACTGTCAGGCCGTGTTTCCGACCTGATCAGAAAGAATGACCTGGCTTTGAAATATGACTGGTTCCGCATGGCGGACGAGGCCGGGCAGAGGTGACTATATGAAAATATCGGTCAATGGATATGAGGTCAATTACAAGATAACCGGAGAGGGCGAGCAGACGCTTTTCATCCTGCAGGGATGGGGCACCAAGCTCGAGGTTTACGACTCGGTTGCGGCTGCGGTTTCGGACGGCATGCGTGTCGTGCAGTTCGACCTGCCGGGCTTCGGCGGAAGCGAAGAGCCGAAGGAAAGCTGGGGCGTGGACGGATTCGCGGATTTCTTCCTGGCATTTGCCAAAGAAATCGGCATCGGGAAGGGTGTGCTTTACGGGCACTCGTTCGGCGGCAGAATCATCATCAAGCTCGCGGCCCGCGAGAACCTTCCGTTTACGATTGACCGGATTATCTTAAACGATGCGGCCGGCATCCGCGCGCAGCTTACCGGAAAGCAGAAGAGGAAGCAGCGCCGCTATAAGGTTTTAAAGAAAGTGCTCATGTGGAAGCCCGTGCACGCGCTCTTCCCGGAGCTGATTGACGACTGGAAGGCAAAGCAGGGCTCGGCAGATTACCGGAACGCTTCGCCGATGATGAAGCAGTGCATGGTCAAGGCCATCAACGAAGACCTTACGGACCTGCTGCCGAAGATCAGGCAGGAGGTGCTTCTCATCTGGGGCGATCAGGACACCGCGACGCCTTTAAAGGATGCGAAGCTCATGGAGGAGAAGATTCCGAACAACGGGCTTGTCGTGCTTTCGCCCGCCGGACACTTCAGCTTCCTTGATAAGCCGCAGGTTTTCAGAAGCGTGCTTCGGTCGTATTTCAAATTATCCTAAACCCCTCGGACGGAGGAAAGAATGATTTACAGAACTATCGGCATGGCCGTTTTGGCACTGCCTGCCTGGTTTTTATGCATGCGTTATAACGTGCACATGCTGCAGCTGAACGGCTATAAGAGCGGCGAGCACTTAAGGCGCACCCTGAAGACGGCCGGACGTCAGTGGCTGCTTCTTTTACTGACGGTAATCGGCGCGGTCAGACTCGTCTTCAGCCCTCTCTGGCTTGATATCGTCGGCGCATGCAGCCTTTTGTTCACGTCATTCATCTACAACCTGATGCGGAAGGCAAAAGCCAAGAAGAAACTCGTTTATACGGCGAGAGTGAAGCGGCTTCTGACGGCGCACACGGTGCTTTCCGTTGCGATTCCGCTTCTGGTTTGGCTTCTTCCCGGGCTTACTCCGGTGAACGGCAGCATCCTTCTGGTTGTCGGCCTGCAGTGGATTCTTCTGATTCTTTCGAACGTTTTGATGAAGCCCGCCGAGAAGGCAGTCGGCAACCATTATATCAGAGATGCGAAGCGGAAGCTCCGCGACGCGAACATGACAGTCGTCGGCATCACCGGCAGCTACGGCAAGACGAGCGTAAAGTTTTATCTGGAAAAGCTTCTTTCCGTGAAGTACCAGGTCCTGGTCACCCCGGAAAGCTTCAATACGCCGATGGGCGTTGTACGGACGATTCGGGAAAGACTCCGCCCCGGCCATGAGATTTTCCTCTGCGAGATGGGCGCGAGACATGTCGGAGACATCAGGGAAATCTGCGACATCGTGCACCCGAAGCACGGCATCATCACCTCCGTCGGACCGCAGCATCTCGAGACTTTCTTTACATTGGAAAATGTGAAGAACACCAAGTTCGAACTTGCGGATGCGCTCCCCGGGGACGGGATGTTATTCTTAAACGGCGACAACGAGGCGATCCTTTCGAAGGCGCCCGAATATAAGGGAGCGATTCTCTATCATGCAGCCGGCGCGACGGACGGCTACCGCGCGGAGAACATCAAGGTGTCGTCGCTCGGAACCGAATTCACGGTCGTGACGCCCTCGGGCGAGCGGCAGAGCTTCCAAACGAGACTGGTCGGCGGTCACAACGTCATCAATGTTGTCGGTGCGATTGCCGCGGCGAACAGCCTCGGTGTGGCACTTTCCGAGCTGATTGTTCCCGTAAGAAGGCTCGAGCCGGTTGAACATCGCATGCAGCTAATCGAGCGCGGCACGGTGACCATCATCGACGACGCATACAATTCGAATCCGGTCGGCAGCAAGGCAGCAGTGGAAACGCTTGCCATGTTCGACGGCATCAGGATTCTGATCACGCCCGGCATGGTCGAACTCGGAGACCGGGAGGAAGAGTTCAACCGGGCATTCGGCGGATACGCAGCGAAGTGCTGCGATTACATCTGTCTGGTCGGCAGAAAGCGTACCGTTCCGATTGCGGAGGGTGTGAAGCAGGCAGGCTTCCCGGAAGAAAAGCTTAAGGTATTTGACCGGCTTAACGACGCGGTGAGCTACGCGTACACCGTGCCCGGAGAAGGCAGAAAGTACATCCTTCTGGAGAACGATCTGCCGGACAATTATTAGGAATATTGCAAAGATGTTTGGGAGGGTTTTATGAAGACAAGAGTGGCAATGATGTTCGGAGGAAAGAGCGTGGAGCATGAGGTGTCGGTCATCACCGGCATTCAGGCTTATCTCAGCATGGACACTGACAAATACGACGCAATCCCCGTTTATCTGACCAAGAACAACGAAATGTACATCGGCGAGGATATCGGCAAAATTGAAAGCTACCGGAACATTCCGGAGCTTTTGAAGCGCTCGACCCGCGTCATTTTGGTAAACGAGGGCGGCAACGTATATCTGCAGCCGTACCCGAAGAAGATGTTCGGCGCAAAGCCCGTCGGGATTGACATCGCATTTCCCTGCGTGCACGGCACGAACGTGGAGGACGGCGGCTTCCAGGGTTATCTGAAGACGGTCGGCATTCCGTTCGTCGGCTGTGACGTGACGGCTTCCGCAGTCGGCATGGACAAATTCATTATGAAGGCGATTCTGCGGGAGAGCAACGTACCGCTTCTTCCCGCCAAGATCTTCACCCTTTCCGACTATGCGCGGATGGAGTACCTGCTCGACACGGTTGAGAAGACCTTCGGTTATCCGGTCATTGTAAAGCCGGTCAACCTCGGCTCGAGTGTCGGCATCAGCGTGGCGAAGGACCGCGAGGAGCTGACCCGTTCCGTGGACGACGCGTTCCGTTACGCAACCAAGGTCCTGGTTGAGCATGCCATCACGAATCTTCGCGAGATCAACTGCGCGGTACTCGGCGACGAGAACGACGCAGAAGCCTCAGAAATCGAAGAACCGATGCACAGCAAGGAAATCCTCAGCTATGAGGACAAATACGTCAGCAACGCCAAAGGAAGCGGTCAGAAGGGCATGGCAAGCGTCGCACGGAAGATTCCCGCAGAGGTTTCTCCCGAAATGCGCGAAAAAATCCGCGCCATCGCCGTCAAATCCTTCAAGGCGCTCGGCTGTAACGGCGTAGCCAGAATCGACTTCATGATTGATGAGGACAACGGCGAGCTTTACTTCAACGAAATCAATACGATTCCGGGTTCCCTCGCATTCTACCTTTGGGAGCCGATCGGCGTTCCGTATAAGGTGCTTCTCGACAGAATGATCATCCTGGCGCAGAAGAGAGCCCGCGAAGAGCAGGCTATCACATTTACCTTTGACACGAATATTCTCGACAGTGCGTCCTTCGGAGGCAGCAAGGGGGTGAAATAGTTATGTTTTCCTTCTTACAAAAAGAAACCCACAGTGAACTGGAAGGCATCGTGACAAGGCTTAAGCTGAATGCCTCGAACAATTACCGCGACGCGACGAAGGAGGACCTTGCGGAGCTTTCGGAGCGGTATGAGGCGTTAAAGAGTGCCGGAAAGCTGAACGAAAAGCAGATTACATACTACAGAAGTAGAATAATTGAATACACTGACAAATTAAAGAATTTCTCCCATAAGACCCAAAAGGTTAACCGCTATTCGGAGAAGCTGTAGGCTTCGGGAGGACGAGCATGGCATTTTTCAGGAAAATGAAGAAACCGACGGGTGAGAATCCGGAGCTTGCCGCTTATATTGCCGCGCATTACCGAGCGCCGAAGCTGCAGGCGAATTCTCTTGCCAAAACGGAGAGCCGCGCCGGAAGAAAGTGCGCGCAAAAGGAATCCGCGCCGGCTGCGCTTCACAATGTGATGTACGACGCAGCACCGAACGCAGAGGATTTTGGCGCGAAACACGAGGACGATATGGCGGAAGCAGCGGACTTCGCGGCGGAAGAGGAAGCGTTTGTCGGAGCTGCCGCGCAGGCGATGAGTTCCGCGGCGAAAGAAGCGGGCATGGCCTCGGTCCAGTCGATTTCGTTCAAGGCCGACGAGTTCGTCATGCAGGAGAACGCGCCGGATTTCCGGAAGATGCTCGACGAAAGCTTCTCGGAGATGCTTCTTCGAAAGATTGACGAGAAGGGCATCACGGATGCGGCATGCTACCGCAAGGCAGGGATTGACCGGAAGCTGTTCTCGAAGATCCGGAGCGACCGGAATTACCGGCCGAGCAAACCGACGGCCGTCGCATTTGCCATCGCGCTGGAGCTCGGGACGGTCGAAACGGAAGAGCTTCTGAAGAAAGCGGGGTTTGCGCTTTCCGACAGTTCGCTTTTCGATGTCATTATCCGTTTCTTTGTGGAAAAGGGAGAGTATGACGTTTTCAAAATCAATGAAGAACTCTACCGGTATGACCAGGCGCTTTTAGGGGCCTGATCGGGATGAAGACATGAAAGTGCCGTCCGATGTCGCTTGCGAAGCGACCTTCGGGCGGCTTTTTTCCTTTATGATTGGGCTGTAAGGAGCAAAGAGAATCCTTAACAACCGAATCAGGAGGAAACAATTATGAAAAAGACAACGAATCAGAACGGCATTACCGAGATGGTATTCATCCTTGACCGAAGCGGCTCGATGGCACCGCTTGTGAGCGACACGATCGGCGGCTTTAACGGCATGATTGAGCAGCAGAAGAAGGTTGAAGGCAAGGCTTATGTCACGACGGTTTTATTCGACTCGACGGTCAGCACGCTGCACGACCGCATTGACCTTACCGAGGTTCCGGTCATGACCGAAAAGGAATACCGCGTCGGCGGCTGCACGGCACTGATTGATGCCATCGGCAGCACCGTGAAGCACATCGAAGACATTCACAAGTATATCCGCGCGGAGGATGTGCCGGAGCACGTGATCTTCGTCGTAACGACGGACGGCCTCGAGAACGCCAGCCGGAATTACCGTGCCGACGATGTCCGGAAGACGCTTAAAGCAAAGCAGAAGCAGGGCTGGGAATTCCTGTTCCTCGGTGCAAACATTGACGCCGTGGAAACGGGAGAGCGTTTCGGATTTGCCAAAGAGAATTCCGTGAATTACAAGGCAGACGGAATCGGTACGAACAAGCTGTTCGGCAGCGTCGCACGTGCGATGCAATCCGTTCGCGAAAGCGGTGCGGTAGCCTGTGACTGGGCAGAGGAAGTCGCAGCGGATTACGAAAAGAGAAAATAATTCGGGGACGGGAGAAAAAGTTGCAACCGTTTTAAACTTCTGTCGGGTATAGAGGTGACAGGGATTGAAACGAAATCTTTCGGAGGCAGTTATGAGCGATGCAGAGATTGTACAATTGTATCGGAATCGGGACGAGCGCGCCATACAGGTGACGATGGAGCAGTACCGGAACTATCTGATGAAGATTGCCGTGCAGATTCTCGGGGATGAGCAGGATGCGGAGGAGTGCGTGAACGACACGTACCAGGCCGCATGGCTGTCAATCCCCGAGCAGCGGCCGGAAACGCTTTCCGTCTATCTCGGAAAGATCGTCAGGCAGGAGGCAATCGACCGGCTTCGCGCAAGACAGCGAGTCAAGCGGCAGGGAACGGAATATGCCGCATCCTTAGAGGAACTCAGTGAAGTTGTCGCAGGGGGACGGACGCCGGAGCAGGAAGCGGATGCCGCCTTTTTGAAGGAAGCAATTGCCCGTTTCGTAAAAGGACTGCCGGACGATGCGAGGAACCTGTTCCTCGGGAGATATTTCTATTTTGATTCCCTGAAGGAAACGGCGGCGTACCTTCATATGAGTGAGTCGAAGGCCAAGAGCATGCTTTTGCGCCTGCGCCGCAAACTAAGACGTTTCCTGCGTAAGGAGGGATTCATCATATGAGAGAAGAACAGTTGATTGATGCCATCGGCAAGCTGGATGCCGAAATGTTCGATGAGATTGTAAAACTGAGAGCGGAAAGTACCGTAAAAACGGCAGATATTGTTCCGATTCGCACAAAGAAGAGAAGCATGCGCAGATGGCTTGTTCCGGTTGCTGCGTGCCTTGTGCTGATGCTCGGCGGATTTGCCGCTTATGCTTCGGGCGCCCTTGACGGACTGATTCATATCGGAACGGATGACGACGGAAATAAAATGTTCACGTTTACGCCTCCGGAGAACCATTTTGTTCCGGTCAGTGAGCTTTCCGCAGATGTTCAGAACATGACCGTACAGATGAATGACCGGCTGCAGTATTACCTGGCCGGTGAGCCGCTTCCGAACGATGAGATGATCGGGATGTTTACGGTGGACGATGAGGGAATCGGCCCGAATCCGAGCGGAGCTGAGATCCTTTCGAGGATTCATGTCATCGGGTATGAAGACGAAGAAAGCCCGAACCTTCCGTACTCCTTCAACGTCGGTCTTCCCGGAAGAATCTATAAGCCTTTCGATTCGATTGCGGAAGGCGAAGCTTTCATCGGTTATGCGGGACTTCATATGCCTGCGCTGAATGAGACCCCGCTTCAGATCGGAGTGCTTGTGGAAGGTGTGAACGAGGGGGGGCTGTTAAACGCGACACCGGATTCGGAGTTTGAAATCTACAGTGTCGGTTTGTACGCAAGTTACCGGTTTAGCGATTATACGGTTGTCACCTCCGCCCAAATCGACACCATGAATTATGACGGTCCCCGTACGACAATCATTTCGGACAGTGCAAACGCTGAGCTCTCTTCGGAAACCCGCACCGTCGGAGGCAGGGAATTCACGGTTATGACCTATCAGCCGGAAATGACCGGGGGATATGTAAAGAGTGTCATCCTGGTTGAGAACAGAGTTACCTATACGTTTAAGATGAGCGGTTTCGGAGCGGCATATTCGGAAGCCGCTGAACAGTCTCTCACGGATTGGATGAACAGCTTTCCGCAAAATCAGTAAAAATCCTGCACATAAAGAAATGCGTCGACTGCTTCGGCAGCCGGCGCATTTTTCGTGGCATTTTCCATAAACTGTTGGTTAGATGGTCGAGATTCCGAGCGTCACTTCTTCGAGAACATCAAGCAGCAGGCGGACGGTGTCAAGCGAGGTGAGCATCGCGATGCCCTGCTGGGCGGCGCACCGTCTGATGGCCACGCCGTCGCCGTAATGGATGCCGGAGAGAATGGCTCTTGTATTGATGATGTAGCTGACGTAGCCGGCGCGGATGGAGTCGAGAACCTCGTCACTGTGCTCGCTCGGCTTCCGGCGGATTCTCGTGCGGATGCCGTGCTCGCGGAGCACTTCGCCGGTCAGTGTGGTCGCTTCGATGTTGAAGCCCATATTGTAGAAGCGGCGGATCAGCGGAACGACCTCTTCCTTGTCCTCATCGGCGACGCTTACAAGAACCGTTCCGTAGTTACGGAGCGTAAGTCCGGACGCAATCAGAGCCTTGTATGCGGCACGGTGAATCAGCTTGTCGTAGCCGATTGCCTCACCGGTGGACTTCATCTCGGGAGAGAGGTAAGCGTCCATGCCGCGAAGCTTGGAAAATGAGAACGAAGGCACCTTTACGTAGTAGCGCTTCTTCTCTTCGGGGTACAGGCAGGTGATGCCCTGTTCTTCAAGGGAGTGTCCGAGCATGACAAGCGTTCCGATGTCGGCAAGGCTGTAGCCGGTTGCCTTCGAGAGGAACGGAACCGTTCTGGAGGAACGGGGGTTGACCTCGATGATGTACACATTTTCCGAAGAGTCGACAATGAACTGAATGTTGAACAGCCCGACGATTCCGATGCCTAAGCCGAGCATTTCGGCGTAGTGCAGAATCGTCTTTTTGACGTTGTCGGAAAGCGTGTAGGGCGGATATACGCTGATTGAGTCGCCGGAGTGGACGCCGGTCCGCTCCACGAGTTCCATGATGCCGGGAACGAAGACCTTCTTTCCGTCACAGACGGCGTCGACCTCGACTTCCTTTCCGCGGATGTAACGGTCCACGAGTACCGGCTTGTCTTTGTCGATTTCGACCGCGTGCATCAGGTATTCGCGAAGGGTTTCCTCTTTGGAAACAATCTGCATCGCACGGCCGCCGAGCACGAAACTCGGTCTGACGAGTACCGGATAGCCGATTTCCGCTGCAGCGGCGACACCCTCCTCGATGCTTGTGACGGCGCGACCTTTTGGCTGCGGGATGCCGAGTTCGATGAGAAGATGCTCAAACTGGTCACGGTCCTCCGCGCGGTCGATGGCGGCGCAGTCGGTACCGATGATTCTGACGCCGTATGCGGCAAGCGAATCGGCAAGGTTGATGGCGGTCTGTCCGCCGAGCGTTGCAATGACGCCCTCGGCCTGCTCGAGCTCGATGACGTTCATGACGTCCTCGGTGCACAGCGGCTCGAAATAGAGCTTATCCGAGCACGTATAGTCAGTCGATACGGTCTCGGGGTTATTGTTGATGATGATGGCCTCATAGCCGGCAGAGCGGATGGTCTTCACAGCATGCACAGTGGAGTAATCGAATTCCACGCCCTGACCGATTCGGATTGGGCCGGACCCGAGTACGATAATCTTTTTACGGTCGGAGATGACCGACTCGTTCTCGGTCTCGTAGGTCGAGTAGAAATACGGCACGTAGCTGGCAAACTCGGATGCGCATGTATCAATCATCTTATAAACCGGAACGATGCCGGCTTTCTTACGAAGCGCGCGGACCTCACTTTCCTTCTGATTCCAGAAGCCCGCAATCGTGCTGTCGGAAAATCCCATGCGTTTCGCTTCATAAAGCACCGCCGCATCAGCGGGGCGGCTTTGCAGTGCGCGCTCCATATCAATGATGTTACGAAGCTTTCTGAGGAAGAACCGGTCAATCTTCGTTTCGTCGAAGATGCGGTCGATGTCGCAGTTTAACCGAAGCAGCTGCGCAATCGCGTAAATCCGGTCGTCGGTACCGATGTGGATGTAGGAGAGCAGTTCCTTCTCGGACATGTTGTCGAATTTGTGCATGTAAAGATGCTTGATGCCGATTTCGAGGGAACGGATGCCCTTTAACAGGCTTTCCTCAAAGGTACGGCCGACACTCATGGCCTCACCGGTAGCCTTCATCTGGGTGGAGAGGGAATTGTCGGCGTCCGCGAATTTGTCAAACGGGAAACGCGGCATCTTGGTTACGACATAGTCAAGCGCCGGTTCAAACGAAGCGGGCGTGTTCGCAAGCCGGATTTCGTCAAGCGTCATGCCGATGCCGATCTTGGCGGAAACCCTGGCAATCGGATAGCCGCTCGCCTTGGAGGCAAGGGCAGAAGAACGCGATACACGCGGGTTAACCTCGATGACATAGTATTGGAACGAGTTCGGGTCGAGCGCGAACTGGACGTTGCAGCCGCCTTCGATTTTGAGCGCGCGGATGATGCGAAGCGCGCTGTCCCGAAGCATATGGTATTCTTTGTTGGTCAGTGTCTGGGAAGGGCATACGACAATCGAGTCGCCGGTATGGATGCCGACCGGATCGAGGTTCTCCATGTTACAAACCGTGATGGCGGTATCGTTCTGATCGCGGATTACCTCATATTCGATTTCCTTGAAGCCCTTGATGCTTTTCTCAATCAATACCTGATGAACAGGAGAGAGGGACAGGCCGTTTTTAAGAAGCGGAAGCATTTCCTCCTCGCTGTCCGCAAAACCGCCGCCGGTTCCGCCTAAGGTAAAGGCCGGCCTTAAAACGACGGGATAGCCGATCTTTTCGGCAATCCGAATGCCTTCCTCCTCAGTCGTTGCGATGTCGGAAGGAAGCACGGGCTCGCCGAGCTCCTCGCAGAGTTCCTTAAAGAGCTCACGGTCCTCAGCGCGTTCAATGGAACGGCTGTCGGTGCCCAAAAGCTCGACGCGGCACTCATCCAAAACGCCCTTCTTGGCAAGCTGCATGGCAAGGTTCAGACCGGTCTGGCCGCCGATGCCCGGAAGCAGCGCGTCGGGTCTTTCGTACCGGATGATCTTGGCGATGAACTCGAGCGTCAACGGCTCCATGTAAACCTTGTCGGCGATGGACGTATCGGTCATGATGGTCGCGGGGTTTGAGTTACAGAGGATGACCTCATAACCCTCCTCCTTAAGCGCGAGGCATGCCTGTGTGCCGGCGTAGTCAAACTCGGCGGCCTGGCCGATGACAATCGGTCCGGAGCCGATGATTAATACTTTTTTGATGTCAGTCCGCTTCGGCATATTGCGCCTCCATGTAGTTAAGGAATCGGTCAAACAGGTATGTGCTGTCCTGCGGCCCCGGAGAACTCTCGGGGTGGTACTGTACGCTGAAAGCGAGGTCCGGGAGGCAGGCAACGCCTTCGACGGTATTGTCGAGGATATTGCGGTGCGTGACCGAAAGACCGGTACCCTCAAGGCTTGCCTCATCTACCGCGTAGGAGTGGTTCTGCGAGGTGATTTCGATTCTTCCGGTCAACAGGTCGCGGACCGGATGGTTTCCGCCTCTGTGTCCGAACAGGAGTTTATACGTTTTCGCGCCGTAGGCAAGAGAAAGAATCTGATGCCCTAAGCAGATGCCGAAGATCGGAAGCTTTCCGATCAGTGCTTTTACGGTTGCAATCGTTTCCGGAACGTCGGTCGGGTCGCCCGGGCCGTTTGAGAGCATCACGCCGTCCGGTTCCATCGAAAGAATCGTTTCGCTGTCGGTGTTCCACGGAACGACGGTCACCTGGCAGCTTCTTGCAAGAAGAGAGCGGAGGATGTTCTGTTTTGCGCCGCAGTCAATCAACACGACCTTCGGCGCAAGCCCGCCGGTATCGTTTCGAAGGCTCTTTACGCCGAGATCCGCAGCCGTATAGGTTTTGATTTCCTTGCTGCTGACTCTGGATACCGCATCCTTCGGAAGAGATGTGCTTCTGATGATGGAAAGTCCCTTTTCAAGTGGCGTGTCAGCGGATGTAATCAAGGCTTTTCTGGAGCCGAGGTCGCGAATCGAGCGGTTCAGTTTTCTTGTGTCGAGTCCGCTGATGCCCGGGATGCCGTAACGCTTCATGACGCTTCCGAGCGATTCCTCTGCGCGGAAGTTGGACGGTTCATCGTTATATTCGCGCACGACAAGCGCACCGATGGTCGGTGTTTCGGTTTCGTAATCGTCGGCACACATGCCGTAATTTCCGATCAGCGGATAGGTCATCACGACGGCCTGGTCGGTGTAGGAAGGGTCGGAGAGAATCTCCTGATAACCGACCGGAGAGGTGTTGAACACGAGTTCCAGTACGGCTTCCTTACTTGCACCGAAGCCGTAACCAAGGTATTCCGCACCGTCTTCCGTGATGAGTTTTCGATCATATTCGCGTAGCATTTTTCATCCTTCTTTCTTCAGCATTCAGAAAGTCTTTATTTCAGCCGGTTCAGCGCTTTTCGCGGGCCGGTTTTCAGCGTTCCGAGAGCTTCTGCTCAAAGCGGTCCTTTCGCGTGTCGGAAGGAACCGGGGTAGGATAGGAGCCGTCAAAGCAGGCGGAGCAGAAGTCCGAATTGCCGCAAAGTCCCGGAAGCTCGTCGACCGGAAGATAGCCGAGTGTGTCAACGCCGATCATTTCGGCGATTTCTTCTACCGTATGCTTACAGGCAATCAGATGCTCCTCCGAATCGACATCCGTTCCGTAGTAGCACGGATGCAGGAAAGGCGGGGCGGTGACACGCATGTGGATTTCTTTTGCGCCGGCTTCGCGCAGCATTCTGACGATATGTGCGCATGTCGTGCCGCGCACGATGGAGTCGTCAATCAAAACAATCTTT
The DNA here is from genome assembly GCA_017546025.1 of Lachnospiraceae bacterium. Lineage (GTDB taxonomy): Bacteria > Bacillota > Clostridia > Lachnospirales > Lachnospiraceae > ISDg. The sequence continues at coordinate 35,926 of JAFYYS010000013.1, read as the reverse complement.
TTGCCCTTTACCGTTTCCTCAACGGCGGCGAGTTTAATGCGGACGGCGTCCATTCGGCCGGACGGCTTGATGAACGTGCGGCCGATGTATTTGTTTTTGATTAAGCAGATTCCGTAAGGGATTCCGGACGCTCTCGAGTAACCGATGGCAGCGTCGAGACCGGAGTCCGGAACGCCGATGACGATATCCGCGTCGGCCGGGTGTGCCTGCGCGAGAATTTCGCCTGCTCGGATTCTCGAGGCATGCACGGACACGCCGTCGATGACCGAATCGGGTCTTGCAAAATAAATGTATTCGAAAATGCACCGTCTGATCGGCTCGGTGTTACAGTGCTCCTTCCTTGACTGTACGCCGGTTCTGCCGAACACAAGCATTTCGCCCGGCTCGACATCACGAACCTCGGTTGCGCCGACCGCATGCAAGGCACACGATTCGGAAGCAACGATATACGTGCCGTCGCGCATCTGCCCGTAGCACAGAGGTCTGAAGCCGTGCGGATCGCGCACGCAGATGAGCTTTTGCGGCGACATGATGATTAAGGAGTAAGCACCCTCCAGGGCTTCCACGGCGCGGCTTACGGCCTCCTCAATCGAAGGCGTGCGGAGCCGTTCCTTGGTGACCAGGTAGGCGATGATTTCGGTATCGCTTGTCGTATGGAAGATAGCACCCGAAAGCTCCAGCTCCGAACGCAGTTCGGCAGCGTTGCTGATGTTACCGTTATGGGCAATCGCCATGCGTCCCTTCTGGTGGTTGACTTCAATCGGCTGGACATTGCTTCGTCCCGAGCCGCCCGTCGTCGCATATCTCGTATGGGCGACCGCCATTGTGGCGTCGGGGAAGGAGGCGAGCACCTCCCGCGGGAAGACATCGCTTACGAGTCCCGTGTCCTTGTGGGAGACGAAAACACCGTCGTCATTGACCACGATGCCGCAACCCTCCTGGCCGCGGTGCTGCAGGGCGTAGAGACCGTAGTAGCAGTATTCTGCGACCGGCGCCGGGTTGGGAGAGTAGACGCCGAAGACGCCGCATTCTTCATGGAGTTTGTCAGATAACCGATTCATAATCAGTGCCTCATACATTCATAGATAATAGCAGAAAAGCCGTTATTTTTCCAGCCCTTTTCCTTCAAGCGAAGCCTTGATGAAGCCCGCGAACAGCGGATGCGGGCGGTTCGGACGGGACTTGAATTCCGGATGGAACTGAACGCCCACGTAGAACGGGCGCTCCGTAAGCTCGACGGTTTCCACGAGAAGGCCGTCCGGCGAAATGCCGCTTAGGGTTAAGCCTGCCTTCGTGATGGCGTCGCGGTAATCGTTGTTGAATTCGTAGCGGTGACGGTGACGCTCGTCAATGTGCGTCGTGCCGTAGCAGCGCTCCATTGTCGTGCCGGGCCTGATTTCGCATGGATAGGAGCCGAGACGGAGCGTGCCGCCCTTGTCGATATCCTGGCTCTGGCCGGGCATGAAGTCGATGACCTTGTTCCGGCACTGCTCGTCAAATTCACCGGAGTTCGCGTTTGCAATCTTCAAAACGTCTCTTGCATATTCGATGACCATGATCTGCATGCCGAGACAGATGCCGAAGCACGGCTTGTTGTGTTCTCTTGCATATTTAGCCGCAAGAATCATGCCCTCGATGCCGCGGTCGCCGAAGCCGCCCGGGATGATGATGCCGTCGACACCCTTCAGAATGTCGGAAACGGTTGCCTCGGTTATGCCCTCGGAGTCAATCCACTGAATGTCCACATGCGCATTGTTGACGTAACCTGCGTGCCGCAGCGCTTCCGCAACGGAAAGGTAGGCGTCGTGCAGGCCGACGTATTTACCGACAAGACCGATCGTCACATTTTCCGTACGCGTCTTAATCCGCTCGACCATATCGGACCATTCGGTGAGGTTCGGAGCGGGGGCGTCGATGCCGAGTTCTCTGCAGACAACCTCTGAAAAATGTGACCGCTCCAGCATGAGCGGAGCTTCATACAGGTTCGGCAGCGTGATGTTTTCGATGACGCAGTCGGGTTTTACGTTACAGAAGAGGGAAATCTTGCGGAAGATGGACTCCTCAAGAGGCTCGTCGCAGCGCAGCACGATGATGTTCGGGTTTACGCCCATGCCCTGCAGCTCCTTGACGGAATGCTGCGTGGGTTTGGACTTGTGTTCCTCCGATCCGTGCAGATACGGAACAAGCGTAACATGAATGAAGAGGCTGTTCTCCCGTCCGACTTCTAAGGAAATCTGACGAACAGCCTCAATGAACGGTTGTGATTCGATATCGCCGATGGTACCGCCGATTTCGGTGATGACAACATCGGCCGAAGAGTGGCGGCCTACATTATAGACAAAATCCTTGATTTCATTCGTGATGTGCGGAATGACCTGTACGGTGGAGCCGAGATACTCGCCGCGTCTTTCCTTGTTGAGCACGTTCCAGTAGACTTTACCGGTCGTCAAATTGGAGTACCGGTTCAGGTCCTCATCGATGAAACGCTCATAATGTCCGAGATCGAGGTCGGTTTCCGCGCCGTCCTCGGTCACGTATACCTCACCGTGCTGGTAAGGGCTCATCGTCCCCGGGTCAACGTTGATGTAGGGGTCGAGTTTCTGCGCGGCCACTTTAAGCCCGCGTGCCTTCAAAAGACGTCCGAGTGACGCCGCCGTGATTCCTTTTCCGAGACCGGAGACCACGCCGCCGGTGACAAAGATGTATTTGGTCATATTGCTACCTCCCGTATATCGTTGTATCGGCAGGCACGGTAATCCGCACCTGCCGTATTATTCTTCTTAAACACCGCTTGCTCCGTAGTTGGAGAGCACTCTTGCGGACGGATCGTTCACGTTGCAGCCTTCCCATTCGCGGTTCGGCATCCAGAAGTCGACAATCATGTCGCCCTGGCCGGGATAGTACTGCTCGAAGATTTCGCGGTACAGAAGCGATTCCTTCGTGAACGGCTGCGCATGTGTATATTGCTTCCGCTTTTCCGCAAACTCCTCATCGGTGTAGCAGGACTCCGCGTACTCCTTCAGGTAATCTACCATCGAGTGACCGACGGCATCGGAGAAGGCGGCTTTTTCACGCCACAGGATCGAGTCCGGAATGTAATGAAGACCTTCAAACGCGTGGCGGAGCAGGTATTTGCCCATGCCGTACGTGTTGATCTTGATGGCCGGATCAAGCGACATGACGTAGCGGACGAAATCGAGATCGCCGAACGGTACGCGTGCCTCTAAGGAGTTCACGCTGATGCAGCGGTCCGCGCGGAGCACGTCGTACATATGAAGCTCGTGAATGCGCTTTTCCGCTTCCTTCTGGAAGGCCTCCGCGCTCGGTGCAAAATCGGTATATTTGTAGCCGAACAGCTCATCGCTGATTTCACCGGTTAAAAGCACGCGGACATCGGTCTTTTCGTGAATGGCCTTGCAGACCAGATACATGCCCATGCTGGCGCGGATGGTCGTGATATCAAAGGTACCCAAAAGGTGAATGACTTCGGGAAGAGAGGAGATGACCTCCTCGGGTGTCATGAACACCTCGGTATGGTCGGCGCCGATGTATTCGGCAACCTGTTTCGCATATTTGAGGTCAATCGCATCCTTGCTCATGCCGATGGCAAAGGTGCGGATTGGCGCGGTGCTTCTTCTTGCCGCGATACCGCAGACAAGAGAGGAATCGAGTCCGCCGGAGAGCAGGAAGCCGACCTTGGCATCGGCCACAAGCCGTTTCTCAACGCCCGCAATCAGCTTCTCGCGGATGTTTTTGCAGGCAGTTTCGGCGTCGTCCTTACAAAGCGTCTTCGGCGTGGAAATGTCCTCATAGCAGTGGAACTCGCCGCGCTTCCAGTAAAAGCCGGGCGGGAAGGGCATGATCCGGTCGCACATGCCGGTCAGGTTCTTCGGTTCGCTGGCAAATACGATGACGCCGTTTTTATCGTAGCCGTAATACAGAGGACGGATGCCGATCGGATCGCGTGCCGCAATGTAATCGCCGGTTGCCCCGTCGTAAATGATGCACGCAAACTCCGCGTCGAGCTTGTTGAACATGTCCGTTCCGTACTCGTGATACATCGGGAGCAGAATCTCGCAGTCGCTGTCACTCGTGAACTGATAGCCCTTCGCCGCAAGAATCTTTCTGTCCTTCGGAAAATCATACAGCTCCCCGTTGCAGACAACATAGCTTCCGTTCAGCTCAAACGGCTGCATTCCGCCGCTCGTGAGATCCATGATGGCCAGCCGGTGAAAGCCGAGCACGCCGTTTCCGGTGTCGACAATCCGGGTGTCATCGGGACCTCTTGAGACCGTCTGGGCAAATCCTTCCGTAAAAGCTTTCGGGTCTGCAACCGGCCCGCAATATCCGATAATGGAACACATATCCTTTGTCCTCGATTCGTTCTGATTTCTCAAAAAATACCCGTAATCGGCGTCATGCTTTACGGCATGACGCCGATCCGGAAACCATTCATTTATGATGCTTTATTCAACGTCCTGCAGAGCGTCATAGCCTTCCTCACCCGTACGGACTTTAATGACATTTTCCACATCGTATACGAAGATCTTGCCATCGCCGATATGGCCGGTGTATAGAACCTTCTTGGCGGTCTCGATGACCTTACGGACGGGAACCGCAACAACGACGATGTCGACCTGAATCTTCGGAAGCAGAGTGGCTTCAACGGGAACGCCACGGTAGAATTCGGGCTTACCCTTCTGCACGCCGCAGCCGAGTACGTGGGAGACTGTCATGCCGGTGATGCCGATGTCCATCATCGCGCTCTTCAACTGTTCGAAGCGGGACTCGCGGCACACGATTTCAATCTTGGTGAACTTCGGTGTTCCGTCATCAAGCGATGCAACCTTCTTAACCGGAACAGCTTCGGCAACGGGAGTGTCGCCGCTTACAACAACTGCTTCAGCAGCCTCGGGGAATGCATAGGTCATTTCCGAAACGGCCGGAGCGAAGTCTGCGTAGGAACTCGGCAGACCGTGCTCGGTGCTGTCAAGACCGCGGATTTCTTCTTCAACCGTGACACGAAGACCGATGGTTTTCTTAATGATGATAAATGTGATCGTCATGCAGAGAGCGGTCCATGCAAGGATCGTTGCAATGCCGAGAGACTGGATGCCCAGAAGCTTCGGACTACCGGTGTAGAATAAACCTTTCAAGCCGGCGGGAGCATCGGGGTTAGCCAGAAGACCTACAGCAATCGTACCCCAGACACCGTTTGCGAAATGAACGCCTACGGCACCGACGGGATCGTCGATATGGCATTTCAGGTCAAGTACTTCTACAACTACGACAACCAGGATGCCGGATACGATGCCGACGATTACTGAACCGAGTGCATCGAGTGCGTCACAGCCTGCCGTGATGCCGACCAGACCGGCCAAAGAGGCGTTCAGGCACATCGAAACATCGGGCTTGCCGTTTTTAATCCAGGTATAAAGAAGCGTCGTGCAGGTGGCAACCGCAGGAGCGATTGTCGTGGTAACGAAGATGGATGCAAGAGAAGTTCCGTCCCAGGCAGCTGCGCCGTTGAAGCCGTACCAGCCGAACCACAGGATGAAGCATCCCAAAGCGCCGAGGGTAATGGCGTGACCGGGGATGGCATTTACCTTGGTCACTTTGCCTTCCTTGTCGCGGACATATTTGCCGAGACGCGGACCGACGAGAATGGCACCGATCAAAGCGGTGATGCCGCCGACCGAGTGAATCGCAGCGGAACCGGCGAAATCATGGAAGCCGAGCTTGACAAGCCAGCCCTGGCTGTTCCATACCCAGCCTGCTTCGATCGGGTATACGAAAAGGGAGATAACTCCGGAATAGATGCAATAGGAGATGAACTTGGTACGTTCTGCCATGGAACCGGATACGATGGTAGCGGCCGTTGCACAGAACACAAGGTTGAATACAAAGGAGGGAGCCATGCCGTCCGAAAGGAATTTGCCGAAATCCGTGAAAATCTGAAGATTCGGGATTCCGATTACGCCGAACGCGTAGTCTTCAGCCATCATTAAGGAAAAGCCGAGGAGTACGAATACGACAGTACCGATACAGAAGTCCATGAGGTTCTTCATGATGATGTTACCGGCGTTTTTCGCGCGGGTGAAACCGGTTTCGACCATGGCAAAGCCGGCCTGCATGAAGAACACGAGTGCGGCACCGATTAAGAACCAGATGCCAAAAGCTTCTTTTGTGACGATTTCAGTGATTTCGTCTGTGAGGGAGATTGCGGTGTATGTCATAGCAAACACCTCCTTAGTGAATTTCTTCACGGATCATACGGTTCCTCTGACCGCTGCCTGCGTGAAGATGGATTTTTATGTCCTGCGGACGATCGGCTCCACCGGCCGTCGTCCGCGAGGATACCTGATTATTTTACGCTGAACAGGATGTCGCCGTAGGAAGGATAAGGCCAGTATTCCTTCGCGGTCAGCGTTTCCGCTTCGTCACAGGCAATTCTGAGTGCGCTCATGGCAGGCAGAACACTGTCACGGATGTAAGCGGATTCAGCGATGATGCCTTCGGTTTCCTTAATGGCAACCATGGCGCTTTCCAGTGCTTCCGTACGTTCGTCGATTTCATCGGTCAGTGCGGAAAGACGGGCAATCAGCTTGCCGTCGCGGCGGCACGGAAGAGAAGCGTCAACGGCTTTTCTGGCGGCAACGTCCTTGGCAAGATCGGAAGCGTAACGGTCAACGGCCGGAGCAATCTGCGTCTTGGCCATGTCAACCATCGTATTTGCCTCGATGACAATCGTCTTGCAGTAGTTCTCAAGCATGATGTCAACACGGGACTTCAGTTCTTCCATCGTGAATACGCCGTGGCTGATGAGCATATCGGTGTTCTTCTTATCCAGAAGGTGAGGCATGCAGTCGGCCGTCGTGCGGTAGTTCGAAAGACCGCGGACCTCGGTTGCTTCCTTAATCCATGCATCGTCATAACCGTTGCCGTTGAAGATGATGCGCTTATGATCCTTGATGGTCTTCTTAATCATTGCATGAAGAGCATCCTCAAAGTTCTCAGCGCCCTCAAGACGGTCGGCGTAAATCTTCAGGGATTCTGCTACGGCACTGTTCAGCATGATGTTTGCACAGGCAATGCTGTTCGAAGAGCCGAGCATACGGAATTCGAATTTGTTTCCGGTAAATGCGAACGGTGACGTACGGTTACGGTCGGTCGTGTCGCGGTTGAACTTCGGCAGAACGTCTACACCGAGCTTCATGACGGTCTTTTCTGCACCGGCATAAGGCGTATCGGTATCGATGGCTTCAAGGACTGCGTTCAGCTCGTCGCCGAGGAACATCGAGATAACGGCGGGCGGTGCCTCGTTGGCGCCGAGACGGTGGTCGTTACCGGCGGTGGCAACGGAGAGACGAAGCAGATCCTGATAATCGTCAACAGCTTTGATGACCGCACACAGGAACAACAGGAACTGTGCATTCTCATAAGGCGTATCGCCGGGAGAAAGGAGGTTCTGGCCGTTGTCCGTAGCGATGGACCAGTTGTTGTGCTTACCGGAACCGTTCACGCCTGCAAACGGCTTCTCATGAAGCAGACATACGAGACCGTGCTTTGCTGCAACCTTCTGCATGATTTCCATCGTCAGCTGGTTGTGGTCGGTTGCGATGTTCGTGGTCGAGTAAATCGGAGCGAGCTCGTGCTGTGCGGGAGCCACTTCGTTATGCTCGGTCTTGGCAAGAATGCCGAGCTTCCAAAGCTCTTCGTTCAGGTCTTCCATGTAAGCCTGAACACCGGGCTTGATGACACCGAAGTAATGATCGTCGAGTTCCTGTCCTTTCGGAGGCTTGGAACCGAAGAGCGTGCGGCCCGTGAAACGAAGGTCGGGACGCTTCTCGTACATTTCTTTCGTTACAAGGAAGTATTCCTGCTCGGGTCCTACGGAAGAAATGACGCGTTTTGCGGTCGTGTTGCCGAACAGTCTCAGAATTCTGAGTGCCTGCTTGCTGAGTGCTTCCATGGAACGAAGAAGAGGAGTCTTCTTATCAAGAGCATGTCCGCCGTAAGAGCAGAACGCGGTCGGAATGCAAAGGGTCTTTCCTTTAATGAATGCATAGGAGGTCGGGTCCCATGCGGTGTAGCCTCTTGCCTCGAAGGTGGCGCGAAGACCGCCCGACGGGAAGGAGCTGGCATCCGGCTCGCCCTTAATGAGCTCTTTACCGGAGAATTCCATGATTACGCCGCCGTCCGGAGACGGGGAAATGAAACTGTCGTGCTTCTCGGCTGTGATGCCGGTGAGCGGCTGGAACCAATGGGTAAAATGGGTTGCTCCCTTGCTGAGCGCCCAATCCTTCATGGCCTGCGCTACAGCGTTCGCAACGCTTGGATCAAGCTCCGCGCCCTCATCGATTGTGCGGCGGAGAGAGGCATAAACCTTTGCGGAAAGCGTTGCCTTCATAACTCTGTCGTCAAACACCTGACATCCGAAATAATCCGATACTTTTTTCGTTTCCATTCTGTGTCTCCTTTCGGTTTCCGGGAAAAAAGAAGGCGCCTCTCATGCCGTAAAGCACGAAAGACGCCATTGCCTTTCATAGTCCGAAAACTGGTATATGGTTTATTTACTTTTCATAAAAGAGAAAGCGCCTCTGAGTGTGTAACTCAAAGACGCCGTTGCCTTTCATGTGCCATTTATACACCCGCCGCGCCGGATTGTCAATACCTTTTTTGAAAAAAGTTTTCATGGCATTTTCCATGGAGCGCTCCGGCGGGATTGCAACGACACTTAAGGTATGGTATTCTTTTATCGGATATTTAAAGTAGAATTAAGATTTCCGTGTAATAATGGCAGCACAGGTGGTACAGGAGGTACGGAATATGAGAATTCTGCTTGCGGAAGATGAAAAAGCGCTGTCGCGCGTTCTGGTTACGATTTTTGAAAAAAACAATTATTCGGTGGACCCGGTCTACAACGGGGAGGATGCACTCGAGTATTTGCAGGCGTCGAATTACGATGCGGCGATTCTCGACATCATGATGCCGAAAATGGACGGGATTACCGTTTTGAAGAAGGTCCGCGAGGCCGGAAACCGGATTCCGATTCTGATGTTAACGGCCAAATCGGAGGTCGAGGACAAGGTGCTCGGGCTCGATTCCGGCGCCAACGATTATCTGGCAAAGCCGTTCGATACGAAGGAGCTCCTGGCGCGTGTCCGTGCCATCACGAGGAGCCAGGCGGCTGCGGATACGAAACTGCGGATGGGAAATGTGACACTGGACCGTTCCACGTTCGAGCTTTCCTCCGCGAACGGCAGCTTCCGTCTTGCCAATAAGGAATACCAGATGATGGAATTCTTCATGTCGAACCCGCATCACGTCATTCCGACCGAGCGGTTCATGGAGAAAATCTGGGGCTACGATACCGACGTTGAGGTGAACGTCGTCTGGGTATATATTTCGTATCTTCGTAAGAAGCTTGACGCCCTGCAGGCGAACATTCAGATTAAAGCCTCGAGAAACGCAGGCTACTCTTTGGAGGACAAGGCATGATTCGCAAACTGAAGAGAAAATTCATTGCGCTGGCACTGACGGCTCTGTTCGTGCTTCTGGCAATCATTGTTCTCGGCATGAATCTGCTCAATTACCGCTCGGTTGTGAAGGAAGCGGATTCCACGCTCGAACTTCTGTCGGAGAATAAGGGAACATTCCCGGGCTTTGACGGCGCGCCGAGACCGATGCGGCTTCCGAAGGACATGTCGCCTGAAACGCCGTATGAGAGCCGGTATTTCACGGTTGTTTTTGATGAAAAACAGACAACCGTTTACACCGACCTGAACCGGATTACGATTGACCAGGCTACGGCGGTGGATTATGCGTTTGAAGCCTATGAAGCGAATCAGGACACGGGTTTCGTCGGAGACTTCCGGTATCTTAAGGTCGCAGAGGGCAGCAATACGAGAATCATTCTTCTGGATTGCGGACGGAAGCTTGGCATTTTCCATGATTTCGTGAAGTTCAGCGTCCTCATTTCGTTAATCGGGTATGTAATCACGGCATTGGTTATCTGCATTGTGGCAGGCCGCTTTGTCCGTCCGGTGGCGGAGAGCCAGGAGCGGCAGAAGCGGTTCATCACCGACGCCGGACATGAAATCAAAACGCCGCTTACAATCATTTCGGCCAATGTCGATCTGCTGCAGATGGAGCTCGGAGATGAAAACGAGAGTCTTAAGGACATCAGGCAGCAGGCGGAACGGCTTACGGGGCTTACGAACGACCTTGTTTATCTTTCGAAGATGGAAGAGTCGCAGAGCAGGCTGACGATGGTGGATTTCCCCGTTTCCGAAATCGTGACGGAGGCGGCGGAGCAGTTTAAGACGCTTGCGCAGGCACAGGGCAAGGAACTGAACTGCAACATTCAGCCGATGCTTACGCTAAACGGAAACGACAAGGCGATTTCGAAGCTTGTTTCTTTGCTTCTTGATAATGCGATGAAATATTCCGACCAGGGAAGCCAGATTGATCTGTTCCTAGAAAAGCAGGGGCGGAAGATCATGCTGACCGTCGGCAACATAAGTGCGGTACCGATTTCCCAGGATTCTTTAAAGCATGTATTCGAGCGGTTCTACCGTCCGGACGCATCGCGGAATTCCGAAACGGGCGGACACGGAATCGGGCTCTCGACGGCGCAGGCCATCGTGGAGGATCACGGCGGGAAGATTGCCGCTGCCTCGCCTGACGGGCGGGCATTCATCATAGCGGCAACGTTTCCGGGATAGACAACAGAATACCAAAGAACTGCGGGACTGAAAAAGTCCCGCTATTTTTGTTTCTTTAAAGTGTATTTTAAGTTCGCCGTATAGAATGGCACCAGTACAACGAAGGGAGGGCACGAGATGGAGCAGCAGAGCAATTACCGCCACGAGATGAAATACAGCATCCCGTATGCGGAATATCTGGCCATGCGAAAGAGGCTCCGTGCCGTCATGAAAGAGGACCCGCACACGAACGGGGACGGCCGATACCGGATCCGCAGCATTTATTTCGACAACTGCGACGATAAGGCCTTAAGAGAAAAAGTCGACGGCGTTGCCAAGCGTGAGAAGTTCCGGATTCGTTACTACAACGATGACTTCACATTTATCACGTTAGAGAAGAAGATGAAGATTGACAACCTCTGTAAGAAGGTGGACGCAAGAATTACGGAGGAAGAGTGCCGGAAGATTCTTGCCGGCGATCTCAGTTTCATGAAGACGCACGAAAGCGGTCTGGTCCGCGAGCTGTACGCAAAGATGCGGTACCAGGCATTGCGGCCGAGGGTGCTCGTTTCCTACACGAGGGAACCGTACATCTTCCGCGCCGGAAACGTGAGAGTGACCTTTGATTCGGAAATCCGGACGAGCTTATTTCACCGGGAATTCCTCACAAAGCAGGTTTCCGATATCAGCGCGACGGACACGCCGCAGGACATCATTCTCGAAGTCAAATACGACGCATTCCTGCCGGAAATCATCCGGGACCTGATTCAGGTGAACGGCATCCGGCAGCAGGCATTCTCGAAATACGGCGCATGCCGCAGATTCGGTTAAATCATTTACAGGAGGGTACATCCCATGAATTTCTTAGTTACTTTCAGCGATATTTTCAAATCCAGCTTTTTGGAAAATGTGAAAGAGTTTTCCGTCATTGACACCCTGATCGGCATGCTGTTTGCGTTGGTCATCGGCCTGTTCGTCTTTCTGGTTTATAAGAAAACCTTCAGCGGCGTCATGTATTCGACCGGCTTCGCGATGGCACTGATCGGGCTCTCGCTCGTCACGACGCTTGTCATCATGGCCGTTACCTCGAACGTCGTTCTGTCACTCGGCATGGTCGGCGCTCTTTCCATAGTCCGTTTCCGTGCAGCCATTAAGGAGCCGATGGAAATCGTCTTTTTGTTCTGGTCACTGGCAGCAGGCATTGTCATCGGTGCCGGAATGATTCCGCTTGCGGTCATCGGTTCCGTCATCATCGGTGTTGTCCTGATTCTGATTTCCAACCGGAAATACCGCAACACCCCTTACATCCTGATTGTCAGCTGCGCCGATGAAAAAGCGGAAGAGAACGCCCTTTCCCTGATCGGTCAGTCTGTTGACCGCTTCCTCGTGAAGTCGAAGACCGTCAGCACCGCCGGAATCGAGCTGACAGCCGAAATCCGCATTAAGAATGAGGCGACGGGCTTTGTAAACCGGGTTCAGGATATTGCCGGTGTGTCCGAGGCAACGCTTGTCATGTTTAACGGCGAGTACATGGCATAAAGGAGGACCTCATGGTTCACAGCAGGCATTTTTCAAAAATCATAATCATGGTTACGGCAATAGCAGTCCTTCTGTGTTTCGGCGCGATTGCGTACTCCGAAGAGCTCAGTGAAAAGCTCGGCGGAACCTGCGTAAGCATGGAATATGAGACGAAGCTTTTTGATACGGACGAGATCATGGAGATCGACATCCGAATGGATGAAGACACATGGAATCAGATGCTTAATAACGCGATGAGCGAAGAATATTACGTCTGTGACGTGGTCATCAACGGTTTGAAGGTTTCTAATGTGGCAATCCGTCCGAAGGGCAACACGAGTCTCTCGGCCATTGCCATGGATCCGACAAGCGACCGTTACAGTCTGAAACTCGAGTTCGACCATTTCGTAGACGGGCAGACATGCTACGGTTTAGACAAGCTGATTCTCAACAACAATTACGCCGATGCGACCAATATGAAGGAAGCAGTCATCTATGACATGTTTCAATACCTCGGCGCAGACGCCTCGTTATATAACTACGCCAAGGTTTCCGTGAACGGAACCTATTGGGGCGTATACCTGGCATTGGAGGGTGTCGAGGAAAGCTTCATGCTTCGGAACTTCGGTACGCAGGACGGAGAACTGTATAAGCCCGATACGATGGAAATGGGCGGAAACTCCGGCTCGGCAGGCTCCTCCGGCGGCAACTCCGGTTCCCGCGGCGGCGGTGCCGACCTGAATTACACGAACGACGAGCTGAGCAGCTACCAGACAATCTGGGACAGCGCTCTTACGGGAACCACGGATTCAGACCACAAAAGAGTGGTGACTGCCTTCAAAAACATCAGCGCAGGAACTGACCTCGAGACGTATCTTGATGTGGACAATGTGCTCCGCTATATGGCGGTCCACACATTTTCCGTCAATATGGACAGCCTGTCCGGCTCGATGTCGCACAACTATTACCTGTATGAGTACAAAGGGCAGCTGAACATCTTCCCGTGGGATTACAACCTCTCGCTCGGCGGCATGTCGATGGGCAGCAGCGGCAACGCGACCGACATGGTCAACGACGCGATTGACACGCCTTTTTCAGGAACGAAATTCTTTGATTCGCTTCTGGCGAATGAGGAGTACCTTGAAAAATACCATGCCTATCTGAAGCAGCTTACCGACGCTTATGTGGACGGCGGACGGTTTGACGAGGTTTACAACCGGATCCGCAGTCAGATTGATTCTTTGGTGGAGACCGACCCGACTGCTTTTTATACTTACGAAGAATATGAGAACGCAGTTGAAATCCTTTACGAGACGGTGAAGCTCCGCGCGGAAAGCATTCAGGGCCAGCTTGCCGGCACGATTCCGTCAACGGATGCCGGGCAGCGGCAGGACAAGACTTCTTTGGTGGATGCTTCGCACATCAACGTGAAGGAAATGGGACAGTTCAGCATGGGCGGCAGTAAGAGCGGCGACGGTGAAGAAGGCGGAGGCGGCTTCTCCTTCCCCGGCGGCAGCATGCCGGACGGTTTCGATCCAAGCAGCATGGGTGATTTCGATCCAAGCAGCATGGGTGGCTTCGATCCAAGCAGCATGGGCGGCTTCGACCCAAGCAGCATGGGTGATTTTGATCCGAACAATATGCCGGACGGTTTTGATTCGGGCAGCATGGGCGGCCGCGGCGGTTCCTCTTTCCCCGGCGGCAAAGGCGGAAACAGCAGCGAAGGCGATAAGGACGCCGATGCCGGCGACGGTTCCGAAAAGGATTCGCAGGAAACCGGTCAGAAGTCTTCAGACAGCAGATCCTCCGGCCGCAACAGACCGTCCTCGTTCAACGGAAACTTCTCCGGCGCTCCGAACCAAAACGGAAAAGGACTCTCTGCCACGGCGCAGAATCTGATCATTTACGGGGTATGTCTTATGATTATACTTGCAGCAATGCTCTTCGCATCAATCGGTAAGAAGAGAAAGTACAGGAAAATGTGACGGCTACACGGTTGACAACCGTTTGACGAATATTTATTCCCCCACCTGTCGAGGCGGTCTGCCCGATCCGGGAGTTATGAGGAACAATCCGAGTAACGCCTGCTTCGGGCAGGCCGTCTCGCACTTTTTCGGGGCGGTTTTGTTCAGGATTTTTTCACATTTTCCTTGAATTACTTTAAGGTTCACTTAAGATTCCGTTGTTACAATGAGCTCAACAAAAGCAAAGGAGATGCTTAATCATGATGAATGAAAACAATATGAATCTTAATAATACGGAAAACCTTATGAACCCCGTCAATCCCGAAATGAGAGAGATTACGGCAGGCCCTGTACCGGTTGTACCGGCCAACACGGAGCCCGCAAAGAAATCCAAAAAGAGCGGCGTCGGAAAGGTGATTGCTTTGGCGCTTTGCTGCTCGCTTCTCGGCGGTGCCGCAGGAGCCGGCGGTGTGGCAGCGTACAGCGGACTGTTCCAAAAAGACAGCACCGCGGCTGAGGCCGGCGTGGAAAGAACCGCTTCCGAGGTTCAGATCGGACAGCGTGAAAACCAGACGCTTTCCGTAAAGAGCGTAACAAACGGAAGAGAGATGTCCGCAGCAGAAATCTATGAGGCCAATGTGAATGCCACTGTCGGCATCACAACATCGGTGACGACCAATTACTGGGGCTACCGGACAACGTCCGCAGCTTCCGGCTCCGGCTTCATTCTTACCGCTGACGGTTACATCGTTACCAACTATCATGTCATCGAGGATGCCAGCGAGATTAAGGTTACCACCTACGATGACAAATCCTATGCGGCAAAGCTTGTCGGCTACGACGAAAACAATGACCTTGCGGTTCTGAAAATCGAAGCAACCGGTCTTCAGGCAGTTGTCCTCGGAGATTCCGATCAGCTTCGCGTCGGCGACAGCGTGGTGGCAATCGGCAACCCGCTCGGCGAGCTCACATTTTCCCTCACGCACGGTGCAGTAAGCGCGCTGAACCGTAAGATTACCATAAGCAACAACGCGATGACGCTGATTCAGACGGACTGCGCCATCAACTCCGGCAACTCCGGCGGCGCACTGTTCAACTCGTACGGCGAAGTAATCGGTATCACCAATGCCAAGTATTCAGGAAACGGATCCTCCGGTACGGCCAGCATTGATAACGTAGGCTTCGCAATCCCGATCAACAGCGTTGTGAACACCATCCGTGCCATCATCGAAGACGGTTATGTGGAGAAGCCGTACATCGGTGTTACCGTATACGGTCTCGACAGCCAGTATCAGGCCTTCGGTCTTTCCGGAGCAGCCGTACAAAGCGTTGAGAGCGGAAGTCCCGCAGAGCAGGCAGGTCTTCAGAAGAACGATGTGATTACCGCCGTGAACGGTAAGGAAATCAGCGGAACGGATGAGCTGATAAAAATCATCACCGCCTGTGAAAAAGGAGACGTCATCACCCTCACCATATATCGCCAAGGTAAAACATTGGACATCGAAGTGACTGTTGCCATCCGTCGTCAATCCTACCTTCCTGATGATACAAACGACAACAGCACGCAGCAGTATCCGAACGGTTCCCAGGGTCAGTACCCGAATGGATCGCAGGGTCAGCAGGGGCAGCAGTATCCGAACGGATCGCAGGGACAACAGGGGCAGTCCGGAACCAATCCGTTCGGAGACGGCGGCTTCCCGTTTAGTGACGGAACGTTCCCGTTCTCCCAGAGCGAACTGCCTGAAATGAACGGCAACACCTTCCCCGGCGGGAATTACGGAAACTGAAAAGAGATAGGTTAACATATTGTCGGGCCGGTCTTCATGACCGGCTCGATTTGATTTGCGGGGGAGCCTTTTCTATGCTATAATGAGCGGAAAAGGAGGTGCGCCATGATATCCGTAAAAGAGGCTTTGGAAAATGCGACGAAGACCGGCGGTAAGACCGGGTTAAACTGCATCGCGGGCTTAATCGAGACTACAGCTGTAGAACAAACAGCTGCGAAAAGCTCCGAAGAAGGTATGCTCGCCGGCGTTCCCGTGCTGGTTAAGGACAATATTGATGTTGAAGGGTTTCCGACGACTGCCGGAAGCCTTGCTTTAGAGGACAATATGCCTGTTTCCGACGCCCCGGTCATCCGGAATCTTCGCAGAAACGGCGCCGTCATCATCGGAAAGACGAACATGACCGAGTTCGCAAACTTTGTTTCGACGAAGATGCCGGGCGGGTACAGTTCCCGCGGCGGGCAGGTTATTCACGCGGCCAATCCGAAGCTCGACCCGTCTGGTTCATCCTCCGGTTCGGCTGTCGCGGTGGCAGCAGGCATTGTGCCGATGGCGGTCGGAACCGACACCAGCCACTCGGTTACGGCCTGTGCAATGAACAACGGCATCTGCGGATTGAAGCCGCCGGCGGGCACGCTTTCGCAGGAGGGAATCATTCCGATTTCAAAGACGTTCGACAGCGCGGGCGCTATGGCGGAAAATGTAACCGATACCCTCAAGCTGTACTCTGCCATGCGGGATGAGCCGCTGCCGGAGATTAAACCGACTCCCGCATCGAAGCTTCGGATTGCGGTGAATACAGCCAACGGCCATATGAATTCCGAGGAGCAGAAAGCGTTCTTTAATGAAGTAATCGGGACGCTTAAGAAAAACGGCGCCGTGATCGCTGAGGTTAACGAGCCGCCGACACCGGAGCTTCCCGCCATTATGAAACGGGAGTTCGGTCCCGGGCTTGCGGAGTATCTGGGAAAGCACAATGCAAAGCTTAAGACGCTTAAGGAAATCGTCGAATACTTCGAAGCGCACCCGGATACGATGATGAGGTACGGGTACGATCTGCTGCGGGGAGCACTGTACGATGAATCGGAGGAGGCCTCGGTCGAGGAAGAGTACCAAAAGGCCATGAAGTCCCGCGCGGAGCAGATCCGAAAGGTAACGGAGGAGATTGCGGATTTCGACGCCGTGCTGATTACCGGCCCGACCTATGTCAATCATCTGTGCGGTCTTCCGACGATCACCGTCGCCGGCAGCAGCCTTGATTCAAACGGCGTGAGACAGGCCCTGATGCTGTACGGAACGGACGAGCTAAGGCTTTACGCCGCGGCACTGACGGTAGAAAAACTGCTTAACAAAAAAAGTTCTTGACAAATGCAAAACAAGACATTACAATGCGGGTAAATGAGCAAAGGCGTTCATTTTCGTACCGAATCGGTGCGGAAGTGACGCCTTCTTTTTTTGTTTCAGGAGGATAAAACCATGGCAGGGATGCGAGAAGGCGAAGTCCGGATTCCGTCCGGATGTGCGATAGCCGCCGTGATATCAAAGGAAGGGAAGAAGATGACCGGTGCGGCCATCATGGAATCGATGAAGCCGATGCACGACCGTTCGAACGGACTGGGCGGCGGTTTTGCAGGCTACGGCATTTATCCGGAGTACAAGGATTACTATGCATTTCATCTGTTCTTTGACTGCCGGGATACCAGAAAGGCCTGCGAGGCGTTCCTAAAGGAGCACTTCGAGGTCGTTAAGGGCGAACTGATCCCGACCAGAAAGATTCCCGAAATCACGGATGAGCCGATTATCTGGCGCTACTTCGTAACGCCGCTTCCTTCGGTGCTTCGCGACCTGCAGCTTGACGAGAAGGAGTTCGTTGCGCGGACGGTTATGAAGATCAACACCGACATGAAGGGCGCGTACGTCTTCTCGAGCGGCAAGAATATGGGTACCTTCAAGGCAGTCGGCTTCCCCGAGGACGTCGGAAGATTCTACCGCCTTGACGAGTACGAGGGTTACTGCTGGACCGCGCACGGCCGTTATCCGACCAACACCCCCGGCTGGTGGGGCGGCGCACATCCCTTCACACTTCTGGATTATTCGGTTGTTCATAACGGCGAGATTTCCTCCTATGACGCCAACCGCCGTTTCATCGAAATGTTCGGTTATAAATGCAACCTGCAGACCGATACCGAGGTCATCACCTACATTCTCGATTACCTCCTCCGTGTGCAGGGCCTGACGCTTGAGGAAGCAGCCGCTGTCATCGCAGCGCCTTTCTGGAGCACCATCGAGGGCAAGAGCGATCTTTATGAAAAGCAGAAGCTGCAATACCTGCGTACCATTTTCCCGAGCCTTCTCGTGACCGGGCCGTTCTCCATCGTGCTCGGCTTTGACGGAGGCCTGATGGCACTGAATGACCGGCTGAAGCTTCGGTCCATGGTGGTCGGTGAGAAGGCCGATAAGGTTTACATCGCCAGTGAAGAAGCAGCCATCCGCGTGATGGAGCCCGATGTTAAGAACATCTGGGCACCGGCCGGCGGAGAGCCCGTCATTGTAAAGGTCAAGGAAGGGGCGTACTAGTATGGGAGTCGATTTTATCTATCCGGAATTCGAAGTCGTCAGAAATGATAACCGCTGCATCGCCTGCCGTGTCTGCGAGAGACAGTGCGCGAACGAGGTGCATTCCTACAGCCCGGAACGCGGCGTGATGATCAGTGACGAAACCAAATGCGTCAATTGCCAGCGCTGCGTATCGCTGTGTCCGACGAGAGCGCTCAAGATTGTGAAGAGCGACTGCAGGCTTAGGGAAAATGCCAATTGGCAGGACGATACCATCAAAGAGATTTACAAACAGGCTAACAGCGGCGGCGTTCTTTTAAGCTCCATGGGTAACCCGAAACCGCTTCCGGTTTATTGGGACAAGATTCTGATCAATGCTTCGCAGGTTACCAACCCGCCGATTGATCCGCTTCGTGAGCCGATGGAGACAAAGGTATTCCTCGGCAAGAAGCCGCAGAAGGTTGAACGGGACGAAAACGGCAAGCTTACCTGTAAGTTAGAGCCGCAGATTGAGCTCTCGATGCCCGTGATGTTTTCGGCCATGAGCTACGGCTCCATCAGCTACAATGCCCATGCTTCGCTTGCAAGAGCAGCTACGGAACTCGGCATCCTGTATAACACCGGTGAGGGCGGCCTGCACGAGGATTTCTACGTATACGGACCGAATACGATTGTCCAGGTAGCGAGCGGCCGTTTCGGCGTGCATGAGCAGTATCTCGAAGCCGGCGCAGCAGTGGAAATCAAGATGGGCCAGGGTGCTAAGCCCGGCATCGGCGGTCATCTGCCCGGTGCGAAGATCGTCGGCGATGTATCGAGAACCCGTATGATTCCCGAGGGTTCGGATGCCATTTCCCCCGCACCGCACCATGACATTTATTCCATCGAAGACCTGAGACAGCTTGTTTTCTCCTTAAAGGAAGCAACGAATTACAAGAAACCCGTCATCGTTAAGGTGGCAGCGGTTCATAACATTGCGGCAATCGCAAGCGGCATCGCACGAAGCGGCGCCGACATCATTGCGATCGACGGTTTCCGCGGCGGTACCGGTGCTGCACCGACCCGAATCCGCGATAACGTCGGCATCCCGATTGAGCTTGCGCTCGCGGCAGTTGACCAGCGGCTTCGTGACGAAGGAATCCGCGGAAACGTATCCCTTGTGGTCGGCGGTTCCATCCGAAGCGCGGCAGATGTCGTAAAGGCCATCGCACTCGGCGCGGACGCCTGCTACGTTGCTACGGCGGCCCTTTTGGCGCTCGGCTGTCATCTGTGCCGTACATGCCAGAGCGGCAAATGCAACTGGGGCATCGCGACCCAGCGTCCGGATCTCGTAAAGAGACTGAATCCGGATATCGGAAGCCAGAGACTTGTGAACCTGATGACCGCCTGGAGACATGAGATCATGGAAATCCTCGGCGGCATGGGCATCAACTCGATTGAAGCCTTAAGAGGCAACCGCCTGATGCTTCGCGGCGTCGGACTGACCTCGAAGGAGCTTGAGATTCTCGGTATTTCACACGCAGGAGAGTAAACTATGAAACGAGTCTATGTCAACGAAGAATGGTGCCTCGGCTGCCATTTGTGCGAATATAACTGCGCGTGGGCCAATTCCGGGATCAAAGAAATGTCGGACGCGCTGAAGGGACGTAAGATTTATCCCCGCATTCATGTTGAAGGCGACGATAAAATCACATTTGCCGTATCCTGCAGACACTGCGAAGACCCGATGTGCGTGAAAAGCTGCATCGCAGGCGCCATCCGCAAGGAAGACGGCGTCGTGAGAATCAACCGTGAAAAATGTGTCGGCTGCCTCACCTGTGTTCTGGTATGTCCGTACGGCGCGCTGACGCCCGCAGAGGACGGCATCATGCAGAAATGTGAGCTGTGTCTCACGAATTCCTGCGGCGAGCCGGCCTGCGTTAAGGGCTGCCCGAACCATGCGATCGTGTACGAAGAGAGATAAAGCGGGGCAAAACGGAGTATCCCGTGCCGGCCGAATGTGTCGGAGACAAGGAGGAAGCGTTGAAAAATCATGTCATCATCGGCAACGGTACAGCCGCTGTCGGCTGCATTGAAGGAATCCGCAGCATAAGCAGCGAGGACCGGATTACGGTAATTTCAAAGGAGCCGCATCCGGTGTACAGCCGCCCGCTGATTTCCTACTATCTGGAGGGCAAAACCGACCTGAAAAGAATGCTTTACCGTGACGAGGACTTTTACAAAAAGAACGGCGTGGACATCCGGTACGGCGTAACGGCGGAGCATATCGATACGGCGAAAAAGAAGATAAAGCTCTCGGACGGAACGACGCTTAAGTATGACGATATCTGCGTGGCAGCAGGCTCCTCCCCGTTCGTTCCGCCGATGCAGGGACTTGACAGCGTAGAGAAGAAGTTCGGTTTCATGACGCTTGACGATGCGCTTTCTTTAGAGAAGGAGCTGACTAAGGAGGCAAGGGTCCTGATTGTCGGAGCCGGCCTGATCGGTCTTAAATGTGCAGAAGGCATTAAAGAGCGCGTCGGAAGCATCACGGTATGCGACCTTGCCGACAGAGTGCTCTCGAGCATCCTTGATTCCGAGTGTGCGGGCATCGTGCAAAAGCACCTTGAGGCACACGGCATCAGCTTCCTGCTTTCGGACAGCGTGGCTAAGTTTGAAGGCAATAAAGCTATTATGAAGAGCGGCGCAGAGGTCGAATTCGACATTCTGGTGCTTGCCGTCGGTGTCCGGGCCAACATCGGGCTCATCAAAGAAATCGGCGGTACCGTGAACCGCGGCATCGTCGTGAATGAGGAACAGAAAACATCCCTCGAAGATATATATGCCGCAGGTGACTGCGCGGAAGGCTACGATGCCTCGATTGATGCTAACCGCGTTCTGGCCATTCTCCCGAACGCATATATGCAGGGCAGAACGGCAGGCATCAACATGGCGGGCGGAACGGTCACATTTGACACGGGAATACCGATGAACTCAATCGGATTCTTCGGGCTTCATATCATGTCGGCCGGCGCCTACGACGGAGAACGGAAGGAAATCAGACACGGAGACGTGCTGAAACGGTTCTTCGTGAAGGACGGAAAGCTCGGCGGCTACATGCTGATCGGCGAGACGGACCGTGCCGGCATTTATACCGCGCTTGTCCGCGAGAAGACGCCGCTCAGTGAGATCAATTTCGATGCCGTGACGGAAAAGGCAGGTTCCATCGTATTTTCCGCAGATTCCCGTAGAAAAAAGTTCGGAGGTACTGTATAATGAAAGTCGATGTAAGAAATCTCGGATACCGGGAAGTAAACGAAAAGCTTCGTGAAGCGACCGGCTCGTGCAAACTGACGGGCTGCCTGGGGCAGCGGTTTCTTGCAGCCGGAATGTCGGATAAAAAGATTACGCTCGAAGGTGTACCGGGCAATGCGCTCGGGGCCTATCTGAACGGAGCGGAGATTACGGTTCTCGGAAACGCGCAGGATGCGGTCGGTGATACGATGAATGCCGGACGGATTGTCGTGAACGGCAACATCGGCGACGCGGCAGGCTACGCGATGCGGGGCGGCAGGATCTTCGTAAGAGACAATGCCGGATACCGCGCAGGCATTCATATGAAAGCTTATCAGGATAAGATTCCGGTGATGGTCATCGGAGGCTCCGCAGGAAGCTTTCTCGGGGAATACCAGGCGGGCGGTGTCATCGTTGTCTTAGGTCTTAAGGGCGGCAGAATCGTCGGAAATTTCCCCTGCACGGGAATGCACGGCGGCAAAATGTTCCTTCGGACCGACGGAAAGGGAATCACGTTCCCGAAGCAGGTATCCGCAAGACCGGCGGATGCAGCGGATCTCAAGGAAATCCGCGGATATGTAAAGGAATATTGCAAGCTGTTCGGCTGTGACGAGGAGAAGATTATGAATGCCCCGTTCACGGTTGTAACGCCCGAGAGCAAGAATCCTTACAAACAACTGTATGTTGCGAACTGAGTGAATACCGGCGGCCTTATCCGCCGGTATAGGGGTTTATAAAGGCCTGCACGTATAGCGGGCGAGAGCAGGGAGGATGCCATGAATTTCTCAGAGAAAGAAGTACTGCAGTATGTAGCGGAGGAGGACGTCAAGTTCATCAGACTTGCGTTCTGCGATGTGTTCGGACGGCAGAAGAACATTTCCATACTGGCGGAGGAGTTACCGCGCGCGTTTGCTTACGGCGTGGCATTTGACGCGTCCGCAATTACGGGCTTCGGCGACGAAACCCATTCGGATCTGATTCTTCATCCGGAAGCCGATACGTTAACGCCGCTTCCGTGGAGACCGGAGCACGGCAGGGTTGTCAGAATGTTCTGTAACATTACCTATCCGGACGGAACGCCGTTTGAATGCGACACGAGAAGCATTCTGAAGAAGGCTGTTAAGGATGCGGCTGCGGCAGGCTATACGTTCCGTTTCGGTGCGGAGCAGGAGTTCTATCTGTTTGAGCTTGATGAGAACGGCCGCTCGACCGGAAGACCTTACGACCAGGCCGGCTACATGGACATCGCGCCCGAGGACCGCGGCGAGAACATCCGCCGTGAAATCTGTCTGACGCTTGAGCAGATGGGAATCCGTCCCGAGAGCTCGCACCATGAGGAAGGCCCGGGCCAGAACGAAATCGATTTCCGCTATTCCGATGCGCTTACGGCCGCCGATCAGGCAATGACATTCCAGACCGTCGTCCGCACCGTAGCCGCGAGAAACGGTTTGTATGCAGACTTTTCCCCGAAGCCGATTCCGGATATGCCCGGTAACGGCTTCCACATCAATATGTCGGTAACGCCGGAGAGCGGGGAAACGTTTAACGGAATGATTGCCGGAATTCTGAACCGCGTCGAAGAGATGACAGCGTTCCTGAACCCGACCGAGGATTCTTACAGAAGACTCGGGCAGCGCAAGGCACCCGGCTACGTTTCGTGGTCGAGAGAGAACCGTTCCCAGCTCGTCCGCATCCCCGCTGTCACAGGCGGCAGCCCGCGTGCGGAGCTTCGTTCGGCTGACCCCTCCGCGAATCCTTACCTGGCATTTGCCATTCTGATTCAGGCTGCGATGGAAGGCATCGGGGCGAAGGCCGAGCTTCCTGCGGAAGCAAACATCAACTTCTTCAAGGCGGAGGAAGAGGAGCTGAAGGGCTTTAAGAAGCTGCCCGGCTGTCTTGCCGATGCGAGAAAGGTCGCCGGCGACAGCGAATTCATCAAAGGATGCATCCCGGAGTCGGTGCTTCGGATTTACTGCTCATAAAAAACGGCCGCAACTTGCGGCGATAATGGAAAATACCACGGATTACCCGGAAAGGAGGAACGTCGAATGAGCTTGGAAGTACGTATTTACAGCGTTCTACTAGTGTCGTCTTCATCGAGCTTCGTCGAGCATATGCGTTCCCTCCTTCCGGAGAATAAATACGCACCGGTCGGGGTCGCCGGCAGTGTCAGCGCGGCAAAAAGAATCCTTTCGGAGCGTTCCTTCGATTTCGTCATCATCAACTCGCCGCTTACGGACAGCAACGGGCTCAGGCTCGCAACCGATATTGCGGAGGAGAAGAACGTCATCCCGCTTCTTCTCGTAAAGAACGAGGAGTATCCGGACATTCTGGAGCGGACCATCAACAACGGTGTCTATATGCTTGCCAAGCCGCTCACAAGGGCGACGACGGCGGTTGCGCTCGCGTGGATGGCAGCCTCGAGAGAACGGCTTCGGGTAACGGAGAAGAAGGAGCTGACCTTTGAAGAAAAAATGAAAGAGATTCGCCTGGTGAACCGTGCCAAATGGCTGATCATCAGCGAATTGCATATGTCCGAGCCGGAGGCCCACCGCTATATCGAAAAGCAGGCGATGGACCGATGCGTGACACGCGGACAGGTGGCAGAGGAGATTATCAGAACGTATTCATAGTGTGAGAAGAAGGGACCCTTTCGAGGGTCCCTTCTTCTTAGATTTCGTATACTTCGCGAAGCTCGTGGCAGATATGATCGAGATCCGGATAAAGCGAGCCTTCGGTGATGCCGAATACTCTGAGACTCTCGATGAAATATTCCTTCCGTTCCTTCGGAATGATGATTTTGTAAAGCATGCTGTCGTCGCATATGTCTTCGAGGCGGCGAAGCGAATTGTGTACCGTGAAGCAGGCCTGCTGGGAGTACAGCCGTAAGTGGCTGTCGGTCGAATAGCAGGCTAATATTTTGTCTTCAAGCACCGGATTGTGGTGCAGATGCTTGAAGGCCGGGAGCAGCATTTCCTGCGCGGTGTCGGCGTCAATCGGGTAGATGCAGTTGCCGAAGCCTTCCTTTTCATTCAGCCGGTTCGGGGCAAGCACCCAAACGCAGGCGTCCGTATCGGGTGCCTTCTGGTAGGTCTCGGTAGCAAAGAATACGGCGGTCAGCGGAGAGCGTGACCAGTCGAGCATTCTCGTCGGAAGCCCGTGGTGCTGCATCAGCGCAACCCAGCCGGAGTAATCGTGCTTTTCGGGCGGATTCTTCATGATCTGCCGGCAGCGGATATAAAAATCATTGGTGATGAAGCGCTCGATTTCCAGACGCTTCTCGCTTCGCTGGATCGACGGAACAAGCGTAAGCTGGGAGTTCTCCTCACCGCGGTACCAAAGTCCCTGCTTATGTCTTGCGGCCAAAGCCTTCAAAAACTGGAGTAATTCATCTATGGTGCTGATATCAATCGTAATCATAGGCTCCTCCTTTCGGATAACAGTATTATACCTTTTTTGAAGACCGAAGTAAAGAAAAGACGAAGAAATCACATTTTCCGTATTGACAAAACAGTGTGCATAGGTGTATATATTGGATATACACAATATTTCCTACACCGTCGATGGAAAGGAACCATTATGACTATACTGATTAACAACAGCTCGGGACAGCCTTTGTATGAGCAGATAGAAGAGCAGGTGAAGAACCAGATTCTTTCCGGCGAGCTTAAGGAGGGGGACGCCCTTCCTTCGATGCGCGTGCTGGCGAAGGACCTGAAAATCAGCATCATCACGACAAAGCGCGCGTATGAGGATCTGGAACGGGACGGCTACATCGTGTCCGTGACCGGCAAGGGAAGCTTTGTCAGAGGGCTCAGCGAAGAGTACGTGAGGAACAACATCCGATTTGCCATCGAGGAGCTGTTCGACGCGGCAATCGACAAGGCAACGGTCGGCAATGTCTCTGACGACGAGCTGAAAGAAATGCTTGTGATTATGATAAAGGAGAAACGGAAATGACAGCGGAAACGGTATTGGAGCTTAAAGAGGTTACAAAGAATTACGGGGATTTCCGGCTGGATAAGGTGAGCTTTTCCGTTCCGAAGGGAACCGTTTGCGGGTTCATCGGACAGAACGGAGCCGGTAAGACGACGACCATCCGGCTGATTTTAGATTCCGTGCAGCGGGACGGCGGAACGATTACGATGTTCGGGCAGGAAGTGATTCCCGGAAAGAGCGACAGCCTCCGAGAAGACGTCGGCGTCGTATTTGACGAGATGGGCTTTCACGAATTCCTGACACCGAAACAGATTGATAAGATCATGAAGCATGTGTATAAAAACTGGAATTCGGAGCTGTTTTTCATATACCTGACGAGATTCGGACTTCCGTCCGGAAAGAAGTGCGGCGACTATTCACGCGGCATGCGGATGAAGCTGCAGATCGCGGTCGCATTGTCGCACGACGCGAAGCTTTTGATCATGGACGAGCCGACAAGCGGACTGGACCCGATTGTGCGGAACGAAATGATTCAGATTTTCCGCGAATTCGTTCTGGAGGAGGACCACACAATCCTGCTTTCGTCACACATCACGACGGACCTTGAGAAGATTGCGGACGAGGTTGTTTTCATCGAGGGCGGCCGGATTGTGCTTTCGGGCAACAAGGACGAAATACTGATGAAGCACGGCCTTTTGAAGTGCAAAAAAGAAGATGCGGACAAAATCAGCGATTCCTTCGCCGTATACCGTGAGATTGACGATTTCCACGCGGAGATATTGGTAAATGACAGGGAGTCCTGCTCAAAGCTCTATCCGAATGCCGTCATCGAACCCGCGACGCTTGAGGAAATCATGATTCACTACGTGAACCGGATGAAGACGTCGGGACGGGAGGGCGTATGAAGGGAATACTCATCAAGGACGTTTACTGTCTGAAACGAAAACTGTTTTACTGGGGCATCACCGTTTTCATGGCAGGAGCGGTGTGCCTGATGTTCGTGATTTCCTCGAAGCACGGGAATCTTGCAAAATTCTTTGCGGAATGGGAGAATACCGAAGACCCGGAATCGGCAGCTGATGCGGTTTTTATGATACCGTTTCTTTGCAAGTGGGTTTTGAGCATCTTTCTGCTGCTTCCGCTTGCGGCTGCATTTGACCTCGTGCAGAGCGTTTTCACGGATGATGAAAATGCATCGTTTTATAAGGTCGCCGCGTCGCTTCCGGTGAGCCGGTTTGAACGGGTCGGCGCGAGAGCAACGCTGATTGCCGCAGCGCTTTCTTCGGGCATTGTGATTGATATGATCCTTCTTGCCTTCTGCGTGCCGGCGACGGATCTGTTGACGTATCGCGAGGCAATGGAGGTTGTGATGGCATTTGCCGGAGTCGCGCTGTTATGTCAGTCGGTTGCGCTCTGGTTTGGGTACCGCTTCGGCGCACAGACGGCGATGTACGGGAATCTGCTGACGCTGGCAGGGCTCGCTGTATTGACCGTTTTAGGGAACCTGAAGCTTTTGAAGCGGACGTTTACCGCGCCTGACGAGCTGAAGAGCGGATACCTGTATGACCTCTTTGATAAGGCGGTTTCGTTTCTTGAGAACAAAGGACATTTTGTACTGTTAATTGCGGTTCCGGTCTTTGCAGTCTGTTATTTTGCCGCCTGCTCGGCAGCGGTGCGAAAGCGGGGTGTTGCATAGATGAAAGGGCTTTTGTACAAAGAATATGTCAGCACGGGCGCGAAGAAGATTCTCGGGCTGATGGGCTGCCTTCTGGTGTTCTTTTTATGCATGCGGATTGCGCTTCCGGGTGGAGATTCCCGAAATCTTGAGGAAACCTTTGAGGAGATGAACTCCATTAACCTCGGAGAGATGTATGACAGTTTTTTAGGGAGCTTTGCCTATGTGATTCTGGTGGCCGGCATGCTGGAGCTCGTTGTTGTGATGAAGATTCTTTCCGGCAACGACCGCAGCCGTGTGATTCAGTCCTATTACAAGGCCATGCCGCTTCCGAAGGCGTCGCTCATTAAAGCGAAGTACCTGTTCTTCCTGCTGGCGGATCTGCTTATCATGGCGACCGCAGCTATGATTGCCGGAATCTTTCTTGTCGGTGCCGGACACAACCGGTTCTCGGAGCATATGCAGGTGATGCTTCGTATGGGAGGCGTGTTCCTCGGTATACCGTTAATCATCGGCGGGATTGATTTTCTAGCTTATCTCGGATTCGGAAGAAAGGTCGGGGAGGCGCTTGTTCTTTTGACACTGTGCCCGCTCGGACTGTTCGCCGCCTGGTTTCTGTTCTTCGGGAACCTTTCGGCGCTGTCGAATCTCAATTACAATGCGATTCTTCGCTGGTACAGGGCACATAAGGGGCTGGTCCGCGCGCTTTCCGTACTATTCCCCCTGGCTGCTCTTTCATGGTATTATCTGTCCTACCGGATTGTCCGAAAGAGAGAACTCGGCAGGGACGGGCTTTCGGAAGACTGACGGCATGAATCGGAGGAAAATATGACACTGAAGGAAGCAGAAGAACTGTTTAAGCAGCTGAACGGGGAAGACCCGTATCTGATCTGGCATGAGGCCGGAGAGAAGACATTACACGAATATCATGACCTGAAGATTCCGTTTGAGACGAAGCGGCAGTGGGTGTCGGAACTGGCGGAGCAGCATTTTGCCGCGTTTCAAAGCCATCCGGAGCGCTCCTGGCTCTGGTTCGCGAACATCCTTGATCTCATGGAATATGAGTATTGCGATACCGAGCGGTGCGGCTTAAGACTTCTTGAGGTCCTGGAAGGAATGACGGAGCTTGATGCAGACAATAAGATATCCGTCATCGAATACATGGGCTCACGGCTTCGCAGCAGGGACAGCGGCTGTAAGCTGTTCTGCCAACGGACATCGCTCGGCGCAAGAATGAACCGCATCATGGAGCGGCTGATGGATTTCACCTGCCCTCCGGAAACTCCGGAAGAGATGGGCAGACGGCGCATCTCCATGGAAGAGCGCAGGCAGAAGGCAGTCTTAAAATACCGCGAAGAATATGAGAGATGGCGGTAGCATTTATCAGAGTTTGAACTGAAAAAGGAGCCTCCCGAAAGGAGGCTCTGTTTTGTATGCGATTCTCCACCGGAAGATGACATATCACATTTTCCGCGGAGGGGATTCATGATAGAATCGGAATAACGGGGAAGGTTAACCGAATAAAAGAAAGGATGGGGATGGCAAATGAGAAACGAAAAGGATACGTACCGGCTTTTGAACGGCGTGGAGATTCCGTGCATCGGCTTCGGAACGTGGCAGACACCGGACGGAGACGTAGCGGTAAATTCCGTGAAGTGCGCGATTCAGGCGGGGTACCGTCATATCGACACCGCGCAGGCGTACGGCAATGAGGAGGGCGTCGGAGAGGGAATCCGGCAGGGCAGCGTGCCCCGCGAGAAGCTCTTCATCACAACCAAGCTTTGGAACACCAATCATACCTATGACCTGACGATGCGGACGTTCGAGGAGTCACTGAAAAAGCTCGGCCTTGACTATGTGGACCTCTTCCTGATCCACTGGCCGAATCCGGCGATGTACAGAAGCCGCTGGGAGCAGGCGAACGCAGAGTCCTGGAAGGCGATGGAAGAGCTTTACGAGGCCGGCAAGATTCGCGCCATCGGCATCAGCAACTTCCGGGAACATCACATTGAAGCGCTTATGAAGACCGCAAAGATTAAGCCGATGGTCAACCAGATCCGGCTTTGCCCCGGCGAGACGCAGGACGAGCTGGTCGAATACTGCAAGGCGCAGGGTATGATTTTAGAGGCATACAGCCCGCTTGGAAACGGTAAGATTTTTGAAGTGCCGGAGATGAAGGCGCTGGCCGATAAGTACGGCAAGAGCATCGCACAGATTTGCATCCGCTGGGGACTGCAGCAGGGCTATCTGCCGCTTCCGAAGTCCGTTACGCCGTCGAGAATCGAAGACAATCTGAAGGTCTTTGATTTCGAGCTGACCGATGCAGACGTACAGCTGATTGCAAACCTCAAAGGCTGTGTCGGACTGTCCGGTGACCCCGACAAGATGCCGTTCTGACTTCTGTGACAAATGCGAAGCCGCCTTCCGGTTTCAGCGATAACCCCATTAACGGAGGAATTCAGGATGATTAAAGGAATTGCCCATGCGGCATTTAATGTAAAAGACATGGATACGACGGTGGCGTTTTATGAGAATACGCTCGGCTTTAAGAAGGCCTTCGATATCCCGAGACCGGAGAACGGAGAGCCCTGGATTGTGTACCTGTACGGCGGCGGAGGGCAGTTTATCGAGCTTTTCTACGGCGCGACGAAGGAGAACCCGTATAAGGACGAAAACATTGGTTTTTTCCACATCTGCGTTGCTGTAGATGATATCCATGAAATCTGGGACCGCATCGTGAAGACCGGTGCGCCGCAGGACGATGCGCCGAAGCAGGGCGCCGACTTCAACTGGCAGTGCTGGACGCACGACCCGGACGGCATCAAGATTGAACTGATGCAGCTTGACGAGAAGAGCCCGCAGATGCAGTTCATAAAGGGGCAGGAATAGTATTTTCCGACGGACAGGGCTTCGCCGGGAAAGAAAAAGAAGAGTAAGAAACAAAGAAAACGGCACGGGGCCAAGGCTCCGTGCCGTAACTGTTTATTGGATTGTTTTCTGAATTACTCAGCGGTCTTTTTGGTTACATTAACAATATGCGGATTAGCACCGAGGTACCAGTAAAGATATGCGTCGACATCAATGATGTCACCGGCCTTAAGACTTTCAACAGTCTTGTACACTTCGGTATCGGCATTGCGGAAAAATGATTCCACAACAAGGTTGAAAGATACGCCGTTGATGGAAACGCGAAGATAGATGTCATCGCCGCGGGATTCACCCTTATAGGAAGGATCATTGACAACCTTAAGACCCTTCATGGTTACAAGGTGGTTCATGAGAGCAACGACTTCCGGGATTTCGCTGACAATTGTCTCGCCGGTAAGGTAAGGCGTAATGTCAACAGAAGGAGCAATGTAGCTGCCTTCCAGGAACTCAAACGTAGCACCCTGTGCAACTTCGATTTCACCGGACCATGTGGCACGGTAACCCTTTACACGAATCTTCGTACCGGGAACAAGCTTCTTTGCGTCTTCCTCGGAACACTGCATCTCATAGATGAAGTATGCGCCGTCAAGGTCAGCGGCATAAACGGTAATCTTGTTTTCCCACCATGCCTGATGATCCTGAACATAGCACTCAATTGTAACTTCGTCCTCGTCCTCTGCGGCAATGAACTGTGCCCAGCTCATAACACCTTCGCTCTTTGCGTTTGCGTTGCCGACAACAGTTGCCTTCGTGATGTGCGGGTTCGCACCTTTGTACCAGTAGAGGAAGCCCTCAAGGTTTACGATATCACCGGCCTTTAAAGCTTCAACAGCCTTGTAAACATCGGTATCCTCGTTGCGAAGATCTGCCTCAACGGTAAAGGTGAAAACCTGGTTGTCAAGAGCAACATTGAAGTAAAGATCGCTTCCGCGGTTTCCGGAGCCATCCCAGCCGTAGGTCGGAGCACTGACAACGGTAAGACCGTTAAAGGCAACGGGAAGGTTCTGATTGCCGATCAGATCGGAGGTTCCGAGAAGGTTTGTAACATCGGTAACGGGAGCAATGTAATTGCCGTCAAGAATCTCGAACGTAGCGCCTTCTGCAACTTCGATTTCATCTGCCCAGGTGGCACGGTAACCCTTAACCTTAATCTTGGTTCCGGGAGTCAGCTTATTGAAATCAGCTTCAGAACAGGTCATGCCGAAGATAAAGTATCCACCGTCCGGGTCAGCGGCGTAAACACTTACCTTTCCGTCCTTCATCTTTTGATGGTCCTGAACATAGCACTCGATTACCACTTCGTCCTCATCGGCAGCGGCAACATACTGTGCGTGGGTCATAACGCCTTCACCCTTAACGTCGGGAGCATCGGGGGTAGCCGTAGGGGTTGCCGTAGGCTCCGTGGTAGCTTCAACGGTAGGAGTGGCGGTGGGGTTTTTCTGCTTCTTCTCGCACGCAGCAAAGCTGAGAACAAGAACCAGCGCCAAAACAATCACCAGTATTTTCTTCATGATATATTTCTCCTTTTTGTGCTTAGTTCCGGGAATCGCTTCCCGTACACTGCTGCACTTATTATACTGATTCGAATGGAAAATGCAATAGTTTATCTTATTGATTTGTTTGTGCTTTCATTCGCCTGATCATGTAGACGGAAATCAGCGCCGCCCATACAACCGCGAGCGAAACAAGCAGTACGGCCGAGGTTTTCGGCAGCGGACCGAACTTCTTTCCTTCGGATACTTCAATCTGGTCCAAGTGCTTTAATGCCGAAGTATCCTCATATAACTGTGCGATGAATTCGTCATCGACGGTTTTCTTACGCCGGACGGAACGCGTCACATTTTCCACGAGCTCGCCTGCGGCCTCACGGACCGAAGCGGAGCCGGCGAATACGGGCGTGACAAAGGTGCGGTCGATGTTAGTAAGAAACAGCTTGGCGGCTTTGATCTTGACGTCGTAGTGCAGGCCGTTGTCGGTTCCTTCGGCGGCAAGGTATTCCTGATAGGTGTCGGAGTTCTGCG
This sequence comes from Lachnospiraceae bacterium, assembly GCA_017546025.1. Lineage (GTDB taxonomy): Bacteria > Bacillota > Clostridia > Lachnospirales > Lachnospiraceae > ISDg. The sequence goes on along the minus strand of JAFYYS010000013.1, from coordinate 3,565 downwards.
CCTTTATGGTTACCGGAATGTAGCCCTCGGTCTGCGAGTAGGCAATCTGCACGTCGTTCGTGAGCATGTACTGCATGAACAGCCAGGAGGCCATGACCTCGCCCTCGTCCTCCTTCGTGAAGATGCAGAGCGAAGGGCCCTGGGAGATCATGTAAGGCTCGGACGGGTCGTACTGCGGAATCGGGCGGACGACGGTTTCAAACTGCACGATGTTCTCGGAATGAATGTCCGAGTTCGGTGCATTGCTGCCCATCCAGGTTGCGCCTGCGGTCGAGTCAATCGCGAAGATGCACTGACCGGCGTTTAAGTAGTTGCCGGGGTAGCTCGAAATCTTAAAGGTCGAGAACGAGCGGGATTTCGCATGCGGCACGATGGAGAAGAGGATTTCCTTTGTCACGTCGTTGAACAAAAGCACATGGCCCTCCGAATCGGAGTACGGAGCGTTCTTCTGCTTCAGCATCGAAATCATCATGTTATCGGTCGATTTGTAGATGAACGGAATCAGCGTCGTCTGGCCGTTCACGAGGAACGTGCCTTCCGCATCCTGCTTCATCGCGGCCTCGGAAACCTCCCAGATGTAATCCCAGGTCGGGACATCCGGAATGTCGTAGCCGAGCTTCGTGACGAGGTCTTTGTTGATATAAAGAGCCTCGGTCGAACGCATGTAAGGAAGGGCATAGGTGCCGTCGCCGATGTGGCATTCCTCCAGGAACTTCGGCACGATTTCTTCCTTCGTCGGACCGTCGAATTTGAGCTTGCTGCCGCCGAGCCCGTAATTCGGGTCCATGATCAGCTGGTCAAGCTGCACGACGACGTTGCTTCCCTTTTGGTAGGTCGCGATGTGGTCCGGGTAGGTGATGCACACATTCGGCGTCGTGTCGGTTGAAATGTTCGTGATGACATCCTGATAGATGGTGGCGTAATCCGTGTAGGTCTTTAATGTCACGTGGATGTTCGGATACAGCTTTTCGAAATCCGCGATGGCCTTTTTATAAATGTTGACCTGCGTGATGTTCGTATCGTTTTTCGCCCAGAAGGAGATGTTGTATTCCTTTTCCGTGTCAAATTCCATAGGCACCCGGAACGCAACCCGCTTCCTGCCGCCGTGGCAGCCCGTCAGCGTGCCGCAAAGAAGCAGAAGGACAAAAAGGAGAGAGAAAGCTTTGGTAAATCGTTTCATCCCTTGGTCCCTCCTCTCGAAACGCCCTCCATGATCTTGTTCCGGAAGCAGAGGAACAAAATGATGAGCGGGACGGAGATGACGACAACCGCCGCCATCATCGCGGGAATGTTGTCGCGGCCGAAGCCGTTCTGGCGGATTTCCTGGATGCCGTTTGATACAAGGAAGTAGTTTCGGTCATCCGTGATCAGGCGCGGCCATACGTAGGAGTTCCAGCACTCGATGACCTTTAAAATCGTGATGGTCACAAGCGTCGGCTTTGAAATCGGAACCATGACGCGCAGAAGGTATTTGAAATCGGACGTGCCGTCCACCTTCGCGGCTTTATAGAGCTCTTCGGGAATCTGCTCGAAGTTCTCCTTTAAGAGGTAGATGTAGAACACCGACGTAATCGACGGCAGAATCAGGCCGATGAAGGTGTTCCGCATGTTCCACGAGGTAATCGTGACATAGTTCGTGATGATGACGAGCTCGTTCGGGATCATCATCAGGCTCAGAAAGAGCGAGAAGACAAGCGTCTTTCCTTTAAATTCCATGCGCGCGAAGCCGTACGCTGCAAGCACGATGACAACCATCATCGCGGCAGTCGTGATGACGGTGAAGATCAGCGTGTTAAGGAAGTATTTCGCAAGCGGTACTGCGGTAAATGCGACCTCATAGTTTTTGAGTGTCGGCGCAAACGTATAGAACTTCGGAATCTCTTCCGCGTTGTACGCGCCCTGCGTCTTAAAGGAGGTCAGAAGCATCCAGTAAAACGGGAACAAAACGGCGAGCGCGGCAAGCACGAGGAAGGTGTAAATCAGGATGCGGCGGATGAGAAGGCGTCTTCTTGCCGCCTGTTCAATGGCCTTGTAATCCTGCGCGGTCAGCGGACCGCTTTGATATTTCGTATCATTTGCCATGGCGGTCCTCCTAGTAATGTATTTTGTTCTTGGACACCATCAGGTTGATGCAGGTGATGGTGAAGACAACGGCGAACAGAATGAGCGCGGCGGCCGAAGCAAATGACGGATAGCCGCCGCTGTTGCCGTAAAGCATGTCGTAGATATAGCCGACCATCGTGTTCATGCCGGCTGCGTTCAGATCCGTTCCGAACAGCGCAACCTCGTCGCTGTATGCCTTGAACGCGCCGATGAAACCGGTGATGACGAGATAGAAGATCATCGGGGAAATCATCGGGAGGGTAATCTTACGGAAGATTCTTCCGGGGCGCGTGCCGTCCACACGGGCTGCCTTGTAGTAGTCCTCCTTCACGGACGCGAGCGCGCTCGTTAAAATCAGGATTTTGAAGGGCAGCACAATCCAGACGGTATACAGGCACATGACGAACATTTTGGCCCAGTACGGTCCGTCGATGAAGTCAACGGTTTTGCCGCCGAATGCATGAATCAAAAGGTTTACCATGCCGTCTGTGTATTCGGTCTTCTTGAAAAGCACCATGAAAACAAGACCGACAGCGAGGGTGTTGGTCACATAGGGCAGGAAATAGATCGTCTGGAAGGCGTTTCGAAGCGGCTTAATCGAGTTGAGCGCAAGGCTGATGAGAAGCGCTAGTCCCGTCGAAACAGGCACCGTAATGATAACGATGATAAATGTGTTGCGAAGCGCCTGGACGAAGTAAGGGTCATGCAGGACATACCGGAAATTGTAAAGACCGGTTCCTTTGGAGGTCTGCGTGACGAAATTGTAGCCTTCCTCGAAGGAGTAGATGATTACGTCGATTAACGGATACACCATGAACACGCCGAGAAAGACGATTGCGGGCAGCAGATACAGCCAGCCCTTCAATTGTTTCTGTTTCATATCATGCCTCCGTCTGTTCGGATTTCGGCGAAGCGTCCTTCGCAATCACAAGCTCCGTTTCAAAATCAAAGAGGTGTACCTTCTTCGGCTTCAGGTTGAATTTCACGGTTTCGCCGCCGATGCCCTCGGTATCCTCGGAAGGAACGATGGCGCGGATGGTCGTGCCGGTGAAGGCGGGATGCTCGGCCACGATGCTCGTGTCACGGCCCATGACTTCGATCTTCTTAAGGTTCACCGTGAGGCTTCCGTTTTTATCCGGAACAAAGCCCTCGGGACGGATGCCGACATAGACTTTTTTGCTGTCCTTAACGGGAGCATCCAAAACGGCTTCGTCGCCGATGTAAACCTTACCGTCCTTCAGCTCGCCTTCGAATACGTTAATCGGCGGGGTGCCGAGGAATTTCGCAACGAAGAGGTTGCACGGATAATCGTAAACCTCCTGCGGCTTTCCGATCTGGTGAATGACGCCTTCCTTCATGACGACAATCAGGTCGCTGATGCTCATGGCTTCTTCCTGTTCGTGTGTGACAAAAATCGTCGTGACGCCCGTTTCCCGCTGGATCCGGCGCAGTTCCTCCCGGG
>JAFYYS010000012.1 GCA_017546025.1 Lachnospiraceae bacterium | reverse complement strand
CTTTGCAGCGATGACATGCATCAGAGGACCGCCCTGGATTCCCGGGAATACAGCCTTATTGAACTTATGCTCCTCAGCGAATTCAGCAGAGCTTAAGATCATGCCGCCTCTCGGTCCGCGGAGCGTCTTATGCGTCGTGGTCGTCGTAACATGTGCGTACGGAATCGGGCTCTCATGGAAACCGCCTGCAACAAGGCCTGCGATGTGTGCCATGTCTACCATCAGGTAAGCACCGACTTCGTCTGCAATCTCACGGAAGCGCTTGAAATCAATTGCTCTTGCATAAGCGCTTGCGCCGGCGATGATCAGCTTCGGCTTGCACTCCTTGGCAATCCGAAGAACCTCGTCGTAATCAATGAAACCGTTATCGTTAACGCCGTAAGGAACGATGTTGAAGTAGGTACCGGAAAAGTTAACCGGGCTTCCGTGTGTCAGATGTCCGCCGTGAGCAAGATTCATGCCCATAACGGTGTCGCCGGGCTGAAGGAGGGCGAACTGAACAGCCATGTTGGCCTGCGCGCCGGAATGCGGCTGAACATTAACATACGTGCAACCAAAAAGCTTCTTGGCTCTCTCGATGGCAAGATTCTCGGCGATATCCACGAACTCGCATCCGCCGTAGTAACGGTGCGCGGGATATCCTTCCGCATATTTATTCGTAAGAACGCTTCCCATGGCAGCCATAACCGCCTTGCTGACAAGGTTCTCCGAAGCAATCAGCTCAATGTTGTCTCTCTGCCGTGAAAGCTCTAAAGTAATGCTTTCGGCAAGTTCCGGATCCACTTTAATGACATCGTCAAATGAGTACATGAAACTATCCTTCCTTTACTGCATATTCCATTCCTTATCGGCATAAAAGCCTTCTTTCACGCCTTTACCATATTATCACAGGCATCGGGAAAATGGAACACCTAATATTTTTTTTATGATATTGCACAATTTGGCGTTCTTTGTTACTATATTTTTATCATCTATTTCGGAGGACACCGCATATGAAGCGTACAGATTACCTGTCCTGGGACCAGTATTTTATGGGAATTGCACTACTCTCCGCTTACCGGAGCAAGGACCCCAACACAAGCGTCGGCGCCTGCATCGTAAGCCCCGACAACCGGATTCTCTCCGTCGGTTACAACGGCATGCCGAAGGGCTGTTCCGATGACGAATATCCTTGGGACCGTGAGGGTGATGAACTCGAAACCAAGTATTTCTATGTATGCCATGCGGAACTGAATGCCATCTTAAACTATACCGGCACCAACATGAAGGGCGCCCGCGTTTATACGACCCTGTTCCCGTGCAACGAATGCACAAAGGCCCTGATTCAGGCCGGCATCACCGAGGTCATCTATTACTGTGACAAATACGACGGAACCAAAGCCAACATCGCAGCAAAGCGCATGTTCAAATCGGCAGGCATCACCTGCCGCGCACTCGGCCCGGACGGCCGCGAAATCAAGCTGGAGCTGTAACATTTTCCATAAATAATGTCATATTCTGAAAGGATTTTGCATCGGATTTGCAGAATCCTTTCTTTTTTATGAGTTCACAGGAATTTCACTTTTCTTCGCGCACTTGCTTTGATATAATCTATTCTGGTTTCTTATACACTAATATAGAGAGGATACTATACCCGATATATGCTTAAACTTCAAAACATCAGCAAAGATTATCTGGTCGGTGACGAAATCGTTCATGCCCTGAAGAACATCTCACTGACCTTCCGCGATCAGGAATTTGTCGCGGTTTTAGGTCCTTCCGGCTGCGGTAAAACAACCATGTTGAACCTGATCGGCGGTTTGGACCGTTACAACGACGGCGACCTGATCATCAACGGCCGTTCAACCGAGGAATACACGCAGAAGGACTGGGATGCCTACCGTAACCACAGCATCGGCTTCGTCTTCCAGTCTTATAACCTGATTCCGCACCAGACCGTATTAAAGAACGTAGAACTTGCTCTTACGCTCTCCGGCGTCGGAAAAGGTGAAAGAAAACGCCGTGCGAAGGAAGTTCTTGAAAAGGTCGGTCTCGGCGATCAGCTGAATAAAAAGCCGAATCAGATGTCCGGCGGACAGATGCAGCGTGTTGCTATCGCCCGTGCCATGGTTAACGACCCCGACATTCTTCTTGCCGACGAGCCGACAGGCGCGCTTGATACCGAGACAAGCATCCAGATCATGGAGCTTTTGAAGGAAATCTCCAAGACCAAGCTTGTCATCATGGTTACGCATAACCCGGATCTTGCCGACAAGTATGCCACACGAACCGTAAACCTTCTGGACGGCAAGATCATCGGCGATACGATGCCGGTTTCCGAAGAGGAAGAAAAGGAAGCACAGCCGAAGGAAGACCGGACGTCCATGTCCTATCTTACGGCACTCTCCCTTTCCCTCAATAACCTGTTGACGAAAAAGACGCGAACCATTCTGACCGCTTTTGCCGGAAGCATCGGCATCATCGGCATAGCTTTAATTCTCTCCCTTTCAAACGGCGTCAACAGCTACATCAACCGGGTACAGGAGGAAACGCTTTCCACCTATCCTTTGATGATTCAAAAGCAGACCGCGGATACAAGCGCACTTCTTACGGCGCTTTTAAATGTCGATACCGGCAGTGACGAACCGCATGCTGCGGGCCGCGTTTATTCCAGTAACGCCATGGGCGAAATGATGAATGCGATGCTCGCCGAGATCAAGATCAATGATTTGAAGAGCTTCAAGGCTTTCCTTGACGGTAACGACGAACTGAAGGATCTCGTTACGGATATCCAGTACACGTATACGAGCGAACCGAACATTTATATGTACGATCTTTCGAACGGTCCGGTTCAGCTGAATCCGAGCACGATCCTGACTTCGATGTACTCTGCCATGGGTGCTTCGGAAAGTTCCCTTTCCGATCTCACCTCGATGTCATCGCTGTACGGCGGCTCTTCCAACATGAGCGTCTGGACGCAGATGATTGATAACGAAGAACTGGTTCATTCCACTTATGAACTGATTGCCGGCAAATGGCCGGAGGAATGGAACGAAGTCCTCTTAATTGTCGATAAGCACGACGAAATCAGCGATTATGCGCTTTACTCCTTAGGTCTTAAAGACCCCGGTGAAGTCGAAGGCAAGATCCGAAAGATGCTGATGGGTGAGAGAATAGAAAGTGAAAAGATCTCATTTTCCTATGATGATATTTTGAACTTAAGCTTCCGTCTCGTTCTTCCCGCGGATTACTATCAGTACAACACGCTTACCAAGTCCTGGGAGAATAAGCAGAACGACCGGGATTATATGACGAAGCTTCTCTCGGATTCCGCAAAATGTGCCGAACTGAAGGTTGTCGGCATCATCAGACCCGACGAGGAAGCCGTTGCCGCATCCATGACAGGTGCCATTGCTTATACCGAGAAGCTGACCGAATATATCGTCACCAGGAGTGCTGAGTGCCCCATCGTCAAAGCTCAGCTTGAGAATCCCGAGATTGACGTATTCACCGGCATTCCGTTTGAGAAGCCGAAGGAAATGACGCCTCAGGAAATCAGACTTGAATTCCTTCGAAGCTATGAACTGATGAGCGAGGAAGAAAAGGCCCAGACCGAGACAATGCTTGCTTACATCATTCAGTCGGATGAAAACGGCCAGTTTGATCAGGCGAAGCAGTGGATGGCAAGCGGTCAGAAGCTGAGCATCCGTGATTTCGTCACAATGATTCCCGACGAGATGCTCGCCGAAATGTACAAGATGAGTGCCAATCAGGAAACCAAGAACACGTATGATACGAACCTTGTTCTTCTCGGTTATGCGGAACTTGACAATCCGTTCATGATCAGCATTTATCCGAAGGACTTCCATGCGAAGGACCGCATCGTCGAGATCATTGCCGAATATAACAAGGAGCAGCCTGAGGACAAACAGATTGAGTATACCGACTTCATTGCACTTCTGATGTCCTCCGTCAGCACGATCATCAATGCCATCACGTACATTCTGATTGCATTTGTCGCCATCTCCCTTGTCGTTTCGTCCATCATGATCGGAATCATTACCTACATCTCCGTTCTCGAGCGGACAAAGGAAATCGGTATCCTTCGTGCCATCGGTGCTTCAAAGCGCGATATCAGCCGCGTATTCAACGCCGAAACGATGATCATCGGTTTCATCGCCGGAACGCTCGGCATACTTGTCACGGTACTGCTGAATATTCCGATCAATATCATCATTCACCAATACACCAACATTTCGGGATTGTCAAAGCTTCCGATTCTCGGCGCCGTTATCCTGATTGTCATCAGCATCGTTTTGACGCTGATAGCCGGCCTGATTCCTTCAAGAATCGCCGCCAACAAGGATCCGGTTGCTGCACTTCGGTCCGAATAAAACACATCGGGCTTCCCGTTTGGGAAGCCCTTTTTTCTAAAGAGGTATCATGAAGAAACTGGTCATCGGAATGATTGCTCATGTCGATGCGGGGAAGACGACGCTGTCGGAAGCCCTGCTCTTTCATGCGGGCAAAATCCGGCAAATGGGACGTGTTGACAATCGGAACAGTTTCTTTGACTCAAAGGATGTCGAGCGGGAACGCGGCATTACCGTATTCTCAAAGCAGGCTGTCCTGACGCTTCCCGACTGCGTCATTACGTTAACCGATACACCCGGACATGTGGACTTCTCGCCGGAGGCCGAGCGTGCCATCTCGGTTCTCGATTATGCCGTTTTGGTCATCAGCGGTACCGAAGGCGTGCAGAATCATACCGTCACGCTTTGGAACATGCTGGCGCACTATAACATTCCGGCCTTTCTGTTCGTCAACAAAACCGACCGTCCCGATGTTTCGGAATCTGATATCATGGCTTCCCTAAAAAGCACACTCTCCGATTCCATTGTCAATATGACGCACCCCGATGAGGAAGAAATCAGTCTTTGTGATGAAGCTCTGTTACAGGAATATCTCGAGTCCGGAACCGTCCGTAAGGAAAGTCTGCCTGCAGTCATCAAAAAGCGCGGCCTGTTCCCGTGTTTCTTCGGTTCCGCGCTTAAGGATACCGGCGTTTCCGAGCTTTTAGACGCTTTATCCGAACTGACCGTCATGCCTTCTGCTTCAGATTCTTTCGGCGCAATCGTTTACAAAATCACACATGATGCCGACAAAACCCGCGTAACCCATATGAAGATTACCGGAGGCACAATTGCAGCAAAGGAAACGATCAACGACGTCGGCAAAATCGATATGATTCGCATCTATTCCGGCGAACGCTATGAAACCGTCAAGGAAGCAGGTGCCGGTGACCTTGTAGCGGTTACGGGACTGACGGAAAGCAAAGCCGGCGATGTATACGGTTCCGCTGTCTTTGAAAAAGCTTCTCTTTCGGAACCCGTACTCTCCTACCGGCTCGTTCCGATGAATACGGAACCTGCGCTCCTGCTTCCCGCCGTCATGCAGCTTGAGGAGGAAGAACCGACGCTGCACGTGTTGTGGGAAGAACGGACGAAGGAAATCCGGATTCAGGTCATGGGCGCCGTCCAGCTTGAGATTCTCTCCCGTGAGCTGAAGTCGCGCTTTGGGGCAGACGTCACATTTGACACGGGCGATATCGTCTATAAAGAGACCATCGCAAATACGGTAGAAGGCGTCGGCCATTTCGAGCCGCTTCGGCATTATGCGGAGGTTCATCTCATCTTGGAGCCGCTTCCTGCGGGCAGCGGCCTTGAGTTCTGCACCGATTTGAGTGAGGACCTTCTGTCCGGCAACTGGCAGCGCCACATTCTTTCCGCGCTGGCACGGAAAAAACACAAGGGTGTGCTGACCGGTTCCGTTCTGACCGATGTCAGAATGACGCTTGTCGCAGGCAAAGCGCACCCGAAGCATACGGGCGGCGGCGACTTCCGTCAGGCTTCGTGCCGCGCGGTCAGACAGGGACTGATGCAGGCCGAAAACGTACTGCTCGAGCCCTATTACTCTTTCGTCATCACGATTCCCGCGGATTCGATTGGGCGTGTCATGCACGCTTTAACGGAGCTGAATGCCGACTTCGAGCGCGATGCCGACAGCCACGACGGAAGCGCTGTATTAAAGGGTTTCGCACCTGTTTCGTCGTTTCAGGATTTTCCGGCGCTGCTTCCGACGCTATGCAAAGGAAAAGGGCACATCTTCCGCCGCGTATCCGGCTACCGCCCGTGCCGCAATTCCGCCGAGGTCATTGCAAAGACCGGGTATGACCCGGATGCGGACCTTGCGAATCCTTCCTACTCCGTTTTCTGTACGCACGGCGCGGGTTATCCGGTCATGTGGAACGAAGTATTTGCGCATATGCACGTTCCGTCAGTGCTATATGATACGGGTGAGGATTTCACGGAAAGCCCCGTACAGAAGAATCCGGAATCGCTGATGGAATCACTTGACCTGGCGCTCGGTACCGAGGAAATCGACCGGATCATCAAAAGCTCTTCTCATGCCAACGAAAGAGCCGGAAAGAAGGCTCCCGTAAAACGCGAGGAAAAGCTGTACCGAAGCACCGAACCGAAAAAGCGGTATAAAAGCCATTGGGTTTTGGTTGACGGCTATAACATCATTCATGCCTGGCCCGAGCTTTCAGAGCTTTCCAAACAGAATATGGATTCGGCACGCGGGAAGCTGCTTGATATTCTGACTAACTATGCTGCCTATAAGGGCTGCGAGTTAATTGCCGTATTTGATGCCTATCTTGTGAAGGGGCACGACGAGGAGGCCTTTGATTATAACGGGATTCACGTCGTATTTACCAAAGAGGCGGAAACCGCGGACGGCTTTATCGAACGGTTCACGCATGTGCATGCAAATGATTACCGGATTACGGTTGCCACCTCGGACGGCCTGGAACAGATTATCATCCGAGGCGCCGGAAGCCTTGTTTTATCCGCGCGGGAATTCCTTGCGGAAATCAAAGAATCCGAAGCGATGATCCGCGAACATATAAAAGGCAATTAAAAAGAGGAATCCGATTTAAGGATTCCTCATCTCTTCTTCAGCCGTCTCCCGGTTCTCCCAGAGAATCCGGGGTCTCACCCGCCGGCACAACGTTTTTAATCGGAGCATTCGTGACTTCAATGTCCTTACCCTGTCTGGTTGCTTTGACATCGGCCTTGAACTGTTCCCAGTTCTCTTCCGATACCAAGAACAGCGGACAGCTGACGTTGTTCTTGTCGTAATGGCGGAACACTTTCTTTTCGGTCAAACCGTACTTCTTGCAAAGCGTCGCGACAAGCTTACAAAGGCTTCTGTAAGTTGCGGCGCTCATCGAACCGTCCGAACCGGTTATGCAGTACTCGATGGATATCGACGTGAACGTGCTTCCCTGTACCGCAAGAGCGATTTCATTGGTCGGAATGCATTGATAGATTTTGCCGTCCAGATCGACGATGAAGTGCATGCTCTGCCGCTCCTCGTCGTTCTTGCGGTCCTTCAGGCTTTCGTAATAATCCCGCTGTTCCTGTGCGGTCTTGCCGATTGTGTTATTGGAATGAATGATGATTTCATTCACCGAATCGAGCTTCTCGCCGGGTCTTGCGTAACGGCTTATGGAAAGCAGGCTTTGTGTCACCTGGACATCTCCTGCCTTTTTGATGATTCCGCCGTCGGAATTCCTAAAGATCAACGTGATTACCTTAACCAGAAGAACCAAAACCAGAATTGCGATTACAGCCAGCAAAGCAATCGCAAGATACAGCTTCATCAGCTTCTTACGTCTGCGTTTTCTGCGCCACTCGGCTTTGGACATTACCATACTGTAAACCCCCTATGACTGTAAATGAATTACTCGTCTACACTGTAGTTGGGTGCTTCCTTCGTGATATGAATATCATGAGGATGGCTTTCCTTCAGGGATGCAGCAGAAATCTTCACGAAGCGCGCTTCCTTACGGAGCGTCTCGAGATCCTTTGCACCGCAATATCCCATACCGGAACGAAGACCGCCGAGGAGCTGGAATACGGTATCCTCAACAAGTCCCTTATAAGCAACACGGCCTTCAACGCCTTCGGGAACAAGCTTCTTGGCGTTGCTCTGGAAATAACGGTCTTTGCTGCCGTTCTCCATGGCGGCGATGGAACCCATGCCGCGGTATACTTTGTATTTTCTTCCCTGATAAAGCTCATAGTCTCCGGGGCTCTCCTCGCAGCCTGCGAAGATGGAACCCATCATGCAGACGCTGGCGCCTGCAGCAAGAGCCTTTGTAACGTCACCGGAGTACTTGATGCCGCCGTCACCGATGATTGGAATGTCATACTTCTTGGCGGTCTCATAAGCATCCATGATGGCGCTGATCTGCGGAACACCGATACCGGCAACGATACGGGTCGTGCAGATGGAACCGGGACCGATACCGACCTTAACGCAGTCAACACCGGCCTTGATCAAAGCTTCGGTAGCCTCTCCGGTCGCCACATTACCGGCGATGATCTGAAGAGACGGGAAAGCGTCGCGGATCATCTTGACAACGCGGATGACATTTGCGGAATGACCGTGTGCGGAGTCAACGACAACCGCATCAACCTTTGCCTTAACAAGTGCTTCCACACGCTCTAAAACGTTGGCGGTAACACCGACACCTGCCGCGCACAGAAGTCTTCCCTGGGAATCCTTTGCGGCAAGCGGATATTTGATTGCTTTCTCGATATCCTTAATGGTAATGAGACCCTTCAGGTTACCCTCGTCGTCAACGATGGGAAGCTTCTCCTTCCTGGCATTTGCCAGAATCATCTTCGCTTCCTCAAGCGTAACGCCCTCACGGCCGGTAATCAGGCCCTGGCTCGTCATGGACTCGCTGATCTTCTTGGAAAAGTCGGTCTCGAACTTCAGGTCACGGTTCGTGATGATGCCGACAAGCTTTCTGCCCTCGGTAATCGGAACGCCGCTGATGCGGTACTTGCCCATCAGTTCGTTGGCATCCTGTAACGTATGGTTCGGGGAAAGCGAAAACGGATCGCTGATGACACCGTTCTCGGAACGTTTTACTTTGTCAACCTCCTCCGCCTGTGCCTCAATGGACATGTTCTTGTGAATGACGCCGATTCCCCCCTGTCTGGCCATGGCAATTGCCATACGGTGCTCCGTAACCGTGTCCATTCCGGCGCTCATAAGCGGAATGTTCAAGTGAATGGAATGGGTAAGATTGGTCGAGATGTCTACCTCGTTCGGGATTACTTCCGAGTAGGACGGTACCAGAAGCACGTCATCAAAAGTAATACCTTCACCGATAATTTTCGCCATTTTGCTTTCCTCCTTTTATATGATATTTTTCTAAACGAAATCAGTCGCTCTCCATTACCTTACGGGGAGCCTTTTTCTTCATGTACTGAAGAAAATTCGAATCGGGCTCGAAAAGTATTTTCTCCTGTCCTTCGTTGCCCTTTACGATAACCGCATAAACCTTCTTCGCGGGATCTCCGGAAGTGCAGTTGAGCGGTTTCAGATTCAGATGCTTATAACCGTCAAGATGATGAGACCCTTCCGGCGCTACGATGATGACCTTATCCATATCGATGCGCTTCAGATTCTTTCTTGAGTTGCCGCTGTACATGACGTCAAAATCTATCTGACCGTCAACAAATACGTATTCGTACTCCACGTTAAAACGGCTCCACTGATTGAACAGAAACAGGAAGTATACAACAAGCAGAAGCACGAACAGAATCTGAATGATTCCGTTAAAAAGCAGGGTCGCAAAACCTAAAACGACAACGCCGAGAATCAACAGTGCTTTTATGATGATATCCGTATTCTTCGGCAGCTTCTTCACCGCACATTCGGTATAATTGCTTTCTCCGATCATGGCAATCCTCCCTCTGTCAAAACGTTATTACTTCTTCTTATTGGCCGCATCCTCTACGAAGAGGCTGTTCGTCTTCTGAATCGCGCGAATCAGCGCATCCTTCGAGTTCTTCCAGTCCGCGTCGGCATTGCGGTAGTCGAATTTGTCCGTGAACCACTCGAGATCGTCACGCACGCGCTTGAAATTCTCAACCATGATGCGGTTTAAAGTATTCGAAAACTCATCGAGATACTTCGAACTGAGTGACGAGCCGGCAAGCTTATGGAGTTCGCCGTAATGCTTTAAGCAGAAACCCTTTGCTCTTGCAAACTTATCCCGGAACACACTGTCCGAACCGTACAGGTAAAAGATTGTAGCCAGATAGCGCTCATAATGGTGTGCCATCCGGTTGCAGACATAGCAGGAATTCTGCTGTTCCTCGGTATAAGCAAACACCGGGTCGGAATTATCTCCGCGGCCGAAAAGGGAAGGCTTCTTCGCCTTTTCCTTCGAAAGCTTCTCTAACGTCTTCATCTGCTTATCCATATAGGTAAGCATCATCAGCCCGAGCCCGAGACGGTTCTGGTTCTTATACATCAGGGGCAGATGGGCACTGCAGAAGCCGATCTTGTCCGTTTCCATCCGGACATCGTCTTCCATATAGCTGGCGCCCATGACGAAATCAATGGCGTCGTTCTGCAGCTTCTGGTACATATTGCAGACGGGACATTCGCAATCGGCATCAAAAGCATCATTTACGGGAATCGAATAGAGCTGCTCTTTCAAGGCGTTCCTCCTTTCGGGACGGGACTCTTCTACTGCGGCTTATATCCGCTCTTTAAGGAACAGATTCTGTTAAATACGAGTCTGTCCGGTGTGCTGTCCTTACAGTCGACGCAGAAATAACCGTTTCTTAGGAACTGGAAACTGTCAAACGCTTTCGCGCCGGAAACGGAGGGCTCTGCATAAGAGGTAAGCACCGTAATCGAATTCGGATTCAGATTGATGCTGCCGTCCTCGTTATAAACACCCTTCTCTTCGTCAATCAGGTTCTCATAAAGTCTTGATGTAACGGCAACAGCCGTTTTGGCATTTACCCAATGAATCGTGCCTTTAACCTTACGGTCTGCGCACTCTCCGCCCTTGGTGGCCGGATCGTATGTTGCATGAATCACGCTGACCTCACCGTTCTCATCGGTTTCATAACCGGTGCAGGTTACGAAGTAAGCGCCCATCAGACGGACTTCGTTGCCGGGGAACAGACGGAAATACTTCTTCGGCGGCTCTACCATGAAGTCATCACGGTCGATATACAGTTCTTTGCCGAACGTAACCGTTCTCGTACCAAGCTCGGGATTCTCGGGGTTATTGGCAACCGTAACCTCTTCCGTGAGATCCTCGGGATAGTTGTCAATCACGAGCTTCACGGGGTTCACCGCAACCATGATGCGGTTCTTCTTAAGCTTCAGGTCTTCTCTGATGCAGTACTCAAGCATTGCGTAATCAACAATGCTGTTGCTCTTCGATACGCCTGCAAGCTCCATGAACAGCTTTAAGGACTCGGGCGTGAAGCCGCGTCTTTTAAGTGCCGCAATCGTCACAAGTCTCGGATCGTCCCAGCCGTCCACGGTGCCGTTTTCAACAAGGCGTTTGATGTAACGCTTGCCGGTTACGACATTCTTCAAGTACATTTTGGCAAATTCTATCTGTTTTGGCGTTTCCTCAGGAGATTTCTTATATCCGCACTCAATCAGAACCCAGTCGTAAAGCGGACGGTGGTCTTCAAATTCAAGCGTACAGATGGAGTGGGTGATTCCCTCAACGGCATCCTCAATCGGATGCGCGAAGTCATACATGGGATAGATGCACCAGCGGTCGCCGGTGTTATGATGTGTCATGCGCGCCACACGGTAGATGACGGGATCACGCATGTTGATATTCGGAGATGCCATGTCAATCTTGGCACGGAGAACCTTGGAACCGTCCTCGAACTCACCGTTCTTCATACCCTCAAACAGGCGGAGGTTCTCTTCGATGCTTCTGTTACGGTACGGGCTGTCCTTACCGGGCTCGGTAAGCGTTCCGCGGTATTCGCGGATTTCTTCTGCGGAAAGGTCGCAGACATATGCTTTGCCGCTCTTAATCAGTCTGACAGCTGCCTCGTACATTTCTTCAAAATAGTTGCTGGCAAAAAACAAACGGTCTTCAAAGTCAGCACCGAGGAAACGCACGTCTGCCGCGATGGATTCCACGAATTCCGTCTTCTCCTTGGTCGGATTCGTGTCGTCAAAGCGCAGATTGAAGCGTCCGCCGTACTTTTTTGCAAGACCGTAATTTAACAAAATGGATTTCGCGTGACCCACATGCAGATAGCCGTTCGGCTCCGGAGGGAACCGGGTGATGACCTCGCTGCAGCGGCCTTCCGCCAAATCCTTTTCAATAATCATTTCGATAAAGTTTTTGGAAGTGCTCTCTTCACAACGAGCGTCTTCCATGGTACGGATTTCGTCCATGTAAAGCCTCCTGCCGAATGTTGCAAATAATGTCCGGAAAAATATTTAACCCATTCTATCACAAACACTTTCAGAATGGAATATGCAATTTTGCATAAATTGTTGCATTAATGAATATGGAAAATCGTCAATTAAGACCTACACACCGGTCTGCTTCTGCTCTTCCTTCGCGTATGGATTTTTGACTGCGGAATAAGGGTTCACGGAACCGGTTTTCTGACCGCTTTGCTGCGTGCTTTGTGCGGAAGGCTCCTTGCCGTCGTATTTGTCCATAAGCTGCTGGGTTTCCGACTCGCCGAATGTCTCAAGCGGCGTATTCAGAATATCGAGCTTCATCTGCTCTTCCTTCAGCTTTTTGTCCTTCCGCTCGCTCCAAACCGCAAACGAAATACCGAAAGCAATGAGGGCAAGCAGCAGAACGCCGAGAATGATGCCTGCCGTTTTCAAAAAGCCAAGCCCCTGCTTTACCAGATCCTGGGCAAAGGTTCCGCCACATACTGCAGCAATCACAACAATCAAAACAATCCAAAACACAAGTCCGTGTCCGCCGCCGTCTCCGCCGCGTCCGCCGTTATTACTCATGTCGTTCTCCCTTCCTACCGGTATTTACGGTAAATGTGATAGTAAAAATCTCCCCTTGCTTCCTTAGAGGTAATCTCCTTAAGCTGCGCAAACAGCTCCGGTGTATTCTTAATGAAATCAATGATGACGGGATTGTATCGGGTTCCCTTCAGCGATTCAAATTCGGCAAATACCTTTTCGAACGTCTTACCTCTTTGGTAATTCCGCCCGAACGCGTCAGTCGCTGCATCCATGGAATCGCATATGGTCAGGATTTCCGTTAAAATCCGATATTTCGAAGCATGATTGTCGCAGTTCTCCGGATAGCCGCTCTTTCCGTCGTAGCTCTTATGGTGTCCCAGCGCGATGTCTTTATAGGCGGAAAGCTTCGGATTCCTCGAAAGGATGTCCGCGCTCCAGACGGAGTGCATCCGGATCAGCGAGAATTCTGCGTCGGAAATCGAGCGAATCTGCGTGTTGATGATTGTGGCGATGCGAATCTTGCCGATGTCATGGCATTTGGCAGCATTATAAAGGAACAGCGCCAGATCCTCTTTCTTCGCCCGCACCTCTTCGTCACTGTTCACGGAAAGAACCTCATAGAACAGCTGCGGCATCCGGTCAATCAACGGATCGATGATGGCCTGCGTCAGCTTTGCCGCCATGATGGAATGAATCAGCGTGGCAAGCTGGCGGTTCATCATCAGCGTATCGATGAATTCCATCGCAATCGACTCATCGTCGATGAATTCTATGACATCATATAAGAGATGGTACAGACAGTAGTCCATATTCTCCCTGGCCGCACATTCACGCGGAATCGTTTCGATGTAGCTCTTCACGTCATAGAGAATGCCGGCAACACGCTGCTTCTTCTGTTCTGAGGAAAGCCTCGTGGCAAGCACCATCTGCAAAACCGGGCGTGTCAGAAAGCATACGGCGAAGAAACGGTCGTCCCTGCCGAAATCATACCACTTCGGCACCGAAAAATTCACATCGGTCGAAAGCTCCATCGCAAACGGATACAAAAGATTAAAGCACTCATCCGGCGAAAGCTTTCCGTCATAGAAGCAGTACAACACATAAATCATGAAAAAACGGGGATGCCTTTCCTGTTCGGGAAGCGTCAGCTCCGCAGAGAACTCCCGCTCAAACAAAGCACGAAGTGCCGGCTTTTTCGCTTCGGGAATCTTATCCCAGTGAAGCGCCTGCATGAAAAGAATCTGCAGACCGAGCCTGTTTAACGTAGCCTCGACCTTTGTTTCCAAATATTCCTTCGGCAGAAGGTCCTTATAAGAACCTATCACGGAAATCGCATTAAAAAGCGCAATCAGGCGGTTCAGGTTCGGCTCCAAAGCGCGAAGTTCCAAATCAAACAGCCGAAGTCCCGTCTCCAACATAAAGGAAACATCCTCTAAAAAGGACTCCTCCGTATCATGCTCCTTACGGATTTCGCGAAGCTTTTTGATGTCGCGAAGCAGCTGGTTTGCTTCACTTAACGACTTGCCGGAGAAATCTCCGCCTGCCGAGATGAAAGCATTATTGGCAAATGCGAAACGGCATCTGCGTTCCTCAAAACGGTTGCCGGTCTTCGCGTAACGGCCTGCAAGCATGGCAAGAACCGATGACTCCATGACTTCGTCAAAGAGCGATTTACGGAAATACAGCATGGCGCCTTCCTTCAGCGCTTCCGCTTCCTCGTCCGTCGTTTCACGCTGCCCGCTGACGTGGGGAAGAATAATCTCATTTATGCCCTTTTCCACAACGGAATGGGACTCGCGGATCAGAGAGGATTTTTTGACCAGATGCTGGGTCCAGCCCTTCTTCGTTGCCGAAGAAAGCAGTTCCTGCTCTTCCGTATCCACGGCGTTCATCCGAAGAAGATAATCCTGATAGAAATCGGCAATAGCCTCCCGCACGTCATTCTCCTTTCCCGCATCCCCCGGGTTCTTATCTTCCCTCCATTACGGCCCGCATCTTCGATGCGGCTTCCCGAACGGAATCGGAGTTCAGATAAGCCACATAAAGCTTGGAGCCCTTGTAGGAATAACAAAATGCATTGCCGCCGGAAGCGGTAACCGCATAACTTTCAATGTTCCACGAAATGCCCCGGTCAAGCTGCATTCTGCACAAAGCAGTCAGCTGGTCCATCGTCATGTTCGTCTGGAAATTATTCGAAACCTGACCCATCAGATTTCCGAAGTTTGCCAAAGCAGCGCTCGATGTCATTTTGCTGAAAACAGCTTTGATCAGATCCATCTGGTTCTTACCGCGCTGGAAATCACCGCCCTGGAAGGCGTATCTTTCTCTGGCAAATGCAAGCGCTCTCTGTCCGTTCACATGGTTCCATCCGGCAGCAAAGGTATGCTGTCCGTCATGCGAGGTGAAAGCAATCGGCGAATAGATATCCACGCCGCCGAGAAGGTCTACGAACTTCTCAACACTCGAGAAATTCACACGGATATAATAATCAATCTTGATTCCGAACAAATCGTCAAGCGTATTCATCGAAGTCTTGACACCGTAAATACCTGCGTGTGTCAGCTTGTCGTATGCACCGGCTCCGAAACCCGAAAGAGGCACATAGGAGTCTCTCGGAACGGTGACCATCATAATCTTTCCGGTCGTAGGATTGACGACCATCAGAATGTTTACATCGCTTCTGGAACGTGTGGCGATGCTTCCGTAGCAGTCAATTCCGCTGATATATACAACAAAATAGTCTTCGGTAATGGAGAACTCTCCGCGGTCCGGCATCGGTGTCTTCTGGACAATCGGTGTCGGGGTAGGCTTTGAAGGCGCTGTGGTAGGATTGTTCTCATTGCCCGGATCCGGTGTGATGTCGGGATCCCCGATATCCCCGGTCGGCATGACCTCAAATTCGGTAGGCGTCGGGGTTACCGAGATATCGGTCTTCGGAATCTCGGAATCCACATCCAGTTCCGAAAGAATCCGGTAATTGCCGGAGAACCCTTCCGAATACTCGTTCAACATATCAAGATAAGAAGTATCGGCAATCATGGCATCGATATCTTTATGAATCAAAGCCTGAGCCAGATTGTCGTAGTATTCGAATTCCTTAACGGAAATTTTCATTCCGTCCATTTTATTAATGTACTTGTATGCCCCGAGAGAAAACGCGTAATCCTCCGAGGTCTGAATACCGTACACATAACCGTTTGTATCCTCTATCTTCTGCGCTTTGTCATCCTTTCTGACAAGCACCGATATGCCGGTTACGTGAATGGTCTCCGTAGCCTCCTGGTTGGTCACCTTCTTAAGAGACTTTCTGGCAGGTTCCAGGTAAAGCACAACGGCAAGAATGCATATCAGAATCCACAATGCCGCCCACACGCTTCCGATGACCATGTCTCTTCTCTTCTTGGAAACCGTGAGTAACAGAAAGCTGAGCAGAGCCGCCAGGCACAAGCCCATAATCATGATCAAACGGTATTTCACCGGAAGGATGGCGAAAATCATCGTCTCCACAACCAAAGCAACCGCAGCGATAATCTGCAGAAAAAACAATACAAGGCGTGCGATTCTGAGACCCTTCTCAAACCGCTTTGCGCCTTTCTTCTTTTTTGATTTCATGACATTACTACTCCGTATTTACCCCTATCCGCGCGAAAAGGGTATATTTATCATTGTCGTGATTATAGCACCAAAAATGCAATGTATCAAGTAAAAAAACTCCCCCAAAGATACAAAATAGCGGCGCACCGTTGCGGTACGCCGCAAAATATAGTCCGGTCAGTTTTTATCCACCACTTCGGTGACCTTCCCGCTCTTGAAAATGCTGTAGCTGGGAATTACCCCTCTTACCGAAGAAGTCGGATAGATATTGGAATGACAGCCGATTACGGTTCCTGGATTCAGAACGCTGTTGCAGCCGACCTCAACGAAGTCGCCGAGCATCGCGCCGAACTTCTTCAGTCCCGTCTCTATGGATTCCTTTCCGTCCTTTACGACAACCAGTGTCTTGTCGCTCTTCACGTTACTCGTTAAGGAACCGGCTCCCATATGGGATTTATAGCCGAGTACGGAATCACCGACATAGTTATAATGCGGTACCTGTACACTGTCGGAAATGATCACATTTTTCAACTCCACGGAGTTTCCGATGACACAGCCGTTGCCGATCAGGGCGCTGCCGCGGATGAAGGCGCAGTGACGTACTTCCGTATCCTCACCGATGATGCAGGGACTTCCGATATAGGCGGAAGGGAAAACCTTCGCGCTCTTCGCAATCCATACACCCTCCTGCGGGTTGTCGTAACGCTCCGGATCAAGCTGCGGACCGAGCGTCAGAATAATTTCTTTAATGGAAGAAAGAATCTCCCACGGGTATGTGCACTTGGAAAGCCAGGGCCATGCAAGTGTATGGCCGGGCTCGTACAGTGCGGCAACCGTCTTTTGAATTTCACTCATATTAACTCCTATCTCACCTTCAGAAGGTGTCCGGACTTCCGGATGGAATCGATGATCAAATCGACCTGCTTGTTGCATTCCTCATATGTCTTGGCCTCTGCCATGACACGAATGACGTCCTCGGTACCGCTCTTACGAAGAAGCACGCGGCCGTTGTTACCGAGATTTGCGGCACATGCATCGGTCTGAAGCATAACGGCGGGATCGTTCATCGTGCCGTCCTTATCGTCGACCTCAACGTTCTTAAGAACCTGCGGATACAGCTCAACTTCCTTCGCCAAAGCAGAAAGCGGCATCTGCGTATCAATCAGCACCATCATAACCATGATGGCCGTCAGAATGCCGTCACCGGTACGGGCATATTTGCGGAAAATGACATGGCCGGAGTTCTCGCCGCCGATGACGTGGTCATTTGCCTTCATGTTCTCGTAAACATAGCGGTCACCGACCTTCGTCTTCTCATAATCGATGCCGATGCGGTCAAGCGCCTTGTAAAGACCGAAGTTCGACATGATCGTCGTAACAACGGTATTGCTCGGCAGCTGCCCAATCTTCTTCAGATACTTTGCCGTGATGTACATGATCTGGTCGCCGTCCACCACATTGCCGTTCTCGTCTACGGCAAGACAGCGGTCCGCATCTCCGTCGAAGGCAAATCCGACGTCAACGCCCTTTTCCTTCACATATTCGCAAAGTCCCTCGATGTGCGTGGAACCGCACTTCTCGTTCACGTTAATTCCGTCCGGCTCGTTGTTAATGACATAGGTCTTTGCCCCGAGTGCATCGAATACGGAGCGTGCAATCATCCAGGAGCTGCCGTTTGCGCAGTCAAGAGCAACCTTGCGGTTCTCAAATGACTTTGTGGCAACATTGGTCAGGTAACCGATGTAACGGTTACGGCCGGTATAGTAGTCAACCGTGCAGCCGATGTCGGCGCCCGTAGCGAAAGCCGGGTCGGGGGTCTTGCCGTCGAGGTAATCCTCAACGAGATCCTGCACCTCGTCCTCCATCTTCTCGCCGTCGCCGTTCATCAGCTTAATGCCGTTGTCAACGAAGGGATTGTGGCTGGCGCTGATCATGATGCCGCAGTCAAACTTGTCCGTTCTCGTGATGTACGATACGCAGGGCGTCGTCGTTACATGCAGAAGGTATGCGTCAGAGCCCGAAGCGGTAATGCCTGCGGCAAGCGCATTCTCATACATATAGGAAGAACGTCTCGTATCCTTTCCGATTACGATCTTCGCGCGGGTATCCTTATCCTTGCTGTAATATGCGCCGAGGAAACGGCCGATCTTGAATGCATGCTCTGCCGTAAGTACGACGCCGGAACGGCCGCGGAAACCGTCTGTCCCGAAATATTTACCCATAAAAGTTCCTTTCCGGGCTTAAAGCCCAAAGAATTCTTTTTATTCATAAGAAAGCGCGCCCCTTAAGGCGCACTTTCATCAGCCCTTATAACACTCTTCGTCAACAACAAGGGTAACATCGTCATGCAGATTCAGGAAGGAGGCGGGGCACATTGTGCTGACCGTTCCCTTAAGCATCTTCATAACGGCATTGTGCTTGCCCTTACCGTTGGCAAGGATGATAATCTTCTTTGCGGAAAGAATGGTACCCATACCCATCGTCAAAGCATGCGTCGGAACTTCATCCGCACTTGCGAAGAAACGGGCATTGGCATCAATCGTATCGGGGGTAAGACCGGTAACATGGGTCACGGGAACAAGCTCTACATCGGGCTCATTAAAAGCGATGTGGCCGTTTCTGCCGATGCCGAGTACCTGAATGTCAGCTCCGCCGAGGGAACGGACAAATGCTTCGTAACGGGCAGCTTCCGCTTCTCCGTCGTTGGCGGCGCCGTTCGGCACGTTGGTTCTGCTCTTATCGATGTTTACACGGTCGAAAAGGTTCTTATTCATAAAATAACGGTAGCTCTGATCATTGTCGGGGCTGATCGGATAATACTCATCCAGATTGACCGTCGTGATACCGGAGAAATCAATCTCACCCTTACGGTTCATCTCAACAAGCTTTGCATACATGCCCTCAGGCGTGGAACCAGTAGCAAGTCCCAAAACTGCATTCGGCTTATCCTTCATAACCTGTGCAACAATTTCCGCTGACTTCTCGGATACTTCCTGATAATCCTTACAAACGATTACTTTCATTCTTTTATCCTTCCGAATAGTAGATTTTTACGCCCTGCAGGACAGCCCAAAATGACCCCTCGGCAAGG
>JAFYYS010000011.1 GCA_017546025.1 Lachnospiraceae bacterium | reverse complement strand
TCCTCTCAGTGAACTCTGACTTATTTAATAAGCCTTTGTTTCCTGAAATTTACATTTGTTAAAGTTCGCTTCAGTCATTCAAAATGACAGAAACATTTCAAACGAATCTTCAAGGTTGTTTCACTATTCAGTTTTCAAGGTACTCCGTGTCGACAAATGGAATAACCACAGCGACAGCTTGATTAGAATAACACACACATTCGCTGTTGTCAACACTTTTTTTGAACGAATTTCGTTCGACGGAGAAAGAGGGATTTGAACCCTCGCGCCGGTTACCCGACCTACACCCTTAGCAGGGGCGCCTCTTCAGCCTCTTGAGTATTTCTCCAAGCTGAAAACCCTGTCAATTATGCAGTTTTTTCAAGCGCACCAAAAACCCTCCTAAAGGGGTGGCGCATTGTTAAATATACCAAATTAAAAGGCATATGTCAACACATTTTTACCTTATATTTCGGGCTTTTGCGACCGGTTTTTCTCTGCTTTTCCATCGTGTTTCCCCCATCTTGTCTTCGCCTTTCGGGCATCTGCAAGATATAGTGTATTCTTCTGTTTTCATCTCATTTTTTGAAAAATGAGACTGCCTCCGTCAGCGTCATTTGAACCACCGCGCGCATTCCTACAATGCCTTTTCCTGCATCAATCGAAGAACGTCGCGAAGGGAACTGCAAACCGTTTCGCATTTTCCTCTGATTTCGTCGTCAGGCTCCAGCATATCGGGAACCATGACCGGAATCATGCCGGCTGCATGCGCAGCGCGAATCCCGTTAAACGAATCCTCGATGACGACGCAGTCTGCGGGCGCAATGCCGAGCTGCTCCGCCGCATATAAAAAGATATCCGGCGCCGGCTTCGACTTCGAAACGCTCTCACCACCTACAACAGCATTAAAGAAACCAAGAAGCCCGGCCTCGTCAAGCTGCGACACAACGCGTTCCTGCCTGGTCGACGACGCGATTGCGGTCGGTATGCCATTTTCCTTCAAATAGGAAAGAATCTCCCGCGTGCCTTCCTTAACCGGAAGCCGCCCGCCGTCGTACCGCTCATGGTACAGCACACTCGCTTCCTTCGCGAACTCTTCATACGGAAAATCCTCCCCGTACGCGTCTAAGCAGATCTGCCGCGTGACTTCAACCGTCACGCCGATGCATTTCCGGTAGACCTCGTCCATCCGCTCAAGCCCGTGCTCCTCCGCCACCTTCTTCCAGCAAAGGTACGTCGCGCGCTCGGAATCGAAGATGACTCCGTCCATGTCAAATATAACCGCTTTCATGCTGCCTCCTTTTTTGGGGGACAAAACGGGGCTGCCGTATGCAGCCCCGCATCTCTTACTTCATTTTGGAAAATGCCATCCCGTCTTTCGGATTACTCTTCCTTCTCGCCTTCGTCCAAAGCGTCTTCGGCCTCTTCGGCTTCCTCGTCGAATTCGAGAGGCTCTTCGCCTTCGTCGGCATCTACTTCGTCATCCTCGGACAGAAGCTTGCGCTCCATCTCCTCGATTGCCGTTTCAGATTCTTCTTCATTGTCCTGCACGATGGCGAAGCTAGCAACACGGATGTCCTTCGTCGAATCCACGTTCATGCAGATAACGCCGGTCGTGTTACGGCCGATCTTATTGATGTTGCCGACCGGAATCCGGATCAGAATGCCTTCGTTCGTGATCATGATGATTTCATCGTCGTCATTTACCATCAGAGCGCCGACCAGGTTGCCGGAACGTTCATTGATCTTGTAGCAGCGAACGCCCTTACCGCCGCGGTGCTGTACGGCAAACTCGGAAGTATCCGTTCTCTTGCCGAGACCGAACTCGGACAGGAACAGTGCGGCTTCAGCTTCGTCGGTAATCAGCATCGATACAACCGCGTCGCCTTCCGCAAGACGCATACCGTATACGCCCATCGAGTTACGGCCGGTGCCGCGCACATCCTTTTCATTGAAGCGGATGCACTGGCCCATCTTCGAAACGAGAAGGATATCCTTCTTGTTGTCGGTTGCCTTTACGGAAATGAGCTCGTCGTCCTCACGGAGCGCCATGCCCTGAATGCCGGTTCTGCGGATATTAGCGTATGCCTGCATTCTTGTCTTCTTCACGATACCGTTGCGGGTTGCCATGAAGAGGAACCGGTCGTCGCCGAATTCCTTCAGCGCGATAACCGCGGTAATCTTCTCGCCGCCGGTCAGCTGCAGCAGGTTGACAATTGCCGTGCCGCGTGCGGTTCTTGAGGCTTCCGGAATCTCGTATGCCTTCATGCGGTATACGCGGCCGGTGTTCGTGAAGAACAGCAGGTAGTGGTGGTTCGTCGTCATGAACAGGTCTTCGATGAAGTCGTCCTGAATCGTCTGCATGCCCTTGATGCCCTTGCCGCCGCGGTTCTGCGTGCGGAACTGCTCAAGGCTCATGCGCTTGATGTAGCCGAGTTTCGTTCTCGCGATAACGGTCGGGTCATCCGGAATCAGGTCTTCCATCGAAATATCGAACTCGTCAAAACCAATCGAGGTTCTGCGGTCGTCGCCGTATTTGTCGGCAATGACGGAAATCTCGGTCTTGATGACGGAAAGCAGCTTCTTCTCGTCGGAAAGAATTGCTACGAACTCGTTGATCTGTGCCATCAAAGCATCGTAGTCGGCCTGCAGCTTCTCACGCTCCAAACCGGTCAGCTGACGGAGACGCATATCCACAATCGCCTGTGCCTGCACGTCGTCGAAATCAAAGCGGTCCATTAAGCGCTGCTTTGCTTCCTGCGTCTGC
Source organism: Lachnospiraceae bacterium (assembly GCA_017546025.1). Taxonomy (GTDB): domain Bacteria; phylum Bacillota; class Clostridia; order Lachnospirales; family Lachnospiraceae; genus ISDg. Next base: position 46,596 of record JAFYYS010000011.1, on the reverse strand, counting down.
TTCGAGGAACGGATGATCCGGATGATTTCATCAATGAAATCGAGCGCGCGCAGAAGGGCTTCCTTAATGTGCGCCTGCTCACGTGCCTTATTGAGATCGTATTTCGTTCTTCTCGTTACGACATCTTCCTGATGCAGCAGGTAGTACTTCAGCATGTCAAGAAGATTCAGAATCTTCGGCTCGTTGTTGACAAGCGCCAGCATGATGACGCCGAACGTATCCTGTAACTGCGTATGCTTATAAAGATGATTCAGAACAACCTGCGGATTGGCGTCCTTACGGAGCTCAATCACGACGCGCATACCCTGACGGTCGGACTCGTCGCGGATATCGACAATGCCGTCCACACGCTTGTCCTTATGAAGGTCTGCAATTTTCTCAATCAGGCGGGCCTTGTTCACGAGGTACGGCAGCTCGGTCACGATGATGCGGTTCTTACCGTTGTCCATCGGCTCGATTTCCGTTACGGCGCGGACGCGGATCTTGCCGCGGCCGGTCCGGTATGCTTCCTCGATTCCCTTTGTTCCGAGAATCATCGCACCCGTCGGAAAATCAGGTCCCTTGATGATCTGCATGACATCCTCGATGGTCGTTTCCGTACCCTCGATCTTGTCATCGATAATCTTATTCACCGCCGAAATGACCTCGCGGAGGTTGTGCGGCGGAATATTGGTCGCCATGCCGACCGCAATACCGGTCGTTCCGTTTACAAGCAGGTTTGGGAAACGGGAAGGAAGAATCGTCGGCTCCTTCTCGGTTTCATCGAAGTTCGGAATCATGTCAACCGTATCTTTGTTGATATCGGCGAGCATCTCCACGGAGATCTTCGACAGACGTGCCTCGGTATAACGCATGGCTGCTGCGCCGTCGCCGTCGACGGAACCGAAGTTTCCGTGTCCGTCAACAAGCGGGTATCTCGTATTCCAGGGCTGTGCCAGGCAGACCAACGCGCCGTAAATCGAACTGTCGCCGTGCGGATGGTATTTACCCATCGTATCACCGACGATACGCGCGCACTTACGGTGCGGCTTGTCGGGTCCGTTATTCAGTTCGTTCATGGCATGAAGGATACGTCTCTGTACCGGCTTCAGACCGTCCCTGACATCCGGGAGCGCACGGGCTACGATAACCGACATGGAATACTCGACGAAGTATTTCTCCATCGTCCGCTTCAGGTCGACATCGTCCACCTTATCGAATATATGCTCATCCATAATGATTTTGTCGTCCATTCTCTACTCTCCCGTCAGATATCCAGATTCTCGACATATCTGGCATTTTCCTCAATGAATACTCTTCGCGGTTCAACCTCGTCACCCATCAACGTGGTAAATGTGAGGTCGAGCTCGCTCAGATTGTCATTGTCCATATTTACCTTGCGAAGGATACGGCGCTTCGGATCCATGGTCGTCTCCCAAAGCTGCTCGGCATCCATCTCACCGAGACCCTTGTACCGCTGTACCTTGTTGTTCTGGTCACGGCCGATTTCCTTCATGATCTGATTCAGCTCATCGTCGTTGTAGGCGTACCAGACCTTCTGGTTCTTCTCGACCTTATAAAGCGGCGGCATGGCAAGATAAACATGCCCCTGCTTGATGAGCTCCGGCATGAACCGGTACAGGAATGTCAGAAGAAGCGTGCTGATATGTGCTCCGTCGACATCGGCATCGGTCATGATGATGATCTTGTCGTAGCGGAGGTTCTCAATATTGAAATCCTCGTGGATGCCGGTTCCGAACGCGGTAATCATCGCGCGGATTTCGGCATTGTCAAGGACGTGGTCCAGTCTTGCTTTCTCAACGTTTAAGATCTTTCCGCGGAGCGGCAGGATGGCCTGCGTCGCACGAGTTCTTGCAGTCTTAGCGGAACCGCCTGCGGAATCTCCCTCTACGATGAAGATTTCACAGTTCTTCGGGTCCTTATCGGAGCAGTCCGCAAGCTTGCCGGGAAGGCTCATTCCCTTAAGCGGAGACTTTCTCGTGGCTTCTCTTGCTTTTCTTGCGGCATCTCTTGCACGCTGCGAAAGAACCGACTTCTCGACGATGATTCTGGCAACCGTCGGATTCTGCTCAAGATAGTAGGTGAGCTGCTTGCTGACAACGCTGTCAACCGCGCTTCTTGCCTCGCTGTTTCCGAGCTTCTGCTTCGTTTGGCCTTCAAACTGCGGCTCCGGAAGCTTCACGCTGATGATCGCGGTCAGGCCTTCACGGATATCCTCGCCCTCAAGATTCGGCTCGTTGTCCTTAATCATCTTGTTGGCTCTCGCATACGCGTTGATTGTCTTCGTCAAAGCGTTACGAAAACCGATCAGATGCATGCCGCCTTCAGGCGTCGTGATATTGTTTACGAAACTGTAGCAGTTATCGTTATAAGCATCGTTATGCTGCATCGCGACTTCAACGGAAACCGTTCCGACCGCGCCTTCGCAGTAGATGATGTCGTCGTAAAGTCCGGTGTTGCCCTTATTCAGGTACTGCACATATTCCTTGATGCCGCCCTCGTAATGGAACACCTTCGTAACCGGATTCTCCTCGCGAAGATCGGTCAGCGTAATCTTCAGTCCCTTCGTGAGAAATGCCATCTCTCTGAGTCTCTGCTTCAGCGTTCTCGCGTCAAAGTGAATGTCGTCGAAAATCGTGGCATCCGGGAAAAATGTGACGGTCGAACCGGTGTCGTCCGCATCGCCGATGATATGAAGCGGCGTTACGGCCTTGCCGCGCTCGTAGCGCTGGAAATACTGATGGCCGTCACGGCGGACGATGATTTCAAGCCAGTCGGACAAAGCGTTAACAACCGAAGCGCCTACGCCGTGCAGACCGCCGGATACCTTGTATCCTCCACCGCCGAACTTGCCGCCGGCATGAAGAATGGTAAATACGACCTCAACCGTCGAGATACCCTTCTTCTCATTGATTTCCACGGGAATGCCGCGCCCGTTGTCCTTAACCGTAACCGAACCGTTTTCGTTGATGCTCACGTTGATTTCGGTACAGACACCGGCAAGCGCTTCATCGACCGCGTTGTCGACAATTTCATATACCAGATGATGGAGTCCTCTTTCGGATGTACTTCCGATGTACATGCCGGGACGCTTTCTGACTGCCTCAAGTCCCTCCAAAATCTGAATTTGATCAGCGCCGTACTCCTGATTCTGATTCTGACTCATACTTACCTCCAAAACTATTTCATCCCATACGGAAACGGGAAACTAAACTTTGGTAACGCCGTTTCCGTCCACGGCGAATATCGTATTGCCCTCCGGCCGGCATTGGACAAATTCTTCCATACCGGTACAGGTAACAATTGTCTGAACATCCTGCATCTCCGAAAGGAGCTGCAGCTGTCTGCTTCGGTCAAGCTCCGAAAGAACATCGTCAAGCAGCAGAATCGGTGACTCACGGATCACATTTTTCACCAATTCAATCTCGGCGAACTTCAGGGAAAGCGCAGCCGTTCTCTGCTGCCCCTGGGAACCGTAAAGCCTTACGTTATTCCCGTTGATGAATAAGGACATGTCATCGCGGTGCGGGCCGACGCTCGTGAAGCGAAGCGCCAGATCGCGGTCCGTCGCTTCTGCAAGCTTTATGCCGAAGCTGTCTTCCGTGCAATCCGGCTCATACGCAATCTTCAGCGTTTCCTTATCGCCGGAAAGCATCCGGTGCTTCTCCTCGACTATCGGCGCAAGCCTTTCAAGAAATTTCCGTCTCGCCCGGATCAGATATGTTCCGAATTCCAGAAGCTGTGCATCCCATACGGGGAGCGTATCCTGTAAAGAAGGCTTAACGGCAATCTGCTTTAACAGATCGTTCCGCTCCGCCACAACCCGGTTATAACCCGCAAGGTTGCTGACATATAACGGATCGGTCTGGCAAAGCTCCAGGTCCATGAACCGTCTGCGAAGTTCAGGGCCTTCCTTCATCATCGACAGGTCGTCCGGACTGAACGCGATTCCGTGCAGAAGTCCCAAAAACTCAGCGCTTCTTTTGACCGGAATGCCGTCCACGGCAAGTCCTTTTTTCTTATTCTTTCGTAAATGGATATCCATTTTGTGGGGGATACCGCCCTTTTCCACGAAGGCGCAGATATGCGCTTCTTCCTGTCCGAAGCGGATCATATCCTTATCCTTGCTGCCGCGAATCGATTTCGTGGTCGCAATCATAAAGACCGCTTCGAGTATATTCGTCTTTCCTTTGGCATTGTCCCCGTATAAGAGGTTCACGCCTTCGGAAAATTCAATCGTCAGCCCTTCATAATTCCGAAAATTGCTTAATTGCAGCTTTTTGATGATCATGAACCGTGAAACTCCTGAAGGACTATTCTTTTGCGGCTACGGTAAAGGACTTTCCGTTGTACTCCACGGTATCGCCCGGGACGAGCTTGCGTCCTCTTCGAAGATCAACCTCTCCGTTCACCTTTACCTTGCCGTCGGTCACGGCAATTTTGGCATCCACGCCGGTATCACACAGCCCGGCCAGCTTTAAGGCCTGGCCGAGTTTGATGAATTCGTCTCTGATTCTGATTTCCATACTGCTCCTATCCGACAAAACTGATAACGGGAAGAATCAAATAAATGTAACTGTCATTCGCATCCCTGATGAAGCAGGGGTTCTTCACGCCGTTCATGTAAAGCGTAATCGTCTCGTCATCAATGGCACGGAAAGCGTCCACCAAAAACTTCGGATTGAAGCAGATGGTCAGATCATCGCCGTCCTTGATGATTTCAAGCTCTTCGTTCATCGTTCCGAGCGAGCTGTTAATTGAAAGCGACATTACGCCGTTTTTAATATCGAGAATGACCGGTCTCTTCTCGGATTCCTTCACAAGAAGAAGCGCACGGTCCAGACAATCCGAAATTTCCTTCTTATTGACGGTAATCTTCGTCGTATAAGCGGAATTCAGCATCGGATTAATCGGGAAATACTTTCCTTCAATCAGTCTTGAAAGAACAACGGTGCGGTCAAATTCGAACAGCACCTGCTTGTCCATGAAATACATATCCACCTTATCATCCATGTTGCCGCTCAAAATCTTACTGATTTCAAGAAGCGTCTTGCCGGGGATGATCGTGTTGCTTTCTTTATATTCTTCTCTAAGCTCGGTATTGCGGATGCCGATTCTGTGGCCGTCCATTGCAACAACGCGAAGGTTGCCATTCTTAATCTCGAAATTCTCACCGGTCATGATGGCGGTATTGTCGTTAGCGGAAATCGCAAAGATTGTCTTCGCAATCATATCCTTTAACGTATACTGAGAGATTGTAACGGCATTCTCCTTGGAGCCGATCGGCAGCATCGGGAACTCTTCGCCGGAAACACCGGAAATCTTGAACTTCGCCTTGCCGCAGGTGATGAACATCACATAGTTAGGATCGGTTTCCAAAAATACAACTTCCTCAGGAAGCTTTCTGATGATGTCGGAGAAAATTCTCGCATTCACGGCAATCCTTCCCGGATTGTCCACGCGGCACAGAATTTTCGTTTCGATGCCCAATTCCATATCATTGGACGTGATGACAAGTTCCTCCCCCTTCGCTTCCAAAAGGAAGCATTCCAAAATAGGAAGAGAGGTTTTGGAAGAAACCGCACGAAGAGCAATGTTGAGAGCTCCCATGATTTCCGACTGGTTGCAGATAACTTTCATAACATCTCCTTTTCCGAAAGCCGCCGAAGGCGATTTTCATTATACATGAATTAATAAATGATTTTTTAGTCTTATTAGAGGCTGTGGATTCGTGGATAACCGTCGAAAACCCAGTCATTCTCTGACTTTTTTAATCGAATAGCGTCGGGATGAAATTCTGATGGAAAATGTGACGTTTTCTTTTATCGGAAATCTATCCGAAAAGGAATCCGACGGTTATTCGATATTGATCTTCTTTTTAAGGACTTCAATGACTGCAGCGAAGTTTTTATCGTTCTCGATATCCTTCTGAACTTTGTTGTAAGCATAGTGGACAGTCGAGTGGTCTCTGCTGATGGCCTTACCGATTTCATCAAAGGAAAGGCTTGTGTACTGCCGGCAGAGATACATCGCAATCTGTCTCGGAAGCGCTACGTCACGGCTCTTATACGGAGAAAGAATCTGCTGGGCGGTGATGCCGTAGTGTTCCGCAACGACTTCCATTATAAAAGAAAGCGTTACCGTCTTCTTCATGTCAGGCGAGATATAATCCTTCAATGCTTCCTGGGCAAGCTCCGGCGTGATTTTACGGTTCTGCAGGCGACCGAGTGCAACAACCTTCGTAAGAGCTCCTTCAAGTTCACGGATGTTGGAACGGACATTGTCTGCAATGTAGATCAGAATCTCGTTATCAATCTGCAGGTTGTTCTGTTCAGCCTTCTTACGGAGAATTGCGATACGGGTTTCATAAGCCGGCGGCTGCACGTCTACGGTAAGTCCCCATTCGAGACGGGAACGGAGCCGTTCATCGAGAATCTGCAGGTTCTTCGGATGTTTATCGGAAGAAATGATAACCTGACGGCCGGAATCTCTCATCTCATTGAACGTATGGAAGAATTCAACCTGAGTTGTTTCCTTATTAATAAAAAACTGGATATCGTCAATCAAAAGGACATCGTTGCTGCGGTATTTCTTCCGGAAGTCCTCTAACGAGTTCGAGTTATTGGCGCTTGTACGGATGGCATTTACCAATTCATTGGTAAAGGTTTCACTCGTGATATACAGAACCTTCAGCTCGGGATTGTGCTCCATGATGTAGTTTGCAATCGAATACATCAGGTGCGTCTTGCCGAGTCCGGGACCGCCGTAGATATAAAGCGGGTTGTACATGATTTCGCCGGGCTGTTCGGCAACGGCCAGAGCTGCCGCATGCGCATTGAGGTTGTTGTCGCCGACAACGAAGGAATCGAATGTATAAAGAGGATTCAGAAGGCGTGAAAAACCGGAAGAAAGAACCTTCTCCTTCTGCTTCAGATCGGCTTCCTTCTTCTGAATCTGTGTTTTGAGGACAAATTCCACTTCGAAATTTTCAAAGATGACCTCTTCGATGGCGGTCTTGATGAAGAAACCGTACTTGTTTCGAATGAAGAAAAGGCTGTTGGGATGCATGATTGTATCGTCCACAACAAGCGTTACGATGTTTTCTTCGAGGTCGTAAATTTTGAGGGGCTGAAGCCAGGTACGGTAGGAAACGTCGGAAACGTTATAGTTATCCTTCATGTACGTAAGGATTTCGTCCCAGCGTTCCTCAAGCATCTGTTTCGTATACATAAATGCCTCCGAAATTCCAAAAATCTCCGACAAAAAAGCAGAAGTTCTCCACTTTCGGAATAACACATATATTATAATATATGTGGTTGATTTTCGCAAGCATTTTCCGAGGCAGGAATGAACCCTGTAAAAAAGTAGGCTTAAAACGCTCAAATTTGCCCTAAATTCGCATTTTTAGAGTAAAATGAGACATTTTTATCCTTTAATGCCGTTTTAACGCAAAAAAATCTATCAACGGGTTATGAAACGGAGGGTGGTTTTGTTCTATTTTTGTAGCATTCGGAGAACAGGGCATTCATAAAGTTATCCACAAAAAATCGTGGATAAGTGGATAACTTTTTCCGCGGAAAATGTGGAGTTTTCGTCTTCATTTTTCAGGATTGACTTTTGCAAATGCTTTCACTATAATAGAGAATGCAATTTTATCGAGTTCGGAAAGGAGGGACTGTCTCATGAAGATGACTTATCAGCCGAAAAAGAAGAGCCATGCACGTGTTCACGGTTTCCGTCAGAGAATGCTTACAGCAAACGGAAGAAAGGTTTTGTCTGCAAGAAGAGCTAAGGGCAGACACAGTATTTCCGCTTAGGCTGCAGTTTATGTAGCCTTTTTTCTTGTGTCTGTTTCCGGCTGCCGCTGAAGGGAGGCCAGACAGATGAAAGTGATTTCCCTACATAAGGGAACGGAGTTTTCCGATGTCTATCATTACGGAAAATCCAAAGCCAACAGAACCCTTGTCATGTATGTTAAGGACAACGGGTTAACTTACAACAGAATAGGTATCAGCGTAAGCAAGAAGGTCGGCAACAGTGTCGTCAGACACCGGGTACGCCGTCTGATTAAAGAGAACTTACGCCTCAACGGCGATCGTTTCGGAATCGGGCTGGACATCGTCGTCATTGCCAGAGGAACCGCAAAAGACAGAACTTATGAAGAAATATCCGGCGCAGTCATGCATGTGGCCGGTCTTTCGGGTATTGTGAAATGAAACACATTTTACTTTTATTGATTCGTTTTTACCGCAAATATCTGTCGGGGCTTAAGGGAAGGTCCACCTGCATCTATACCCCCACCTGTTCCGCCTATGCAATGGAAGCAATCGAGAAGTACGGGGCAATCAAAGGAACATATCTTGCCGTGCGCAGGATCCTTCGGTGCCATCCTTTCCATAAGGGAGGATATGATCCCGTACCTTAAGGAGGACCATTCATGAATTTGTTATTTTTGACTCAGGTAACGAATCCGATTCTGGCTCCGTTTGCCTGGGTGATGGGTAAGATTCTTAATCTTATCTATCTTTTGGTGGATAAAATCGGGATTCCGAATATCGCCTTATGCATCATTCTCTTCACCATCGTTATCAAGATGCTGACGCTGCCTCTTACGATCAAGCAGCAGAGATCCGCTAAGGTATCCGCCAAGATGCAGCCTGAGATTCAGGCAATTCAGGAGAAATACAGAGGCGTTGACCGTTCCGACCGTACCGCCATGATGCGTATGACGGAGGAGCAGCAGGCTGTATACCGCAAATACGGTTCCAGCCCGTTCGGCGGATGTCTTCCGTTGATCCTGATGTTCATCATCATTTTCGCTCTTTATAATGTCATCTATGCCATCCCCGCTTATGTTACACCCGTAAAAAAGATGTATCAGCCCATTTCTTCCGATATTCTGAAGAATGTGGAAGGAACGGAGTATGAGGAGACTTACACGAAAGCCTTAAAGCAGTTCATCAAGAACGAAAGCCTGAGCATTCGGAGCAAGTCTACCAATAAGGCTGAGAAATGGAACGAGAACCAGCTGATTGATGCGTTAAGCGTATTCAGCACAACTGCCTGGGACCATTTCCTTGCGGGCGAGCAGATTTACAAAGAGGACAAGGTCCAGGAAACCAAAGTTCTGGATGATTCCTTTAAAGAGTGGAATGAATTCTGTTCATCCGATGTATTCAAAAAGATTGTCGAAGGTAAGGAAGACGAGAAGGACCAGATTCTCCGTGTAAACAGCATCTTCGGCAAGTACAGCGTATTGGACCCGCCGGGCTGGAAGCTTTCTCCCATGCTTCTGATTCCGATTCTTTCGGCGCTTCTGCAGTATCTTCAGACCAAGCTTTCGATGGCTGTTCAGAAGAGCGGAAACGACAAGAAGAAGGAAAATGCGACGCCCGGAGCCATGGAAGGAATGCTCAAGATCATGCCGATTATCTCCGGTATCTTCTGCGTTATCTTCCCGATCGGTGTAGGCTTATACTGGGTTGTTAACTCCGCCGTTTCGATTGTTCAGCAGTATTTCATCAACAAGCGTCTTGATACGATGAGCATTGATGATATCGTAGCTGCCAACGAAGCAAAGGAAGCGGAGCGTATGAAGAAGATGGGTGTCGTTTCGACTGACAGAACGACCTCCACCATTGCGAAAACCAACACGAAGACCATTTCCGCAATTGCGACGGATTCCTCAAATAAGGGAAAGAACTCTGACGAACGCAAGCCGTCCCAGAAGATTTCCGATAAGAAAAAGGATGAACTTGCCAAGAACGCCGCAGAAGGAAAATCCAACATTTCAGCCATCGCAAACCTTTTCCGGGGCGATGACGAGGAGGACAAATAATTATGGCAGTGAAAGAATTTTCCGGTAAGTCCGTTGAAGAGGCAAAGGCTCTTGCGGCTGCCGAGCTCGGCATTGCCGAGGACAGTCTGGTATACGAAGTCATCGAAGAAGAGAAAGGCGGTTTGTTCGGACTGTTCCGTAACTGCCGTATCTCCGTAACGCTTCCCGAAGAGTCCGGCGCAGCAGATGCTTTGGCCGAGGCTGTCAGCGAAGTAGCCGATGAGATCGCTCCCGCTACCGGAAGCACCCCTTCCGAAGTAGCTGTGGATTTCATGTATAAGGTATTGAAAACGCTTGGCTTTTCCGCAGAAATCACCGCTACGGTTGACGATGAGGAAGGCAATATCTACCTTGATATTACCGGCGATGACATGGGCACCCTGATCGGCAAGAGAGGACAGACGCTGGATGCACTTCAGTATCTGACCAGCCTTGTTGTAAACCGTGCCTGCAACCAGTACTATAAGATCAAACTCGATACCGAGAACTACCGTGCAAGACGCAAGGAAACCCTTGAGAATCTTGCCAGAAACATTGCTTCCAAGGTTAAGAGAACCAGAAGAAATGTAGCTCTTGAGCCCATGAATCCTTACGAGAGAAGAATCATTCATGCGGCACTGCAGAATGACAAATACGTCGAGACCCACAGTGAAGGTGAAGAGCCTTACCGTAAGGTTATCGTTACCATGAAGAAGGGCGTTGTCTTTGAAGGCGGCCGCGGCTACGGACGTAACGGCTACGGCAACAAGGGCGGCTACGGACGCAACGGTTACAACAATAACCGCGGCGGCTACGGCAATAAGGGCGGCTACGGCGGCGGATACGGAAACCGTCGTCCTCCGAAGCCTCGCTACAACGACAACAGCAGCGATTACAGCCAGGATTACATGAAGGATTACGCAGCTTACAAGGAAGCCAGAGCAGCCGAGAAGGCGCAGGCTGAGAAAGAGCAGAATTCATAATCCGGCGCATAAGAACGTTTTTTACGGAAGGGAGAGGAATCAGATTCCTTCTCCCTTCTCTTTTTTCGGAGGGCAGAAGATGAAGGACACGATAGCAGCAATCGCTACAGGTCTTTCCCGTGCTGGCATCAGCATCATCAGAATCAGCGGGCCCGAGGCGGCAGCAGTAGCAAGCCGCCTGTTTCGCGTGGGCAAAAAAGACGCCCTCAGGCCGGTTGATGTCGGAAGCTTTGACAGTCATACCGTTCATTACGGTTTCATCGTTGACGGTGCGGAAGTCATCGACGAAGTGATGCTTTTATACCTGAAGGGTCCCCGCACATTTACCACGGAAGAAACCGTGGAAATCGACTGCCACGGCGGAATCCTCGTGACGAAGAAGATTCTTTCGGCGGTGCTTAAAAACGGCGCAAGACTGGCGGAGCCCGGTGAATTCACGAAGCGGGCGTTTGAGAACGGGCGAATCGATCTGTCACAGGCGGAGGCCGTGATGGATTTGATTGCAGCCGGAAACGACCTTGCTTTGAAGAACTCCGTGCGGCAGTTACGCGGAAGCCTCCGTACCCGTATTCTTGCAATCCGCGACGAGATTCTGTCCGATGTCGCGACGATTGAAGCGGCGCTTGACCAGCCCGAATATTACTCGCTTGAGGGCTTCTCCTCGAAGCTCCTTGATACCGTAACGGCGCAGCAGGAGACAATCTCCAAGCTGATCCGTTCCTTTGATGACGGAAGGATGCTCAGCGAAGGCATCAAAACGGTCATCCTCGGAAAGCCGAACGTCGGCAAGAGTTCTTTGATGAACCTGCTTTTAGGGGAGGACCGCGCCATTGTGACCGACATTGCCGGAACGACCCGGGACGTCCTTTCCGAAGAAATGAGACTGAACGGCATTCCGCTTATATTGATTGATACGGCCGGCATTCACGAGACGGCTGACCCGGTCGAGCAGATCGGCGTCAACAGAGCGAAGGGACAGGCTGAGGAAGCGGATTTGATCTTATATGTTGCGGATGCTTCGGAACCGCTTACCGATGAGGATGAGATGATTCTCAGATCCGTGACCAAAGGGAAGATCATTCCGATCCGCAATAAGACCGATCTTACGGTCAGAACCGACGAAGAAACATTTCGCGCGTTCTTAACGCGCTTTTCCATAGCCGAGGAGCCGGTTTCCGTTTCCGCAAAGGAAGGAAGCGGCCTTACGGAGCTTTCGGAGCGCATCTCCGAGCTGTTCTTTAAGGGCTGCCTTGAGGCGGATGATGAGATTGTCATCACGTCGGAGCGCCAGAAGGAATGCCTTAACGAAGCATATGAAAGCCTTTCGCGTGTCCGGGAGTCGCTTGCTTCCGGCATGCCCGAGGATTTTCTTTCGATTGATTTGATGGGTGCTTACGGCGCCCTTTCCCGCATTCTCGGCGAGGATGCGGACGAGGATCTGATTAACCGGATTTTCTCGCAATTCTGTTTAGGAAAGTAAAGGTAGGAAGATGACTGAAATTCCCGAATTTACATGTGATGCCTATGATGTGGCGGTAATCGGAGCGGGGCACGCCGGCTGTGAAGCGGCGCTTGCTGCGGCAAGGCTCGGCTGTGAGACCATCTGTTTCACGGTCAGCACCGATACGATTGCCATGATGCCCTGCAACCCCAACATCGGGGGAACAAGCAAGGGACATCTGGTCCGCGAAGTCGACGCGCTCGGCGGCGAAATGGGACGCAATATCGACCGTTCCTTCATCCAGTCAAAGATGCTGAACGGCTCGAAGGGCCCGGCCGTACATTCTTTGCGCGCGCAGGCCGACAAGCAGCGCTACACGAATTCCATGCGTCACATCATGGAAAATACGACGCATCTCACGATGAAGCAGGCAGAAGTGTCCGAGCTCTGCTATGAAACCGGCAGCGACGGCGTGAAGAAGGTGACCGGCGTGAAGACGGTTTCGGGCGCTTTCTACCCGGCAAAGGCTGTCATTTTAGCAAGCGGCGTTTACTTGAACGCGCGCTGCATCTTCGGCGAAGTCAGCACGTACACGGGGCCGAACGGCACGCCGAGAGCCACGCATCTGACCGACTCGCTCATCGCCGCAGGACTTGAAATGTACCGCTTCAAGACCGGTACGCCCGCCAGAATTGATAAGCGAAGCATTGATTTTTCCGTGATGGAAGAGCAGTACGGCGACGAGAAAATCGTGCCATTTTCCTTCACGAATAAAAGAGAGGACATCGAGCGCGAGCAGGTGCCCTGTTATCTGACTTACACGAACGAGGAGACGCACAAGATCATCCGCGCGAACCTCGACCGTTCGCCGCTTTTCTCGGGCGCCATTGAGGGAACCGGGCCGCGCTACTGCCCGTCGATTGAAGACAAAGTCGTGAAGTTCCCCGACAAGGACAGACATCAGATTTTCCTCGAGCCCGAGGGCGAATATACAAATGAAATCTACCTTTCCGGCATGTCGTCAAGCCTTCCGGAGGAGGTGCAGATTGCGATGTACCGTTCCGTCAGGGGTCTGGAAAATGCCAAGATCGTACGGAACGCCTACGCGATTGAATATGACTGCATCAACGCGACGCAGCTGTATCCGACGCTTGAGTGCCGCAAGATCCGCGGTTTCTTCAGCGCCGGGCAGAGCAACGGCAGCAGCGGATACGAAGAGGCTGCCGCGCAGGGCATCATCGCCGGCATTAACGCAGCGAGAGCCGTGCAGGGCAAGGAGGGCATCGTCATCGACCGTTCGCAGGGGTACATCGGCGTGCTGATTGATGACCTTGTGACAAAGGAGACGCATGAGCCTTACCGCATGATGACAAGCCGCGCGGAGTACCGGCTGTTGTTAAGACAGGATAACGCGGACCTGCGGCTTACCGAAATCGGCCATGAGGTCGGTTTGATTTCCGAGGAGCGTTACGAGAAGTTCCTTGCGAAGAAAGAAGCGATTGAGGCTGAGCTTAAGCGCCTTTCGGAGGTTACGCTCGGCGCTTCCGCGATTGTTTGCGAGACGCTTAAAAACCTCGGAACGGCGGAGATTCACACGGCGACCAGCCTTCTCGAGCTGCTCAGAAGACCTGAGCTTTCGTATGAAAGCATTGCGGTTTTGGATCCCGGCAGAAAGACGCTTCCCGAGGATGTCATTGAGCAGGTTGTCATTAATATCCGCTACGAAGGTTATATCGAAAGACAGAAACAACAGGTTGAGCATTTCAAGAAGTTAGAGAACAGAAGGATTCCGGAGGACTTCGATTATGACGCGGTTCCTTCGCTTCGGATTGAGGCCAGACAGAAGCTGAAGCAGTTCCGCCCCGTGAGCCTCGGCCAGGCATCGCGAATCAGCGGTGTGAGTCCCGCCGACATTTCGGTCCTTCTTGTCATGCTGCAGAGAACGCTTCGGAGGGACCATGAAGACTGATACACGTTTGCTTGCGGGGCTTACGGAGCTTGGCATCCCTTACAACGATCGGATGCTTGAGCAGCTTGAGACCTATTATGAGATGATGATCGAGAAGAATAAGGTGATGAACCTGACGGCCGTGACCGAAAAGGACGAGGTCATTACGAAGCATTTTCTCGACAGCCTCTGCTTCGCGAAGGTTTATATGGCGAAGCGGAAAGAAGGGTTTTCACCGAAGATCATCGACATCGGAACCGGTGCAGGCTTCCCCGGAATTCCGCTTAAGATCTTCTTTCCGGAGATTCAGATTGTTTTACTCGATTCTTTACAGAAAAGAATCATTTTTCTACAAGATGTTGTATCTATGCTTGGTTTAGACGGCATATCTTGTGTTCACGGCCGTGCAGAGGAGCTTTCGGGCAAGGCAGAATACCGCGAAAAGTTCGATTATGCCGTAAGCCGTGCGGTTGCTAGACTTGCGTCGCTTTCTGAGCTCTGTGTACCCTTTGTCAGAGAGGGCGGTCAGTTCCTCGCTTATAAGTCCGAGGGAGCGACCGAGGAGATTGACGAGGCACGGGAAGCGCTTTCGACGCTCGGGTGCAAGAAGGTCGAGATTCTTTCCTACACGATCCCGCAGAGCGACCTGCCGCGGAAGATGGTTGTTGCCTCTAAGACAGCACCTACTCCGGCGAAATACCCCCGCGGCGGCGGCAAGCCGATGAAACAGCCGATCGGGGTGAAGAAGTAAATAAGTTTTATGTTCCACGTGAAACGTTTCCGTCGTGCGTCGAAAATGTTTCACGTGGAACATTTTTGTCGGAAGGCAAATACCCGCCCGATTTTTCACAATTCTTCTATGGAATTTTGCTATAAAGTATGTTATACTTTCGAATGCACCCGTTTCGGCGGGATTCGGAAGATTCGGCGGGGATCTTCAAATAAAGAGGTTATTATGGCTAAGATTATTGCGATTTCCAACCAAAAGGGCGGCGTAGGCAAGACTACCACCGCCGTTAATCTGGCAGCCTGTCTGGCCGATTTCAGCATGCGCGTGCTTCTTGTGGACATTGATC
Source organism: Lachnospiraceae bacterium (assembly GCA_017546025.1). Classification (GTDB taxonomy): domain Bacteria; phylum Bacillota; class Clostridia; order Lachnospirales; family Lachnospiraceae; genus ISDg. Next base: position 31,331 of record JAFYYS010000011.1, on the reverse strand, counting down.
CGCAGGGCAATGCGACAAGCGGACTCGGCGTGGAGAAGCGCGGCAGGGATACGGACATCTACCGCCTCCTGATCGGAGAGTGCGGTGTCAGGGATGCCATCACCAAAACGGAGACCGAGGGACTTGATTTAATCCCTTCGACGGTTGATCTGGCCGGCGCGGAAGCCGAGCTTCTGACGGCAGAGGATCGGGAATTCATCCTTCGCGAGGAACTCAACAAGGTTCGCGACGATTATGACTACATCATCATCGACTGTCCGCCTTCCTTGAACGTTCTTGTTTTGAACGGATTGTGCGCTGCAGATACGATGATTTGCCCGTTGCAGTGCGAGTTCTACGCTCTCGAGGGACTGTCCCAGCTGCTTGAAACCGTACGGATGGTGCAGGACAGACTGAATCCGGAGCTTACTTTCGGCGGAATCGTATTTACCATGTTCGACGGCCGTACGCGTCTTTCGGCACAGGTCATCCAGAATGTGCGGGAGAATCTGAACCGTCACATCTATAAAACCGTCATTCCGCGCTCGGTACGACTTTCCGAGGCGCCCAGCTACGGTGAGCCGATTACCCGTTACGATAACCGGTCGGCCGGTGCTGAGGCTTATCGCGGACTGGCAAGAGAGATTCTTACGGACGACGGAAAGCCCGCAAAGCTTCGGAAACGTAAACTGTTTCGCAGATCTTAGGACGGAGGGGTAATATGGCAGCGAAAAAAGGCTTGGGAAAGGGCTTGGACGCCCTGATTTCGGACCGCATGGACCGTGAGGTTCACGAGGCCGTACAGAAGAAAGACGATAAGGTTTCACGTGAAACAATGCTCCCGATTGCGAAGATTGAGCCGAACCGCAATCAGCCCCGTCGCCATTTTGACGAGGATGCGCTCAATGAGCTGGCAGATTCCATCCGGGTTCACGGCATTGTGCAGCCTTTGATTGTCCATGAAAAAGGAGACTTCTACGAGATCATTGCCGGTGAGCGCAGATACCGCGCCGCCAGGATTGCCGGTCTTAAAGAGGTTCCGGTTCTTGTTAAGAACTATGAGGCACAGGAATTATACGAGATTGCACTCATTGAAAACGTGCAGCGTGAGAACCTGAATGCCATTGAAGAGGCGGTAGCCTACCGCAAATTAATCCATGATTACAAGCTGACGCAGGAAGAGGTCGCCAAGCGAGTCGGCAAGAACCGCGTTTCCGTTACCAATTCCCTTCGTCTTTTGAAGCTTGACGACCGGATTCAGGAGATGCTCATCGACGGCGAGATCTTCGCCGGACAGGCCAGAGCGCTTCTTTCCATTGAGAATACGGACGAGCAGTTCAAGGCTGCCGAGACCGTTGTGAAGCAGGGCATGAGCGCCCGTGAGACAGAGGCGTATGTCAAGAAGCTGCTTGCTCCGCCGAAGGAAGAAAAGAAGCCGAAGAACGCTTCCGAGGAAGCGGTTTATAAGCACTACGAGGAGAACCTCAAGCGCTGTCTCGGAACGAAGGTTTCCATTAAGAGAAAAGACCGCAATACCGGTAAGATTGAGATTGAGTACTATTCCGCGGATGAATTCGAACGCCTGATGGACATGCTCGGCGTGCCGGGAATGTAAGGTGCAGAGGGAGGATACTATGTTTGAAGAATTAGGAATCAATTCCGAAATACTGATTATTGCCATACTCGTGCTGCTTCTCGGCCTGGTTTTCTTCAATATGGTTATGGTTATGAAGTATAACCAGCTGAAGGAACGTTACCGTGATTTCATGCGCGGCAGCAACGGCAAGAGCCTTGAGGAGAGAATCCTCACCCGCTTTAAGCAGATTGATACCTTGAACGACCGGATTGATGACACGATCGACCGCGTCAAGATTCTGGAAGATGCCAGAGACACTTCCTTTAAGAAGATTGCCATTCACCGTTACGATGCATTCGCCGAGATGGGTGGCAAGCTGAGTTACAGCCTCTGTCTTCTGAACGACGACAACGACGGCTTCATCATGACGAGCATGCACAACCGTGAAGGCTGCTACACCTACGTGAAGGAAGTCATCAAGGGTAACACCTTCGTCATCCTTTCCGACGAGGAGCGCCAGGTTCTCGAAGAGGCCCGCGAGTCGATTGAGACGGTTCAGTCGATGTAACCCGAGGGGCCCGCGAGTCGATTGAGACGATTCAGTCGATGTAACCGAAGGGGCCGACGGCGACCGAGGGGTTCCTCATGACGGTCCGATGACCGGTCGGACGACCGGCATCCGAACGGCCGAAAAAGGGGTGCTCTCAGAGCCGATTTTTGAGCGAAAACGGGTACTTAAACAGCCCTTTTCGGTTCTAAAAGAAGGTTTTTCATAAAATAATGCGTTATTTATAGAGGAAAGAACGATAAGAATATGCACAGTTACTTGAAAAGCATAGGATTCAGCGAGATCGACACGAAAGACAAAGAAGAGCGTTTGCTCAATAACGTAATCCGTTATGCGAACTCAACTTCTATGATTTGTGTTGCGAAGCACAGTGACGAACAATATGTAGAGTATTGCAGCGATGTCGGACCCGGTTTCGGCATCACGGTCCGGGGGCGGATGGATGAAGACGATCATTTCCATGTCGATCACTATTTTCCGTACTACCGGTCCTCGATTGTCACGAGTGAGGAAGAGTCCTTCATCAGCAAAAAAAGTGAAAACGATTCGTACGGTGTCATCTGCGAGGATTACCGGATCGGTGTCTCGCTGATCTTCAATCTGCAGAATGCCGTTGACTACCTCCGGGTCAGCAGCCGGGGCGAGGATGTTTTCATCCATCCCGTCAAGCTGTCGGCACTCGCCCTCGAGGGGACGATTCTGTTTCCGACACTGAAGACCGAGGAAGAGGTCCGTTCGGCCGGCGAGGAAATCTTACAGTATGCCAAAATGATGGCCGACGCCAAGAAGGGTGACCTCGATGCGATTGACTCGCTTACCCACAAGGAAATCGACGCATTTTCCATGGTCAACGAGCGGCTGAAGGAAGAGGACATCTTTTCGATTGTCGACACGTCCTTCGCGCCGTACGGACTGGAGAGCGAAGTGTACCGGATTCTGGGAAATATCATCCGTGTCCGCGAATGCACCAACGTTTTCACGAGAGAGCGCGTCTACCTGATGGATATCAGCTGCAACCACATTGTGTTCGGGCTTTGCGTGAACGCAGCCAACGTGGTCGGTGTTCCGGAAGCAGGCCGCCGGTTCCGCGGAATCGTATGGCTGCAGGGCCGGATTGAATTCGACAAGGAGCCTGCGCGCACCGGTTTTTCGGATTGACAGATTCGGACAAATACGATAGGATAAGGAAGGCTTCCGGACACCCGGAAGTCCGAATTATAAAGGGTCTGCGTAGCTCAGATGGATAGAGCGACCGCCTCCTAAGCGGTAGGTCGGGTGTTCGAGTCACCTCGCGGACGTTAAAAACTAAGAAAGAGAAAATGCCATGAATATTGTATGTCTTGATATGGAAGGGGTTCTGGTACCTGAAATCTGGATCGCATTTGCCGAAGCCACAGGGATTCCGGAGCTTAAAAGAACAACAAGAGATGAGCCCGATTACGACAAGCTGATGAAGTGGCGGATCGGCATCCTGAAGGACCACGGCCTTGGGCTTAGGGAAATCCAGGACGTCATTTCGACGATTGAGCCGCTTCCCGGCGCAAAGGAATTCCTTGACAAACTGCGTGAGCTGACGCAGGTGCTCATCCTGAGCGACACCTTTGACCAGTTTGCTATGCCGTTAATGAAGAAGCTCGGTTATCCGTCGCTTTTCTGCAACACCCTTAAGGTCGGTGACGACGGCATGATCAAGGGCTATCAGATGCGCTGCGAGCAGTCCAAACTGACGACCGTTCTGGCGCTGCAGTCGATCGGATTTGACACGATTGCTTCGGGCGACAGCTACAACGACATCGCGATGATTCGGGTTTCCAAGGCAGGCTTCCTCTTTAGAAGCACCGAGAAAATCATCAAAGAGAACCCGGAAATTCCGGCGTTTGAAGAGTTCGACGACCTGTATAACGCAATTAAGAAAGCTTTATAAAAGAAACCGCGCAGTTTGCCTGCGCGGTTTTTTTGCGGATCATTCGATGCGGTTTTCTTCAGAAGTGCAGTAATTCCAAGGCTTCGCGGCACCTTGCGGCATCCCGAATCAGTAGAACTTCCCGACAAGCCAGACGGCGGTACGGGCAGGAAGAATGTTATAAAGCGCCAGCAAAAGGCGGTATTTGAATCCGGCAACGTAAAGAGGGGCCGGATTCTTCTTTGTCCCGGCGCGGACGATGACGCCTGCAACCTTTGATGCCGGCATGCCGGTCCGCTCGTCCCGTTCCATGGAGGCGACAGCTGCGTCGCAGCGGGGATATAAGGGCTCGGCCGGCGCAGAGGAAGAATCAATGCTCTGCGCAGCAATCCCTGACGGAGCCTGTGTTTCAGCGCTCTGCGCAATGCTTACAGCACCCCTATCCGGATGATTCTTCACCCGCGCGTCGGTGAAGCCGGTGCTGGCGTCGCCGGGCATGACAACGCTTATGCGGATGTTGTAGCCGCGCACCTCATTACGGAGGGCAAGCGCGACGGAATTGATTGCGGATTTGCTTGCGGAATAGAAGGCCTGATACGGAATCGCAATCGGTGCAGCAACGGAGCTGACAAATACGATGCTGCCGCCTTTTTGCTCCCGCATATACGGCAAAACGGCCTGCGCGGCGTAAACCTGACCGAAGAAATTGACATTCATGATCTGCTGCATGTCCCCGGTCTCAGATAGCTCGATGGGACCTGAAATTCCCATGCCTGCGTTGGCTACAAGCAGGTCAATCCGACCCTCGCGGCGGGCAATTTCGTCAATTACAGCGCGCAAGGCATCGGAATTTGAGACATCTGCAGACATCGCGGTAACACCCTCGGGCGCCAGGCCGCGGCGGCTAATGCCGTAAACGGTGTACCCCCGCTCGCAAAGCTGTTTACAAACCTCAAAACCAATGCCGGAACTCGAGCCGGTGACGATCGCAACCATAGGAAAAGCCCTCCCGCGGTACCATGATGGAATCAGTGTACCATACGGAAGGGCTTCTGCCAAGTCCGGTCAGGACGTTCAGTCTTTTCTTACGCCGCGGAAGAACACGCCGATCGTGCCGGGGCCGGTGTGGCTTCCGATGATTGTGCCGACCTCGTGGAGCTTAATCTGCCCCATCAGGTTCGGGAAGCGGCTTTCAATCAAAGCAATCATCATCTGCGCATCCTCGAGACAGTCGGAATGGCAGATATGGCACGGGCCGCTGTAATCGGCGCCGTTTTCGGTAACGGAAAGCATTTTATCCAGTAAAGCGAGCGCAACCTTCTTCTTCGTGCGCACCTTTTCCACCGGAATCAGCTTGCCTTCTGCGTCAATCATCAAAAGAGGGCAGATGCCGAGTGTTTCACCGATGAGACCGGCAGCCTTCGAAACACGTCCGCCGCGAATCAGGTACTTTAAGGTCGTCGTGAAGAACCATGCCTGGATGTTCATCCGCTCGGAATCGAGCAGTGTGGCATTTTCCTCGAGGCTCATGCCGGCGTCTCTGTGCTCCACTGCCCACTCGACAAGGATGCCGTGGCCGGCCGAAGCGTTAACGGAGTCGACAATCTTCAAAACGCGGTCCGGATACTCCTCGGCAAGCATTGCGGCGGCATTCTGCGCGGAATTCAAAGAGCCTGAAAGGCCGCTGGAAAATGCCACGTGAAGAATATCGTACCCCTCATCGAAAATATCCTTAAAGAAGGAGTAGTATTCCATGATGTTGATCTGGGAAGTATGCGAAACCGAGCCGTTTCGGATCGCCTCGTAAAACTCGGAATACGGCATGGTGCGGCCGAGGTCGTCCACATGCGGGACGCCGTCCATTTCATAGTGAAACGGAATGTAGCGGACGCCGTTCTCCTTGAGCCAGGATTCTTCTAAATCAACGGAAGTGCAGCAGGTAATAATATACATGTCGGGTTCCTTTCGTGGCATTTCCCCCCAAAGGAAAGAAAAATAAAAGCCGGGGTTGACAAATTGTCCGGCGGAAAGTATACTGATGCCAATCGAGAAATATGTTACCACTAAAGAAGGGTATTTGCAAGAAAGATTTTTCTTTTGTGTAAGCCAATCGGCATTTCGGAGGAGACAGACATGACCGGATATGACGAAACAGAGGAACGTCGGAAACGTTTTGCACAGGTTTGGTCCGTTTCCCGGCAGGATGCAGGCAAAACGCAGGAGGAAATGGCCAAGGGCCTCGGAATATCCAAGAAAACCGTTCAGAACTGGGAGAACGGCGTCACGTTTCCGGATCTTTTCACCGGCTGTGAATGGTTCCGTGTGCTTGGAATGAACCCGCTTCCCTACTATCTTGCATATCTCTTCCCGGAGTTCTTCGACAGCATCGACCCGGAGGACGGGGACGAAACAATCGGAGAGGCACTGGATTTTCTCGTGCAGAACCTGACGGCGAAGGAGAAGCGCGAACTGCTTTATCTCATGGCCGGCCGGCACGGAAGCCCGTGGTATTCCCTGCTGCAGCTGTTCACGGCGCACTGCCATCTGAGCATGCGGGGAAGAGTTGCCGTCGCCACACAGGTTTTGGAGACCTACGAGCTCGAGAAATCGCTCGGTGAGCTGGTCTGCCCGCGCAACGTCGCCCCGGACATCACGATTCTCCGCGATTCCGTTGAACAGGCGAAAAAGTCCGTTGTTTCGCGGACCAAAGGGTACACAACCATTGTCAGCAGACAAAATACAGGAGCAAATGATGAAAAGAACCGCTGAAAATGCATTTTATTATTGGTTTTTCTTTTACTTTACCGGCTTTTTGTGGTAAGGTTAATTTGCGGTGCAAATCATTTGTGATAAGAATCATGAATCCTATGCGGCACAGATTAACCTGGGCCGCTTTTTTTGGATATAAAGGAAAATGCGAAGTCGTATGACATTTGCCATAGAGTAAGGAGGATAAAAGATGATAGTCGTATTAAAGCCCCATGTGGATGCCGAAAGAGAGGCACAGCTGATTGACTGGTTCAAGAGTCTCGGACTCGGCGTGCATGTTTCGGAAGGGCAGTTCCAGACCGTTCTCGGTCTGATCGGCGACACCAGCAGCGTTGACACCGATCTCGTTGCAAGCCTTGATATTGTGGATACCGTAAAGCGTGTTACGGAAACCTTTAAGTGCGCGAACCGGAAGTTCCATCCGGAGGACACGATTGTGGAGGTCGGCGACGTGAAAATCGGCGGCGGCAACTTCACCGTCATCGCCGGACCGTGTTCCGTTGAGAGCGAGGAGCAGATTGTCGGCATCGCAAAGGCTGTTAAGGCAGCCGGCGCCAACATGCTCCGCGGCGGCGCGTTCAAGCCCCGTACATCACCCTACGATTTTCAGGGTCTGAAGGCAGAGGGCATCGAGCTTTTGAAGATTGCAAGACAGGAAACGGGTCTTCCGATTGTCACGGAGATCATGAACGCTTCCGATCTGCCGCTTTTCGAGGATGTTGACGTACTGCAGGTCGGCGCAAGAAATACGCAGAATTTCGACCTTCTGAAGGAACTCGGCCATGTGAAGAAGCCGATTCTTTTAAAGAGAGGCATCGCCGGTACCCTTAAGGAACTTCTGATGAGCGCCGAGTACATCATGGCGAGCGGAAATGAGAACGTCATCCTTTGCGAGCGCGGCATCCGTTCCTACAGCGATTACCTCCGTAATACCCTTGATCTGGCTGCCGTTCCGATGCTTCACGAGCTGACGCATCTGCCGGTAGTTGTTGACCCGAGCCACGCAACGGGCCTTGCCCGCATGGTTCCGCCGATGGCACTTGCGGCTACGGCTGCAGGCTGTGACGGCCTTCTGATTGAGGTTCACAACGACCCGCCGCATGCCCTTTGCGACGGCGCGCAGTCCATTCGTCCTGAGGAGTTTGCGAAGCTTTACAGCAAGATTCAGGCCGTTCGGGAGGCAAGCAGATGAGAGTCGGAATCGTAGGCCTCGGCCTGATTGGCGGATCGTTCGCCAAGGCATACAGCAAGGCCGGACACACTGTGGCGGCTTTTGATACAAATGAAGCAATTCTTCAGTTCGCGAAGATTTCCGGCGTCGTTTCAGAGGACCTGAATGACGAAACCATCCCGGAATGCGACCTGATTCTGATTTGTACGTACCCGCAGGCAGCGGTTTCCTACATGGAGGAGAAGGGACCGTTCTTCGGCACGAAGCCGGTCGTCATCGACTGCTGCGGCACGAAGGGCAACGTGGTTGATTCCGGGTTTGAACTCGCGGAAAAGTACGGATTTACCTACATCGGCGGCCATCCGATGGCCGGCACGCAGTTTTCCGGGTTCAAATACGCGAAGCCTGACATGTTTGAAGGCGCTCCGATGGTGCTTGTCCCGAAGAAAAATGACGACATCACGTTTCTCGACCGCGTCAAAACGTTACTTTCGCCGGCTGGTTTCGGAAGCATTACCGTGACGAGTGCGGAAACCCACGATAAAGTCATCGCATTTTCCTCACAGCTCGCGCATGTCGTTTCGAACGCGTATGTGAAGAGCCCGACGGCCGAGATTCATACCGGCATGTCGGCCGGAAGCTACCGCGACCTGACGCGTGTGGCGTGGCTGAATCCCGAGATGTGGACGCAGCTTTTCTTTGATAATAAGGACAATCTGATGAGAGAAATCGATACGCTGATGCAGAATATGCAGGCGTACCGCGACGCGCTTGCGGCCGATGACCGCGAGACAATGAAGCGCCTTTTGGATGAAGGGCGAAGGAGAAAAGAGGAGGTAGACGGATGACGTCCGTAACCGTAAAAACAGGAAAACCTTATGAAGTGCGAATCGGCGCGGGGCTTTTGAAGGAGGCACCGGCGATGCTTTCTGCGCTTCTTCCTGCGAAGCGGCTGATGGTCGTCAGCGACGACAACGTCTATCCGTTATACGGCGAAAGCCTTGTTAATTCGCTTTCCGCGGCCGGTTTTCAGACATACTCCTATGTCATGAAAAGCGGGGAACAGAGCAAGAACCTGACGGTTTACGGGGATCTGCTGCAGAAACTGTGCGAGGCAGGGCTTGCAAGAGACGATTCCGTGATTGCACTGGGCGGCGGCGTGGTCGGCGATCTGGCAGGATTTGCCGCGGCCACATATCAGCGCGGCATTTCGTATGTGCAGATGCCGACGTCGCTTCTTGCAGCGGTGGATTCCTCTGTCGGCGGCAAGACCGCGGTTGACCTTCCGGGCGGAAAGAACCAGGTCGGCGCCTTCTGTCAGCCGGCGCTTGTGATTTGCGATATTGATACGCTGAAGACGCTTCCCGAAGAGGAATACCGCAACGGGTGCGCCGAAATCATCAAATACGGCATGCTTCTCGGAGAGCCTTTGTTTTCAAGGCTTTCGGAACAGCCGGTAAAGGAAATGTATGAAGAAATCATCGGCTGCTGCGTCGCCGTAAAGCGCGATTATGTGGAGGCCGACGAGTTTGACCGCGGGCTTCGGATGCTTTTGAATCTCGGGCATACCGCAGGCCACGGCGTAGAGCTTTTGAGCGGGTTCACCGTTCCGCATGGTCAGGGCGTTGCCATCGGCATGGCAATCATCGCACGTGCGGCGCATGCCATGGGTTTTTGCGACGAAACAGTTCCCGAGCGGCTTGTAAAGCTTATTAAGGCGTACGGTCTTCCGACCGAAACCGCCTTCACGGCAGACGAAGTGTCCGCCGCGGTATCGAACGATAAGAAGAATACGGCAACCTCGATGCGGATTGTATATCCGGAGGCTGTCGGCAGCTGTAAAGTACTTTCGGTTTCGAAAGAAACCTTTCACGAATGGCTCAAAGCAGGAGGCCTTGCATGACAGAAACGGTTCAAAACGGAACCAGGTACGGACAGGTGAAGGCTCCCGCTTCGAAATCCGCCGCGCACAGGCTTCTGATCACGGCGGCGCTTTCGAAGGAGCCGGCTAAGGTAAATTGCGACACCATGTCTGACGATATCACGGCTACGATGGATTGCCTGAGCGCGCTCGGGGCAACATTCACCGTGGGCGACGGTGTCATCGCGGTGGAGCCCGTTAAGGCGAAGGCTAAGGACACCCAAAAGGCGTTTACGGACTGCCCGAGAGCGCTTCCCTGTAAGGAAAGCGGCTCCACGCTTCGGTTTTTGATGCCGGTGGCAGCTGCGCTCGGGGCGAGTGTCACATTTGTCATGGAAGGGAAGCTTCCGAACAGGCCTCACGGGGCGCTGACGGGAGAACTTCAAAAGCACGGCGTGAGCGTTACGCAGGAGGGCAGTCTTTTGAAGCTTTCCGGACAGCTTACGGCAGGAGATTTCACGCTTCCCGGCGATGTTTCCTCGCAGTTCATTTCCGGGCTTCTGTTTGCTCTTCCGATGCTTTCGGGCGACAGCACGCTTACCATTACCGGAAAACGCGAGTCCGTTGCGTACATCACGATGACGGAACAGGCGGTTTCGGAGGCCGGAATCGTGTTTGAAAAGACCGATTGGGGCTACCGGATTCCGGGAGGGCAGTGCTACAAAGCGCCGAAGGAAACCTATGTTGAGGGAGACTGGTCCGGCGCGGCTTTTCCGCTTGTTGCGGGCGCTTTTTCGAAGCAGGGCATCACGGTAACGGGGCTTCGGCAGGATTCCTGCCAGGGCGACCGCCGGATTCTGGCGATTCTTCGGGATTTCGGTGCCGAGGTCGTGGAAAATGAGACCTCAGTCCTTGTCAGAAGCGGCAATCTTAAGGGACAGAGGATTGATGCTTCGGAAATCCCCGACCTTGTGCCGGTTTTGGCGGTTCTAGGGGCGGGTTCGGACGGCGAGACGGTGATTGAACACGCCGAGAGGCTTCGAATGAAGGAATCCGACCGGCTTCAGACGACGACGGCGATGCTTACCGCCCTTTCCGCAGACATCACCGAGACGGAGGACGGTCTTCTGATTCGCGGCGGAAAGCAGCTTCACGGAGGCGATACGGATTCGGCAAAGGATCACCGGATTGCGATGTCGGCCGCTGTGGCAGCAGGACTTACGGACGGTCCGGTACGGATTTTGGATGCGCAGTGCGCCGCCAAATCCTACCCGTCCTTCTTTACGGATTACAACAGCTTAACAATAGAAAAAACAGCAGAGAAAGGGGAGCGGTAACATGTCGGAAGTTTACGGTGAGAACATTCAGATATCGATATTCGGACAGTCGCACGCGCCGGCAATCGGCGTGACAATCGAAGGTCTTCCGGCAGGCGAAGCGGTTGATCTTGACGAGCTCAAGGCGTTTCTTGCACGCCGCGCACCCGGAAACAACGCGTGGTCGACGCCCCGAAAAGAAGCGGACGAGCCCGAAATCCAGTGCGGACTGGCGAACGGAAAAACATGCGGCGCGCCGCTTACGGCCATCATCCGGAACCAAAACGTTAGGCCCGGCGACTATGCAAACCTGAGAACCGTTCCGAGACCCGGCCATGCCGACTACACGGCCTATGTCAAATACGACGGCAGCGCGGACATGAGCGGCGGCGGGCATTTTTCAGGAAGGCTTACCGCACCGCTTTGCATCGCGGGCGGCATCTGCAAGCAGATTTTAAAACGCGAAGGAATTGAAATTAAAGCCCGGATTCAGGCCATCGGCGGCATTGAGGATCCGGGAGATCTTCTGACGCAGGAAGTGCAGGCCGATTTTCCGGTTATCAACGCGGAAGCGGGACAGAAGATGCAGGAATGCATCGCGAAAGCGCTTTCCGAAGGAGATTCCGTCGGCGGCATCATCGAATGTGTCGTGACGGGACTTCCGGTCGGTCTCGGCGGACCGCTTTTTGACGGCATGGAAGGGAGAATCTCGCAGGCCGTATTCGGCATTCCGGCTGTGAAGGGCATCGAGTTCGGCGTGGGATTTGCCGCGGCGAAGCTCAGAGGAAGCGAGAACAACGATGCGTTTTGCATGAAGGACGGAAAGGTGCAGACCGAGACGAACCGCTGCGGCGGCATCCTCGGCGGCATCACGAATGGCATGCCGCTTGTATTCCGGGCAGCTTTCAAGCCGACACCGTCGATTGCCAAAGCGCAGAAAAGCGTAGACCTCACGACCGGCGAGGAGACAACGCTTGAAATAAAGGGCAGGCACGATCCGTGCATCGTCCCGAGAGCAGTGCCGTGTGTAGAGGCCGCTGCTGCCATAGCCGTATATGATGCCCTGTTAGGAAGAAGAAAGGAACTGAACCGATGAATATGCAGGAATACCGCGAACAGATTGACCGGATTGACAGTAAGCTTCTTGAACTGTTCGCACAGAGAATGGATGTGGCCCGCCTGATTGCGGAGTACAAGGAGGCGAACAACCTGCCGGTGCGCGACCCCGAGCGGGAGCGCCAGAAGATTCTGAACGTTCTTGATAACACCCCCGAGGAGCTGCGGGAGTACACGCCCCTTCTGTTTTCGGTGCTTTTTGAGCTGAGCAGAAGCTATCAGTACCGTCATGCGGACAAGAAGAGCGAGCTGACCGAGCGGATCCGCGAGGCAGTCGAGAAGACCGACAAGATGTTCATGGACAATCCGAGTGTTGCCTGCCAGGGCGTTACGGGCGCCAATTCGCAGGCGGCCTGCGAAAAAATCTTCCGTTATCCCAAGATTTTCTTCTGCTCCGGCTTTGAATCGGTATTCCAGGCAGTTGAGAAGGGACTCTGCCGGTACGGTGTGATTCCGCTTGAGAACAGCAATGCCGGTTCCGTGAACATGGTCTATGACCTGATGATGAAACATCATTTCTATATCGTGCGAAGCGTCCGCCTGAAGATTAACCATAACCTTTTGGCGCTTCCCGGCGCAACGCTTTCGGGCATCCGCGAGATTTACTCGCACGAACAGGCAATCCAGCAGTGCTCGGCATTCCTGAGCGGTCTGAAGGACGTCCGCGTCATCGCGTGCGAGAATACCGCAACTGCTGCCAAGATGGTGGCGGAGAGCGGCAGAACGGACATCGCGGCGCTTGCAACGGATCAGAGCCGCAAGCAGTACGGCTTAATCAGCCTTGCCGATTCCGTGCAGAATACGGATAACAACTACACCCGTTTCATCTGCATTTCAAAGGATCTTGAAATCTATCCCGGCGCCAACCGGACCAGCCTTATGATGACCTTACCGCACGAACAGGGTTCCCTTTACCGGATGCTCTCCCGCTTCTATGCGCTCGGCATCAACCTGAACAAGCTCGAAAGCCGTCCGATTCCGGAGCGCGAGTTTGAGTTCATGTTCTATTTCGATCTGGATACGCCGGTTTACTCGCCGAACCTCACAAGACTCATCGGAGAGCTTCAGGAAACGTGCGAGTTCTTCCAGTATCTGGGCAGCTACAGCGAGGAAATCTGAGATGCAATCCTGCGGACTGTTAGGAGAAAAACTGGGACACAGCCATTCGCCGCGCATTCATAAGATGCTCGGTTCGTATGACTATTGCCTTTTTGAGAAAAAGCCGGAGGAAGTGGAAAGCTTCCTGCGAAACGGGGAATTCAGCGGATTAAACGTGACGATCCCCTACAAAAAGACGGTTTTCGCCTATATGGACGAGGTCAGTGAGACAGCGGCAAAGGTCGGAAGCATCAACACCATCGTAAAAGACGCCTCGGGACGACTCTTCGGCGACAACACCGACGTTTACGGTTTTCAGAAGATGCTCGAGCGTGCCGGCGTGCCCGTTAAGGGCCGCAAGGTGCTCGTTCTCGGAAGCGGCGGCGCATCGGTTGCGGTCTGCCATGTCCTTAACGAACAGGGGGCCGAGGTCACGGTCATCAGCCGTTCCGGCGAGAACAACTATACGAATCTCGACCGGCATCGTGACGCCGCGCTTGTGGTAAATACGACCCCGGTCGGCATGTATCCGAATACCGGCGTCAGTCCGCTTGATTTAGATGTCTTCCCGAAGCTGGAGGGCGTCCTCGATATCATCTATAATCCGCTCCGTACAGAGCTTCTGCTTGCCGCGAAAAAGCGCGGAATTGCTTACGAGAACGGCCTTTACATGCTTGTCGCGCAGGCTAAAAGGAGCGCGGAACGGTTCACCGGAGCACCGATTGACGATGGTGAAATTGACCGGATTTACGAGACGCTCACGAAGGAGCTTGCAAACATCGTCCTGATCGGCATGCCCGGCTGCGGCAAATCAACCGTCGCAAAAAGGCTCGGCGAGCTGACCGGCAAGCCGGTTTACGACGCGGACGCATATTACCGGACGAAATTCGGCAAAACCCCCGAGGAAGAGATTCTTGCAAACGGGGAAGCAGTCTTTCGGACCAACGAAACGGCAGTTCTTAAAGAACTGGCGGGACTTTCCGGTATTATCCTCTCAACGGGCGGAGGCGCCGTGACGAGAGAGGAGAACTATAACATCCTTCATCAGAACGGAACGGTGATACGGCTTTACCGCGATCCGAAAAACCTGGCGAAGGACCACCGGCCGCTCTCAAAGTGGCGTCCGATTGAAGAATTAGCCGCGGAACGGGAACCGATGTATCGTCATTTTTCAGATGCGACCGTGACCGTTACGGAAGGCGGCGGGGGCGCGGCGGAGGCCGAAGCCATTCTTGGCATCTTGGGAGGTAAAGCATGAAAATCCTTGTGATCAACGGTCCCAACATCAATATGCTCGGCATGCGCGAGCCGAACGTGTACGGCAGTGACAGCTATGTGGACCTTTTGGACTATATTCAAAATGTTGCAGTCGAGGAAGGCGTCAGCGTCGAGTGTGTGCAGAGCAACCACGAAGGCGACCTTGTCGACTGGATTCAGAAAACGCCCGGAGTATATGACGGAATCGTTATTAATCCGGCCGCTTATACCCACACGAGCATCGCGATTCTGGACGCTTTGAAGGCGGTTCCGGTGCTGGCCGTTGAGGTTCATATTTCTGATGTTTCAAAGCGCGAGGATTTCCGTCAGATTTCCTACGCGGGAATGGCCTGCGTGAAAACGTATATGGGGCTCGGCTTTGCGGGATACCGTGAGGCAATCCGCTTTTTGAAGGAGCGCGCCTGAAGTACCGCGGAAACAGGCGTTTTCGTTGACAAAACCCCGGTTTTGTGGTAGCCTTTCTTTGATATAAAGGGAGTTCCCGTAACCGGTGGGGTCGTTTTGAAAGCTTTGAAGCAAAAAGCAGGTTTCATCCTGCAGATTCTGATAATAATCCTGATTGCCGCGCTGACCGTCCATAAGATGTTTCATGGAGAGGATGCGCGTGAGATCATCCGCTGTCTCCGAAGAGCAAAGAAGTGCTGGATTGCAATCGGAGCGCTGCTGATGGTCTTTTTCGTGTTTGCTGAGGCTGTCCAGCTGCGGATTCTGTTCCGCGGAATGGGACAGAAAATCAGCCTTTTCCGCTGCTATCTTTTGTCTAACATCGAATTTTTCTTTGCGCAGATTACGCCCGGTGCGGCCGGCGGACAGCCGATCCAGATGATTTACATGGGCCGTTTCGGCGTTGATATGCTGGTCGGTGCGCTAGCGTGCATGGTCATTGCCGTGCTGTATAAGGCGGCCTTCCTTCTGATTTTTCTGGTAACGCTACTGCTTCGCCCGAAACTTGTTCTGGGAACAATTTCCAGAGTGCCGGTTTTGTTCTCGTTCGGCGTAATCTTCCAGCTTTTGTCCATCTTCTTTTTGACGCTTTGCATCTTCCGTCCGGCTTGGGCTTCGGCGCTTCTTGAGAAGATCATCCGGCTCGGCGTGAAATTACACATCGTAAAGCATCCGGACCGCGCAAGAGCGAAGGCCAAATACTCTGTTGAAATGTACCGTAACGGTTCCAAGTTTTTGAAGGAACACAAATGGGTTGTTGCCCGGATGTTCCTTTATACGGTTTTGCAGCGGCTTGCTTATTTCAGCGTGACGTTCTGCGTTGCCAAAGCACTCCACGTCCGCCATGCGGACTGGCTCGGCATCGTGGCCATTCAGGTCATCCTGTCGCTCTCCGTAGACGCTTTGCCGCTTCCCGGCGCAGCCGGCGCGAACGAGGCGGTATTTCTCAGAATCCAGGAGCGGTGGTTCCACACGGAAGAAAGGCTCGGCGCAGCGCTTCTGTTAAACCGCGGCCTGACCTACTATTTCCTGCTGATCTGCTGCGGCGCCTTCACCGTATGCGCGAACTTCATGCGTAAGAAGCGTCACCACGGATATCTGATGGACCCGACCGGTGCGCCGTTTAATCCGGAGCAGATTCCGGAGAATATGACCGAAACCTCGGGAATACCCGAAACAGTATTGGAAAATGCCACGGAAGCGGAGGGGACTTCCGACAACATGGAATAAGCCTTGTGAACCGACCACAAGGCTTGTTTTAATCCCTGAAACCGGGGATGAAAGGATGTTTCCTATTGATTTGAAGGCGGCATTTTGTTACTATAGGAAGCGGGTTTGTAAAGAAACATAGAAAAACACTTCGAGGCATTATGAAAAAGACGGCATTTCTGATTACGGCAATCGTTTTGGCAGCAGGGGTTCTGATCTCCTGCAGCGGCAGCAATGCGGGACGTGTGAATCAGGCTTCGGCCGAATCGGAGACAACCCCGACGGAAGTAACGGCGACCGGTACGCCGACGCCTTCTCCGTCACCCTCCCCGTCGCCGACGCCGAGCGCTATACCGACCCCTACGCCGATTCCGGTGAAGGAGCTGAGCGATTTCGACCCGAAGGATTTCTTTAAAGACGCCGTATTCTGTGGGGATTCCCTTCTGCATCATTTCCGCTTCCGCGCAGGCCCGTCCGTGAAGCCGGAAATCTTCGGAGACCGCAATACATCCGAATGGCTGACCATCGGCAGCTATTGCGTCCGAATCGCCGTGAAGGATGTAAAGACACTGCATCCGGGCGACCAGGCGTGCTGTCCCAAGTACCGCGGGGAGCGGGTGAATCTTTGGGAGGCCATTCCTGAGACCGGCAAAACAAGGGTGATCATGTTTTTCGGACCGAATGACATCGGAATCACGCTTGTGGACGGCTTCATTGACAATTACAAGGCTTTGATTGAGCATATCAAAGAGACCACGCCGAACGCGAAGTTTTATATTCTGAGCATCACGCCGATGAGAAAGGACATGCAGTTCATCGGCAGACTGTGCAACGACAACATTCACAAGGCCAACGAACGGCTTAGGGAAATGTGCGATGAGAACGGCTGGACTTACGTGGATGTCGAGTCCGAGCTTTGTGACGCGAACGGAAATCTGATTCTTTATAAAAACGGCAAGGCCATTTCCGACGGAACCAATGTGCATCTGACATCCGACGGATATGAGTTTTGGAACAGTCAGCTGGAGAAGCTTGCAAGAGAAGAGCTTCAGAAAGAATACTACGAGGGATTCAAATGAAAAAGATAACGGCACTGTTACTGATTCTTGTTATGATCGGACTCACAGCCTGCGGCAAAAAGGATGAGAAAGAGCCTGCCGCGAAGCCCGCGACTCCTGAGGAAGTTTACGCAAAGATGGAGGAGCAGGTAACGTTCCCCGAGAAGATGGTCAGGCTCAGCGATGAAGACCTGCTGAACACGTTCGGCTTTGAGACTGAGAACTTTGAGGAATTTGTCTATGTGATTTGCGAGAACATTCTTCTCGCCGAGAACATTGTTTTGGTTAAGGTTAAGGACGGCGTCGACCCCGAGACGGTCAAAAAGACGCTTTCGGATTACGTAAGCGACCAGACGATGATGTTGGAGTCTTATGTTCCCGAGCAGGCCGTCATTGCGAAGAAAAGCGTTGTCGGCGTGAAGGGCGATTTTGTTTACATGATCATGTCCTCGAAGGTTACGGAGCTTGAAAAGATTGTAAACGAGATGGTCACGGCGAAATAACCCGAAGCAGTCGGGATTTTACGGAAAACACAGCGGGAAGCGTTCGGCTTCCCGTTTTTACAAGGACGTACTTTTATGGTATTCAGCAGTTTATTCTTTTACTTTCTCTTCCTGCCGCTGTTTCTGGTGCTCTACTATGTGCTCCCGAAACGGGCGAAGAATTATGCCCTTTTGGCGTTCAGCCTTGTGTTTTACGCATGGGGAGAGCCGGTATATGTCTTTTTAATGCTCGGCATGACGCTGTCGGACTATACCATCGGCCGCATCATGAACCGCTTTGATCAGGCGCCGAAGAAGCGGAAGCTTTGTCTTGTATGCTCTGTTGTCATCGACCTGTCCTGCCTGGCATTTTTCAAATACGCAGGCTTTCTTGTGGGAATGGTAAATGCCATCCCGGGCGTCATGATTCCGCTTCGCGACATTGCGCTTCCGATCGGCATCAGCTTCTTCACGTTCCAAACCATGAGCTATACAATCGATCTGTACCGCCGTGAGGTTACGGTTGAGAAGAATTATTTCGAATACCTGATGTACGTTTCGATGTTCCCGCAGCTGATTGCGGGTCCTATCGTCCGCTATAAGACCGTGAAGCAGGAGCTTCACGAGCGCACAATCCGCCGTGACGAGGTTGTCGACGGCGCGATGCGGTTCTTTTACGGCCTGATGAAGAAGGTCCTTCTTGCGAACCGCCTCGGGACACTTTTTGATGACGCGACAGCTGCTGCCAATCCGAGCATGGCATTTGCCTGGATGGGAGCGGTCGCATTTACCCTGCAGCTTTATCTGGATTTCTCGGCCTACAGCGATATGGCCATCGGACTCGGGCAGATGCTCGGCTTCCATTTCAACGAAAACTTCAAATACCCGCTTGCGGCGGATTCCGTCACCGATTTCTGGCGCAGATGGCACATCTCGCTGTCGACGTGGTTCCGGGATTATGTCTACATCCCGCTCGGCGGCAACCGGTGCAAGGTGCCGCGGCAGATTTTCAACCTCGCGGTAGTCTGGTTCCTTACGGGTCTGTGGCACGGCGCGTCGTGGAACTATGTCCTTTGGGGCGTGTACTACGGCATCCTTTTATGCCTTGAGAAGTTCGTTTACGGAAAGAAGCTTGAGAAGGCGCCGAAGGTACTCCGGCACATCTATCTCTGCTTCATCGTGGTGGTCGGCTTTACCGTGTTCGCCATCGAAGATTTCAGGAAGATGGCCTCTTACCTCAGCCATATGTTCACGGCACGTGGCGGCGTTTGCAGCAGTGAGATTCTGTTCTACCTGCAGAACTACGGCTTCGTGCTTTTCGTTGCGATTCTTGTCAGCCTGCCGCTGTTCCCGCTTCTTAAAAGAAAGCTCGAGACGGTCGGTAAGAGAGCGCAGTGGATTCTCGGAACCTGCTATGCCGTTTTGATTGCGGTGCTGTTCCTCGTAACGGTTTCGTACATGGTGGCGGATACGTACAATCCGTTCCTGTACTTCAGGTTTTAAGGGGGTGCGCGCATGAACAGAACGATTAAAACAACGTTAGTTGCCGTGCTCGCGGGCATTACCCTTCTGCTGTCCCTTGCGACAATCTTCGCGCCGAAGAAGGATTTTTCGGAAAATGAGAACCGCGTCCTCGAGTCTGCCCCGAAGCTTTCGGCGGATACGATCAAGGACGGCTCCTTCATGGACAATACCGAGACCTATGTTTCGGATCATTTCATCCTGCGTGATGTTTTCATGACCGTGAAGACGGTTTATGAGCGGACGACGGGAAGAAACCGCATCAACAACATTTATATGTGCGAAGACGGCTATTATATCGAAGAGTATGACGGACTGCAGAATAAAGCCCGCATTGAAGGGGCAATCAAGAGATTGGTTGAGCGGACAACGGAGAAGAAGGTCCGCGCGGTGCTCGTTCCGACGGCCGTGACCGTCTATGCGGACAAGCTTCCGGCCACGGCGAAGAATGCCGACCAGGAGGCCGACCGGAAGGCTGTTGAGAAATCGGTGCAGGAATATGCCGATTCCCTCGGCGAAGGCGATTTTTCCTGGGTTGATGTTGCGAGCGCTTTGAAGAATGCCGGGGATGAGCAGCTTTTCTATAAGCTTGACCACCACTGGACCACGTACGGCGCTTATCTCGCGTACCGTGAGATCATTAAGAGCTTCGGCTTTGAGCCGCTTGCGAGAGAGCAGTTCACGGAGAAGACGGTAAGCACGGAGTTTCGCGGCACATTTGCCTCAAAGGTGAATGACCTTACGGCTAAGCCCGACACGATTACGGCATTTGAGAGCGACCGGCTTTCGCTTCGGGTCACTTACTCCGATAAGAAGCTTGAGACCGACAGTCTGTATGCGCCCGAGTACCTTTCTAAGAAGGACAAATACTCGTACTTCCTCAACAACCAGAACACGTTCGTTGAGGTGCACAACGAAAACGCGCAGACAGAAAAAGTGCTCGCCGTAATCAAGGACAGCTATGCGAACTGCATGATTCCTTTCCTTAGTGAGCACTTTGAGACGGTTTATGTTTTTGATACGAGATATTACAGAGGCAAGGTTTCGGATTTCATCGCCGAGAACGGCGTGACCGACGTTTTGTTCCTCTATAACATGTACACGATTGATACGGATCTCGGAATTACATCGATCCGGTAACCGGGCTTTAAAGGCGGTGCGAAAGGGTTTCCTTCCGCACCGCTTTTTACTTCTCCTGTCCCGCAAAGACGGACGTCTTCAGGGCGGCGAGATCAACGTCGACATCCTTTCCGCAGATCATCTTTTCAAAATACGGAAGCATCAGCGCGAGATCTTCCTCGAGGACGGCGTGGCCTTCCTTATGGACATGAACCGCGAAGCGGTCGGAAAGGCCGAGGAATTCGTACAGGCGGTCCGCCAGCTTATAGCATTCCCACATGGACGGCGCGTTGACCCAGTCCTCGCTCTGCGCCGAAGCAATTAAGAAATAACAACGGTCGGCACCCGCCGAAAGTGCAGCCAGCTCGTGCTGCTCAAGCGGAATCGCTTCGGGCGTCTTAAAAGAAAGAAAACGATCATTGAACCAGCCGCGTTCCGCGTCGCTTTGCAGACAGGAAAGCGGCTCGTTTTGCTGATAGGTATATTCACTGCTGCCGCCGATTGAGGAGAAGTCGTATACCTTTCCTTCGGAGAAGAACCGGTAGAGCGCCAGTCCGCCTGCGCCGGAGCAGGAAGGCGCAACCATACGGAAGCGGGGATCGAAAGCGCCCGCAACCGCAGTTGCTTTGCCGTAGCGGGATACGCCGGTCACAATCGACAGGTTCGGATTTACGTTAAGCGCCTTGCCGGCGCCGCCGAGGATCGCATCGAGAATCTTCGAAAGCCCCCAGGCCCAGGCCATCAGAACGCCGGTCTGCGAGGCGGGATCTTCGCCGTACGGGTAAAGTTCATAGAAGGCGCCCTCGTGCTTCGTATCATCGGAAGCAACGAGCGAACTGTTATTGGCGAACACGGCATAGCCGCGGTCAAGCGCATACTGCATGCTCGGAAGCGGATGCATCGCGATGATGCACGGATAACCGCCCTCGGGAGCGGGAACCTTCTCTGGATCCGGCAGGAATACCGGCAGCGACCAGGATGCCGTGCGGCCGTCCTTTGATACCGTAACGGTCAGATTCTTCGCACCCTCCGCAGGCACCGTGCCGAAGAATGAAATCATCAAAGCGCCTTCGTCCGCGAGCGTGCAGCTGACCTGCTCGCCTTCGCGCCAAAAGCCGTACATCTCGCTTTCATAAAGTGCCCGAAGCTCATCAGCGCGTGCTGCCCATTCCTTTGGGCCTTTTAGTTCCGTTCCGTCTTGAAATGTAAAAATGTCAGGATAGTTAAGCTTGCTCATAATGCCCCCTAAGCAGGAATTCTTTCCCTTCAGTATACCGAAAAAGGAATGAAGGCGCAAGGCTTTTCGGCGCTTCTCTTTTGTTGCCCTTCGGGGAGGAATGCGTTTCGTCAAAAAGGGAAATGACAGATAATATTGCATTTTCCAAAGGCGTGCGAAGACGGTGCCGCGATTCTTGTTCCGCGGTTTTTTTCGTGATATAATTATATTGGTGGTGGATTTGCGCGCGGCAGGTGCCGCGACTTATGAAAGGGAGAAGGAGGGCGCAGACCGGTCTGCGCGATTATGGGATGGATTATACAAAGATTAAAGAAGAGTTTGCGAAATACGGATTGGAGTTTCCCGAAGAGCTGATGGGCGAGGGCCTTATGGAGGAGCAGAAGCAGGAAATCAATCCGTGCGGCACGTTCTGCGGAAAGTGCGACGATTACGGCGTGACCTGCGACGGCTGCCGGAATCGGAAGGGACTGCCCCTCTGGCAGCAGATGTTCGGCAACACGACGCCGTGCCCTTATTATGACTGCTCCGCGAAGAAAGGTCTTCACGACTGCTCGCAGTGCGGCAAGCTTCCGTGCCCCGAGTACTTCTCGTACCCGGATCCGGATATGTCGATCGAGTACAAGCAGTGGTGGTTCCGCCTTCGCATGAACAACCTCAAGAAGTCCAACTGCGACTGCAAGGTTGAGGTCATGGACACCTATGAGGAGAACGTCATCCGCTATCTTGGTGACGGAAAGTAAGTTAAACACAACATAAAGATGATTTCAGAGGTTCCGGTATTACCGGGGCCTCTTTTTTGTTGTTGTATTTTCCTGTCCTGCGCTTTGGAAATGGATAAGAAACAACAAAAAATGAACATCTTATTCATATTTTTAACAAATTATTGGTGGAAAATGCAACGAAACCCGTCAAAACCCGTCATAACGGCCCGTTTTCGTTAATAGAGTTTTCACACTTTTTTCACAATTTCCGTCGAAGCGGTTATTGACTTCCCGTTATCAGGTCTGTTATGATGCAACAGTGGTGTGTCAGTTATGGTATTTGTCTGCGCCTTAGCAGGCAGGAGGAGCAGTTTGTATGAGCGGAAGTGTGCGTGGCCTTTCGGACCGCGGTAAAACAGTCAGAAGAATCGTGCTGGTTCTTTTGATTCTGGCGGTTCTCGGAGGCGGAGGTTATTTCGGATATCTGAAATACACGCAGTACAAAGCCGACAAACACCAGAAAGCGTTCGAAGACCTGAAAGAAAAGGCCTTCGTGACGACGACGCCGGTTCAGACGGCAGCGAAGCCGACGGAAGAGCCCGGGACGACTCCCGAGCCGACGATTGAACCGACCGGTCCTTCGGCGGAAGAAATGCTTTACGCAATGATCGCCGAGAAATATGAAGACTTCCTGACAATCCGTCCGGATTTCGGGATTCTTCATAAGGAAAATAAGGACATCTTCGCTTACATCGCGATTCCGGACACCATCATCGATTATCCGGTGCTGAAGAGCGAAAAGGAAGACTACTACCTCCACTACAATCTGGACCACTCGAAGGGGTATCCCGGATGCCTGTACATCCAGAATTGCAACAGCACCACGCTTGATGACCGATTCACAATCATATACGGACACAACATGCTGAACGGAACGATGTTCGGCAGCCTCAAAAAGTACTCGGATCCGGATTTCCGGGAAACACATCCGTTCTTCTTCCTTTATCAGGAAGGACGCGTGATGGTATATGAGGTTGTGGTTGTATCGCACCTGGAACCGGAGCATTTGCTTTCCGAGGACTATGTGGAGCGTAACGGACAATGGGTATTCGACGCATTCGACGGTTACGAAACCGCAAGGTTCCTTAAAAGGGTTAATGAGGAGAACCCTGAGAAGGCATACGTTTCGACACCGGCGCCCACGGACGACGATACGATACTCGTGCTTTCCACCTGCGGCGAGGGACGCCGCTACACCGTGGCAGGCAAACGGGTTTTGGACATTAAGGATTAAAAGAAAGACCGCAGTCGGGAAGCTGCGGATGAAAAATCGGATTACTGTTTATCGAAAGAGGAGAAGGAAACATGCACTATCTGAGAAAGGGACGACTGGTAAGCATTGTGCTTACTCTGGTGCTCGCCTTCGGGTTACTTGAGGCCCCGGCGAAAGCATCGAGCGGGGCAAAGTTCGCAGGCGGCTACAACGCTTCGAACATTTTGAGCAAATACAGCGTATTTGTTGAAAACAATTTCAACGCAAACAATCATATCATGGGAGCCATCGCTGTTGGAGGAACGTACACGAACTCCAATTTCTTCGGCGATATGGCAATCTATCCTTCTTATATCAAGAATTGGGAGTCCGGCGGCGTCGGCAACGGTGCCCTGAACGACAATCTGAAGAAGCGCTCAGACCGTACCGTATATTACGGCACGAGAAAAGCAGATTTCGGCGGCAATCCTGCCGTACAGAATTCCGGCTTTTTGAGCATGTCTTCCGCATTTTCTTCCTTGAGAGCACAATCGAAAGCACTTGCAGAACGCGGTGAAGAGATTTCCGGAAATGTCATCGATCTGACCAACAGAAACGAAGACGTTTATATTACGGTTCCGTATTCCAAGCTGAACAGCCTGCAGATCAAAGCACCTTCCTACGATTGGTTCAGAAAGCACATCCTGTGTGTATCCGTAACCGGCGCAGGAAGCGGCGCGCAGTTCAACGGCTGGAGCATCAAGATCGGCAACAGCGACATCGGAAACTCGTTCCGTTTCAATTTCCCGGGCGCAGACAGCCAGTACAACATTCAGTTGAACCTGACCGGAATGAACCTGTTCTGGAACTTCCCGGATGCAACGTCCCTGTCCGTCATGGGGCAGGCCGGTCATCTGATTGCGCCGTCGGCAAATGTGACGAATTACTCCGGTAACTACGAGGGCGGCGTCATCGCAAAGAGCTTTACCTCTACGAGTGAGGCGCACTTCTATCCGTGCAACCGCACGCTTGCGACGAATAACGGCAAGAAAGCAAGCCCGACACCGACCGACACGCCTACGCCCGAGCCGAAGAAGGTAAGCCCTACGCCTACCGAAAAGCCTACTTCGACGCCTGAGCCCACAAAGAAGGTAACGCCTGTTCCGACTTCCACGCCTACCCCGGCGCCGAAGAAGAACACCGCGACCCCGACACCTACTACGGCGCCGAAGAAGAATGAAGCAACACCTACGCCTACTACGGCACCGAAGAAGAACGTAGCAACGTCCACACCTACGCCTGCACCGAAGAAGAATGTGGCAACGTCCACTCCTACGCCTGCACCGAAGAAGAACGTGGCAACTGCAACGCCTACTCCTACCCCGGTTCCGCAGAAGCTTACGGCAACCTCTACTCCGACTCCTACTCCGGTGCCGCAGAAGAACGTTGCAACCGCAACGCCGACTCCTACGCCGAAGCCGAATACACCTACCGCAACGCCTACTCCGGTGCCGTACAGAAGACCTACACCGACTCCGAAGCCCGCGACTCCGAAGAATCCCGATGAGCCGCAGACCGGACACGGCATCTTCTCCAAAGTAACCGAGAAGAACCAGGAGCTCGAAGGCGCACGCCTGACGCTGACCGCTTTCACCGAGGGCGTTGATCTGAGCGATATCAAGAGAGCATCCAATTCCGGCGGAACGGATTATGTTGCTTCGAAGAACACCATCACCTGGACGAGTACGGCAAGCCGCACCATCCTCGAGGATCTTCCGAACGGAACGTACCGTCTGCATGAGGACTGTGCTCCTGCCAACTACGACGTGGCATTTGACATCTACTTCCGCATGAGCGGCGGTGTCATCTGCGACATGGACGGAAATCCGGTCCCGGACGGCGTCCTCGTCATGATTGATACAAGCCTGACCGACCCCGGCCACCAGATGGCGAAGAATTCCGAGATTCCCGTTAAGGAAGGAACCGGAAAGGGCGTGGTCCGCTCCCCGCAGACCGGCGAGCAGGCCGCAAGCGGCAACTTTAGCTGGATTCTTTTGCTGGCTGCCGTTGTTGCAGTATGTCAACTCTTATACAAAAAGCGTGATTTCTTAAGGAGATAAGATTATATAATTTCGGGAAGCCGTCGCAGCCGCGACGGCTTCTTTTCTTTTCCCGGGGATGCGGGATGGGAGCATTCTTTCAAGTTTGAGGCTCGAATGGAACCAAAGCACATCTTTTTCAGGCCTTAGTACCATGGCGCACAGGATCGTGGAACTTTTGGCAAGTATTTACTTGCTTTAGTTCCAAGTCATTGCATCCGCGTGGAACGAGAGGAGTTTTTTTACTTGCTTTAGTACCATGGCGTACCAGCGTTTGGAACTTTTAGCAAGATTATATCCGCTCCCGTACCATGTACAGATGCCTGCATGGAACTGGAGACGTCTTTTTCCAGGCTTTAGTTCCATGGCGCACAGGATTGTGGAACTTTTAGAATAGTTTTATTGGCTTTAGTTCCAAGTCATAGCGCCCGCGTGGAACTGGAGGTGGTTTTTTACTAGCTTTAGTACCATGGCGCACAGGATCGTGGTACTTTTAGAATAGTTTTATTGGCTTTAGTTCCAAATCATAAAGTCTGCGTGGTACGGGAGGTGGATTTTTACTTGCTTTAGTTCCATGACATACCGGCTCATGGAACTTTTAATAAGTTTTTATTGGCTTCAGTTCCATGGCGGAGCAGCCATGTGGAACGGAAGGAGACAAATACAAGCTATAGTACCATAACGACAATCATTTCTGCTAAGGGAGTCATTAAGGAATCCGGTAAGCTGATTGCGAAGCAGAAAAATCTTTTCTTTTCCTCCGAAATATGTTAAAATTTTGTGAAAGTCATCATCCGTGAAGCTCTTATTACGGTAGAAACCCAGGAGAAGCCGAAGATGAAAAAGCAGAAACCGCTGTGGGCGATCATTTTCTCCGTGCTGTTGGTTGGCTGGACGGTCTATGTCATGATGGATGTTTTCGTCATTCAGAGGACGTTCCAGGACAATGCAACGGGGATGAATCTCTCCATGTTTACATCGGTTGCGCCGACGCCGTCCCCGACGGCAACGCCGACGCCGGTGCAGATTGTGAAGCATGATCCGGATGCTACGCCGACCCCGGAACCGACGAGTACGCCGACACCTACGCCGACGCCGTCGCATTTTTCAGATACCGTCATCGAGACGGATATTTACTATGTTAACGACCATCTTTCGGTGACCTTGAGCGATTACCGCGAGCACAATACGGATATTCATGTTGCGGAGGTCTGGGTCAGCTCCGCACAGTACATTTATACGGCATTTGCCAAGGACAAATTCGGGCGGAACATCGAGCAGAAACCGTCCGTAATGGCGAAGAATAAGGATGCCGTTCTGGCCATCAACGGGGACAATTACGGCTCCCGCGAGGGCGGCTACGTCATCCGAAACGGCGTTTTGTACCGCGCCAAGAAATACGAGCAGACAAGCCGCGACGTGCTTTGCATCATGCCGGACGGCGATTTCTATTTCACCGCCTACGACAAGGACAAGGCGGAGGACCTGGTGGCCCGCGGAACGTGGCAGGCGCTGACGTTCGGACCGGTTCTCGTTGACAATTCCGAGATCAAGGTCGGGCAGTATGAAGAGGTCAAGCTGGCATTTGCCAAAAACCCGAGAACGGCAATCGGCATGGTCGAGCCGCTTCACTATTTCATCGTGACGGCCGACGGGCGGACCGACTGGAGCCCGGGCATTTCGCTCTATCAGCTGGCGGATTTCATGCTCCGGCTCGGCTGCACGAAGGTGTACAATCTGGACGGCGGCGGCTCTTCGACGATGTGGTTCAGGGGCCGGGTTGTCAATTTCCCTACTTCCTACGGAACGTATCTTGAGAAGGAGGTAACGGATATTGTATACGTGCGATAGAGAGTTCAGAAAGCACTGGATCATCTTCCTCGCCGTATCGGTTTTCGTGGCAATCTTCGGAGTCATCTACGAATGGTACGGTCACGGCATCTATTCGATGTCGATGATTCTGGCGTTTTTATATCCGTTCTTCCTCGGCTTTGTGCCGACGCTCGCGCTGAGTTTTTCCGAGCTGATGACGGACATCCCTTACGAAAAGGGCATCCGGGCCGGCTGCAACCTGTTTTATTCGGGCGTTGCAACGCTGACGGTCGGCTCGATTGCGATGGGTGTCGTGGAAATCTACGGCACGACGAACCGTTTCATGAAGGTTTACACAATCGCCGGAATCGTGATGCTTTTCATCGGCATGTGCGTTGCGTGCGCGGCGTTTTTAATTCAGGCGAAGACAAATGAGGACCCCGACGAGGAAGAAGGGGAAGACGGAATACCTTTTGAATCATGACCGCGAAAGCGGAAAGGAGGCATATATGCAGGAGATTTATGATTTTTTGAAGGAGTGCGGGACTTACTATCTCGCTACGGTTGAGGGGGATCAGCCCAGGGTTCGTCCGTTCGGCACGGTGCTTCTGTTTGAAGGAAAGCTTTACATCCAGACCGGTAAGGTAAAGCCGGTATCGAAGCAGCTGCACGAGAATCCGAAGGCTGAAATCTGTGCGTTTGCAAACGGCAAATGGATCCGCGTTGCCGGCGAGCTGATTGCCGACGAGAGACGGGAAGCGAAGAAGGCGATGCTCGATGCATATCCGCAGCTTCGCGGCATGTACAACGAGGACGACGGAAACACCGAGGTGTTTTATTTTAACGGTGGAACCGCCACATTTTCCTCCTTCATGGAGCCGCCGAAAACGATTAACTTTTAAAATGGCAGGGAATCCCGAGAGGGGTTCCCTGTTCCTGAATTGCGCGAATAAAGAGGAATGATGATGAACCCGATTACGAAAACCGATTATCCCGATCCGGACGTCATCCGGGTCGGCGACACGTTTTATATGGTCAGCACGACCATGTATTTTTTTCCGGGCGGCGAGATTCTCCGCTCGTACGACCTGGTGCACTGGGAGATTGCGGCGCGCATCTTCGATGCGATTGACGACACCGGGGCCGAGCACCTTAGCGGTACCGAAAACGCCTATGGCAAAGGCATGTGGGCCGCGTCACTCCGCTATCACGACGGCCGTTTTTACGTGCTGTTCGTAAGCCACGGGCAGCAGGACACGCACCTTTACACGGCGCCCGCGATTGAGGGCCCGTGGGTGCATAAGCGGATTAAGGGCTATTTTCACGACGCGTCGCTTCTGTTTGATGACGACGGACGCGTTTTTCTGACGTCAGGCAACATGCAGATTCACCTGACCGAGCTTAACGAGGAACTGAGCGCCCCGAAGGGAGGCGGCATCGACACCGTCATCATCCGTGACGACCCGGAGAAGGTGTTCCTTGGCTACGAGGGTTCGCATTTTTACAAAATCAACGGCCGCTATTACATCACGTTAATCCACTGGCCGAAATCGACGTCGCGCCGGACCGAGGCGGTCTTCACGGCAGACCGCGTGGAGGGCCCGTACATCGGATGTGACGTCTGCAGCGACGATATGGGCTATCACGGCCAGGGCGTTGCGCAGGGCGGCATCGTCGATGCGCCCGACGGACGCTGGTATTCAATCATGTTTCGCGATTCGGGCGCCATCGGCCGCGTGCCGGTGCTTGTGCCGGTTCGCTTTACCACCCGTTTCGATGGCAAATGCCACGACGCCCTTACGGGAGCGGTCATCCCCGGCGCTTACGCACCGGATTTCCGGGACGGGCTTACCGGAGAAACGGCTGTTCTTTCAGAAGAGGTGCCTTTCCCGGTATTCGGCGACGACGGCATCATTCCGAAGACTTTTGAGACGCCGGATCTGAAGCCCGGTTATTCCTACGAGCCGCTTTTCACATCGGATGATTTCAAAGGTTCCCTTAGGCCGCAGTGGCAGTGGAACCACATTCCGGACAGTGCTTTATGGAAGGTTCTTCCTGAGGGCGGGCTTTCGGTTACGACCGGAACGGTCTCTGTTAATCCGACCGAGGCAAGAAACACGCTTACGCAGAGGATGGCATATCCTACGTGCAGCGGCACGGTAACGGTAGACGCGACGGGGCTTAAGGACGGCGACATTGCCGGGCTGATTGCCCTTCAGGGCAAATACGGCATGATCGGAATTGCAAAAGAGAACGGCAGCTGCAGTCTTGTACGGCTTGTCCGCGAGGAAGCGGTCAAAGGCTTCGGCATCGGCAGTAGTGACCACGAGCCGGGCACAATAACCGACCGAATCCCGCTTGACGGACCGGTTGTACGGCTTAAGATTGATGCGGATTTCACCGACATGAAGGACGAGGTCACATTTTCCTACGAAAAGGACGGAATGTTCGTAAGGTTCGGAGAGCCGCACAAGCTTGTGTTCCGGCTCGACCATTTTACAGGGGCCCGCTTTGGTCTCTGCGTCTTCGCGACGAAGGAACCCGGCGGCACGGCCGTGTTCCGGGAGTTCCGGTACGAGTAAAACCTGTTTTAACGATAAAAAGAATCCGAGATAAAGTATCGAATTTAGAACTTTATCTCGGATTTTGACATTTAATTTCTCAAAACAATAGAATTAATCAGAACAGAAACCGTTCTCGGATTGCGTTCATGACCGATTCGGTCACGGAAGCCTCTTCGGCAAAGCGGGACCACCCGGCAAGCGCATCGGCAACTTCTCCGAGAATGCGTTTCGCCCTGACCGCCGAAAGGTTCATGCTGCCCGCCGAGGCGAGAAGGTCCTCTGCAGTGAGGTTGTCGAGTTTGCCGTTCACGCTCATCTGGTGGCGGCGAAGCCAGTAGTTATCGGGATCGAGGGCAAATGTGACATCGTATGCCGGCGCAAGCGACCACTGCCCGCGACGGTTCATCAAAAAGGAGATGTTCTTTACGTGATCGTCCTGATTTCGGGCCAACACATTAAAGACCATCCGGCGGTACAGCTGCTCCGCCTCCTTCTTGCCCATTCCGAGGCGGTAAAGCACCTGCGCTGCCTGCTCATAACTGTTCGTGCCGGGGTCGTTGAAATCATAGTGCGCCAGCGCGCCGAGCGTTTGCATGTGCAGCTTCTCACCGGAATCGCCGATTCGGTCGAAGCGCTTCGTCATGAAATGGTATTTGCCGGCTTGGCGAAGCAGAAGACATTCAGACATGTCAATTCCGGCCGCAACGGCCATCAAATGATACGCATATTCGATCCGTGTGAATTCCGTCCCGTCATCCTTGTCGCCGTGGTCACGATTCCCGGTGACGCCGTCGAATTTGACAATCCAGTGTTCATAGCCGGGACGCGAAGCAATCTGGCCGGAGCGGACGTCTCCGGTCTCGCGGTTCCAGGCAATAACAGCTTTTGCACGGGCGCCTCCCGCAGAAGTGCCGACGCTGATCAACTGTCGGATGTCCGAGGACGAAGCGCGCAGCTGCTCCCGTTCCGAAAGGACTTCGGATGCTGCCCGTACAAGCACATCCAAATCAAGACTCTCGTTAACGGTGGTAACGAGGGAATCCTCCGGGCGATACTCAAGCGCGCCCATCCCCCTGGAGCCCGTATAGCAAAGTCGTTCCACGGCGAGAATGCTTTCGGCTTCGCGGCCCCGCTCGGCAAATGCGCGCTCTAAAAGCCGTGTTCCGTAACGGTCCGGAAGAGAATCGGAAAGCATCCC